>NZ_CP014276.1 GCF_001578105.1 Martelella sp. AD-3 | reverse complement strand
GCCCACATCTAACCTATTGAATCTACGCATCGTGCTTTCCGAAAATCGATTCCGATTTTCGGGCCGATGCGCTAGCTTTTCCATTTGATGCCGCACTTACCCGGACAACAAGACCGGCAGTTTCCCGCCGGCTTTTTTGTTCGGGTCTGATGTGTCGCGTTCTACGCGCTTAAACCGTCTTCGGCTGCCTTGCGAGCCTGACGGCGCGCCTTGATCTTCGGGCCTATGACCGGGATCGTCAGGGTCAGAAGCGCAATGACCAGGAAAATTGCACAGACCGGGCTGGTCGCAAAGATCGAGAAATCGCCATCGGACATGATCAGCGAACGCCGCAGATTGCCTTCAACCATGGGCCCGAGAATAATGCCGATGATGACCGGCGACATCGAGAAGTCGAGCTTCAGCATGACGTAGGCGCAGACCCCTGCAATCATCATGACGAACACATCGGTCATCGTATTATTCACTGAATAGGCGCCAACGGTGCAGAGCACCAGAATAATCGGAACCAGCAGCTTACGGGGAACTGACATGACGCGGGTGAACAGGCGGATCGAGGAGAAACCCAGTAGCCCCATCATCAGGTTGGCGACCAGAAGGCCGATGAAGATCGTGTTGACCTCAACCGGGTGCTCTGTGAACAGCAGCGGACCAAGCTGGAGACCCTGCACCATGAAGGCGCCCATCATAATGGCTGTTGCGCCATCGCCTGGAATACCAAGCGTCATCAGGGGCACCATGGCACCACCGGCAACCGAGTTGGCTCCGGCTTCAGGTGCGGAAACCCCTTCGATCGAGCCTTTGCCGAATTCTTCCGGATGCTTCGACCAGCGCTTGGCTTCCGTATAAGAGATGAAGGAAGCAATATCGCCGCCTGTGCCCGGGATCGAGCCGATGGCAGTACCAATCGCGGAGGACCGGATATAGGTCGGCAGAACGCGACGGAAGTCGGCCCATGTCGGCAGAACGCGGGTGATTTTCGTTTTCGGGCGGGCTGGAGCATTTTCGCGGATCTCCTTCCAGTTTTCCTCGATCCCCAGAAGGGCCTGCGAGAAAGCAAACAGGCCGACAAGAACCGGGACGAAGGAAATACCACCCATCAGGTAGAAGGAATCGAATGTGAAGCGCATGCCTGCGGTCATCGGATCAAGGCCAATCGTAGCGATAAACAGTCCGATGCAGCCGCCCATCAGGCCCTTGATAACCGATTGGGAGGAAACCGAGGTGATGATGGATATCCCGAAGACGCCGAGCGCGAAATAATCCGGAGCAGCCAGTCCTGTGGCGACCCTTGCAAGCTGCGGCGCAATGATGATGAGCGCAATCGCGCTGAAAAGACCGCCAAACATCGAGCTTGCGGTTGAAAGGCCCAAAGCCCTTCCAGCCTCCCCCTTCAGCGTCATTGGGTAACCATCCAGCACCGTTGCGGCGGATGCGGGTGTTCCGGGTGTATTGATCAGGATGGCGCTGATCGAGCCGCCATAAATGGCGCCGCAATAGACGCCGAGCAGCATCAGGATACCTTCCAACCCCTGGAAGGAGAATGTCAGCGGCATCAGCAGAGCGATGCCCATGTTCACAGTCAGGCCCGGCAGCGAACCAATGAGAATGCCGGCAAGCGTGCCCATAAATACGATCAGAAGCGCCTGATAGCTGAAAACAATGCCTGCAGCTTGAATAATATCATGCATGATCTTGGTTCCTTCCCGGCGCTATTCCAGAAATGCCGGGGCCGGCAGCGAAATGTTGAAGATGTGAACGAAGAAGAACCAGATGACGCCGATGGCGGCGGCGGTTGTAACCCCGATAATCAGCGGGCGTCGTTCACCCATGATCAGCATGATGATCGGCATCATGATGATGCCTGCAATCACAAAACCTGCCCATACCATCAGCGTTGCAAAACCAAAGGCAACGGCTGCGGCAAGATAGGCCAAAAGATTTCCCGGAGCGCCAAGAATGACCTCGCGACCTGCATTGATAGCGGGAAAGGCAAGAACCTCAATCAGTTGAAGAAGACCGAGGCCGATCAGAAGCCAGGCGATCATGTGTGGCCAGAAGGCTTCTCCGGGAACACCATCCGGTGACATCGTCGAAAGACCACGGGAGAACCAGAAGATGCCAAGGCCAAAAAGAATGGAAACGGCAGCCACCAGAACATTGTATTTTTTCATTGCTTTCCTCCCCGCCCGGGGCCGCGGCCCTGAATTTTCAGGGCCGCGGTTGAGCGCAACAATCATTGCTTACTGGGAATTTTTGGAGTCTTCGATGAGCTTGGCGTACATTTCATCGTCACGCTTCATCATGTCCTGAACTTCATCACCAACCAGTGTGCTGGGCATGATGCCCTGGTTTTTCATGGCCTGCTGGAAGTCAGGATCCGCAGCAACTGCCTTGAAGACTTCGATCAGCTGACCTTTGACGTCTGCCGGCATGTTGGCCGGGCCTGCAATGGCTGCCCATGCACGCAGCTGCGTATCTGTACCTGCGCCCAGAACTTCATTGAAGGTGGGAACATCGGGGAACAGCGCAAAACGCTTGGAATCCATGACGCCGAGCATACGCAGTGCACCGGCATCGATCTGCGGCTTGGCTGCACCCGGTGTGGTGACAACGGCGTCAACATGACCGCCAACGAGCGCGGCGATTGCCGGGCCAATGCCTTCAGAATACGGAATCCGCTTCAGGTCGATACCCAGCTGCTGTTCCATGTTGATCGTGGCAAGATCATAGATCGCGCCCGTTCCGGAGTTGGCAACCTGGATTTTCCCCGGGTTTTCCTTGGCAGCTTCGACGAAATCCTCCAGCGTCTTGTACGGGCTGTCGGCGTTGACAACCAGAGAAGCCGGGTCGGCGATCGGTGCATAAAGACCGGTGAAGTTCTCGTAGTTGACCGGCGACTTGTTCTGATGCGGGAACATAGCCAGTTCAACGGTGGTCATGACCAGTGTCTGCCCATCGGGCTTTGCGCGGGCAGCCTCGATCAGGCCCGTCACGCCGTTGCCAGCGGGCTTGTTTTCCGGAACGAAAATCACGCCTTCCGGCAGGTATTTCTTGGCATACTCCAGTGTCAGGCGGGCTGAGGTATCCGTGCCGCCACCCGGATTCTTCGGGATGATGACGGTGATGTTCTTCTTCGGATAAGTCAGCTCCTGCGCTGTGGCCTGCACGCTGGCCAAAGCCAGTACGCCACAAAGCGCCAGTCCAATTGCTTTCAGCATTCTCAACTCCCTTGTTGTGCTGGTTATTCCCGGTCTGTCTATCTCTTTTGCAGACCGGAAAACGAGCCATCCTCCAGTGTCAAATGGCAGTAGACGATTGACTTACGGTTGTGTGTGTAAGTCAGGTGAAGCTCTTTGCCTCTGGCAATGATTGCCGGATACGAGAACTCGCCCTCTTCAGTCTCGAGGTCGATAACTCGTTGAAAAGTTTTGGCATTATCATTTGAAAGCGCCAGGGAAAGAGGCGTACGACGGCCCCAGTTGCCGCCATTCGGGTTATAGGCAAGCGCAAGTACGCCGCCGGTTTCGGCAACATCGATGCCGGAATTGTTATTGACGGTTCCGGTCGGATAGGCCTCAGACCATGTCCGGCCGAAATCATCGGAATCTGTTCTGTAAAGGTGACCGCGGGTCGAGCGCATCAGCATATGGATTTTGCCCGGAGCCGATTCCCACGCGCTTGGCTGGATCACCCCATCCCATCTGAAAACCTTCTGCGGATCGGTTTCCCACAAAGCGTTTTCGGCCAGCCCGCCCCAGACGCCGCCATTATCGTGCGGGTCACTATTGCTGTGGTGGGTGAAGGGAACATCGCAGCGGGTCCAGCTTTCGCCTTCGTCTGCGGAAATATCCGCGAATGCATCCCAGATCTCTTCGGTTTCAACCGAAGCCGGAGCCAGCCATTCACCATTGGACATCACAAGAAGCTTGTTCTTCACCGGGCCTCGCGGTCCGCTGTCACCGGGAACCAGCTCAGTTGGCTTTGACCATGTCAGTCCGCCATCATGCGAGAGGCTCCAGCGCGTCGTCCATGTGTGGACCGTCGGGCCGACCTTGTAGAATAGCCAGACCGTATTGCCTTCGTTGAGGAGAACCGGATTCCAGTGCGCAAGGCCGTCCTCGGCAAAGAGGCGGCGGGGGGTTTCCCAGCTTTCGCCGTCTCCGCGCACGGTCCAGATGGCGACATCGCCTTCGCCTTCGCGCTCACCGCCGAAAAAGGCGGTGAGCCGGGTATTGTCTGGGAGGACAATAACAGTGGAAGCGTGGCAGTTCCGAAACAGGGTATGGTCTGGCGGAACGATAAAGGTTTTTGTCTGTAGCTTTACATTCATCATCGACAAGGTCTCCTCCTCTTCGATAACAGTGGTCGTTCAGTCTACTCGGCCGCAACCCGGCTTTCCGGTTGAGAAGCCGTTGCGGGAAGGCCGAGTTCAAGCGTCTGGCTCAGCCAGTCTCCGAGAGCAATCATCTGCGAAACTGTCGACGAGACATGATTGTCGAAGTAGCTGCCGGTGGTCAGCGAACGGCATTTCACTGATGCAAAATTGCCGACGGCTTTCTGAAAATCCTTGGCGCAGGCTGGGTAACTCATGCTTTCTGTCAGGGCGGCCAGCGACAGGAATTTGGACAGAATCTCCGCTTTTTCGGGCTCTTTCTGCCATTTTTCAAACAGCCAGACATAAAGTGCAGGATGGAAGTTTGCCATCACGCCGCTGTAGCCATGGCAGCCTGCTTTCATGCTCTCCAGGAGCGTCTGGGCATTGGCGTTGGCGATATGCAGCCGGCTTCCCTTAGCCAGTTCGGCGCGTCGGCGCAGCATCTCGATGTTGCAGCAGGTATCTTTGAGAAAAGTGAAGCGACCGGACTTCGCGGCCCATGATACGGCTTCTTCGCTCAAGAGGCGTTTATAGGGGTAGGGGCACTCATAAACGCCAAGGCCGACATTGGTCGGCAGCTTTTCTGTCAGAGCAGCGAGATTTTCCAGGACTATGGTATCGGATTGATCCTGAGCGGCCAGCCGATTGGAGATCATGATGACGCTGTCAACGCCGCATTCAGCAATCGCCTGCAGTTGCTCTGCTTGATGGCCGGGCGCATTGCCGGTGTGGCCCGACGCAACAACCGGCGCACGGCCATCAACATAGTCGACGACGAAACGGGTCAGCTTTTCCGATTCGGCATCGCTCAGAAAGAACATCTCGCTCGACTGGCAGTTGGCGAAAAGACCGTGAACGCCGGCCGCCAGATACCAGTCGATCAGATTTTCAAGCGACGCCCAGTCGATTTCGAGGTTCTCGGTAAACGGGGTCAGCATAACAGGCCAGATGCCTGTGTGGTGGTCGTGCGCGCTTTCGAGTGCCTTGGTCATTTGTCTTTCCTTGCTGCAGGAAGCGCACCTTCTTCAAGGCCACTGCCCCGCGCCTAAGTCTGGTCTGAGCCGCAGCATCGCAGTGTCCCGGACACGGCAGAAAGCCCTAAGAGCGCTCTTTGAAAGGCAGCTGCGCAAAACTGCATTTCGCCGAAAGCTGGCAAGGCTTCTGCAGCTCACATCGTTCGCAGTGATTGTGCTGCTACGTGTTAGCATTGATGCTTACTCACTTTCCCGTGGTTCGACAAGATATAAAATGATCAATAGTAGATATTTTTGAATTAGTAATCAAATAAGTGATTGTATCAGTTGAGATTTGTCATTTCGGCGAAGATTGCCCCGAAGCGAACGCGTGGTATCTGTCCCTTGGCATGCCGCTTTTTGGGAGACGGACAAAAGGTGAAATGCGGCTTTTAGAGGACTTCAGGCTGCACAAGGCGTTGGTTGCCGCCTCAGGCGCGGCAAAGGCATCGTATCTGTAGGAGAAAAGATGCAGTGCTGTGGTCAGCCACGTAAGCCAGGAATGTGCTGGCGCTTTCGCGCACTGGCTTGGGCGGCCTCGGTATTGGTCTCAGAGGTACGTATAATCTGCGCCGAGAAGGCATGCGCTGTTTGCATGGCCAACATCGAAAAGTTACGTCGGAATATCCGAAACTCTCACTTTTAACCGGAATCTTGCGTTCCACGCCCTGAGTGATGCGCTAGGCGCATAGAAACGATGCGGATACAGCGGTAGCTCGTCCATCTTTGTTGGACGTATATTGGTTCGTACAAATTAACGACTATAGTGAGGATTATGTTATGACGAACCGTCCTTTCAGCGATGAAAATTGTGCAGGCCACACCAGAAGCCGGAGCTCTTTGGCACGTTTCGCACGCGGCATTGAAGGTTTCATCGGTGACTTCAACGAAAACCGGGCCGAAGCCCGCCGCCGTTGCCCGAATGCACCGCGCTGATCAGGTTGGCAACAGCTCGAAACGATCCGACGTCGCAGCGTCTCTTTGTTGATTGCCACTGAGAACTGACCCGCCGTTTCCACCGAGAGTTGGTTCTGACGCACTTTTGCTGACGTGTAGCCCTTAGGCCGTAAACCCGCAAACGGGGTTCACATTGGCACGTTGAATTGATTCGATGGCCCCGCGCGGAACATTTTACGGGGAGGCTCCTACCTGATCGCCGATTTCGACGATGACATCCTGTTCGGAAATGGCGGAGCGTATGAGGAACAAGAGGAAGTGGTGGACGTCGAGAAGATTCTCCCCGCCCCACGCGGCCCGAAGCACCCTTGCGCATCGAACACGACGGCTGGTCGTATCCATAAGTGCATGAAAGGACCCACTCAATGAACTTGATCCAAGCGCCTCGCCTGGCAACCTTCGGCCTCGTCCTCTGCCTGGTCCAGCCCGCACAGGCTCAAATCGCAAGAACGCCGGTCGGCACGGTCGATGCCACCATCGATGGCACGCCCTATCCGGGGGAAACGCTCGATATCCCATCAGAGGGGACGTCGACGGCTGAATTCCGATCCATGGGGCCGGTGACGTCCATTTCCATCCAGGCACACAACCCCGAGGCCGAGAGCATTATGCGCGACGTCCTGACGATCGAGGTTTCGCTGATGGGTGGCGATGCGTCGTCCTCCATCATGGATGTGTCGGTTTCCTGGTGGCCGGACGGGATGAGCGAACCTTTCTACCTCAGCGAAGATAGCGGGACGCCCCCCGAGATCGTCTTTGATGCGCTTTCTTTGGAAGAGGGAGCCGCCGCCGCTCAAGGCCGCTTCTCGGCTGTCGTCTGCCGCAGGGACAGCATGTTCGCGGACGCTGATAAGAACGACTGCCGACAGGTTGAGGGCGCCTTCGATACGGATCTGCGCAAGGCCGCTTGAGACGGCTTTTTTGGGCTTGCCAATCGAAATCAGTCTCGAACCATCACAAAGCGGATGTCATCCTTCGTGCTGCCGTAGACGCGATCGCGGTAGGAATCGACCGGCAGGTCGAACGAGCCGATATTGGGCGTTGCGATGGCGGACAGGGTGATCGTGCGGCCCTTGCGTTCCAGCCATTGATACGGCTGACGCCGTTGATGCTGCCGAGACCCTCGATCAGGTTGCAGGCAAACGTGCTGAACGGCGACAGGCGGCCGCCCTGTCCGCATTGCTCGCTCTTCAGCTTGACGATCGTGACAGCAGGACGACCGTGATCCCGGTGAGTGACTGATGAAACGGCGGCGAAAAGTGGTCAGAGAGAAATCAGCCGCAACAAGAGATTCAAGCTGAAACCTAGCCTTAAAAGCGGACCATACCTATACAAAATCGGCAATCAAATCCACGCTCTGGCTTCCGAAGAGCCTGCCTTTATCGTCGCCAATAAAGCGACTATTTGGACTTACGAATGCCGTCAAACCATTCCGGAACTGTCTCTGCGTGCCCCATTGCATCACCGCCACCATACAGGCTGGACAGAAATGTTGCGCGGTGGCTGGCATTCTGAACCTGGCCCCCCCTCATGTTACGTCCGCCAGCAGCCAACGCCATCTGAACCAGTTGTGGAGGCAGAGCTTCGTCGGCAGTGCCGAAGTAGAAAGAGACTGGCATTTCGAATTGCGTGTAAATCGTGCTGTTGCGTGCCAGATGGGAGAGGAAGCTCGTGTTGCTCGGCGCAGTGAACCGCTCAAAAAAACCGTCGACAAAAAACGCAGACGCCGTCGGCATGTCATCCTGCATCTGTGCGTCGAGCACGTAGTCGTGCCAGTAGGCTTCTGCGAATGCGCGGTGTTCGGAGCGGATAGCTGTATCGAACAGGTCCGGCACTTTGTAGTAGGTGCGATAGCTGCCCAGTAGGATCACCAGGCAAGGGGTCATCCACGCCGGCACTGCCGGATATGGTTCCGTCCCCGATGACGAGAAATTCAGGTTGCCGCACCAGTAGCGCAGCGAATCTGGCAGATTGTTGAATGGACTCGCTGCGGCCACTGCATCTACGCGTATACCCCGTCGGTGCAGCTCCAAACCCAACCATTGGGAGTTGAGCGCTCCCTGAGACCATCCATTGAGCAACAAACTCGAGGGGTGGATGCCTAGTGGCTCAAGCATGGACATGCCGGCATCAAGCACGTCATGACAGCACTGTACCGTCGCAGCGCGCACGGCATAGGCTTCGTTGCGACCGTCTCGATACGGTCCCTTGCCCAGATAGTCCGCTGCAATCACGACGTAGCCTTGCGCTGCCAACCGGTGCAGGTTGAAAAGGGTTTCAAGCGAGTCGACACCGTCCTGGAGCTTGTACTGCGGGTCTGCAAGGCGCATGAGATTGGACGGCACCTGGTCGAAGGACAAGATGGTGCCGTGCTGCCAGGATACCACCGGTAGCGGGCCGCGCAGCCCAGACGGTGTGGCGAGCAAGCCGCTGACCTTGATCCGCTCACCGGTCTCGGGAATATGCGTATAAGTCGTGATGCGCCGCAGTTCGATATCATAACGCGCTGCGTGATCCCCCTCCGAAAAAGAGGGGAGAACCTCGCCTTCATTGAAAACTGTGTAGAACTGCTGGGCCAAGGTATCCAAACGTTGCTTGCTCAACACGACAGGCTGTCCATCGTCGATACGCTGCCCGCCCAGTGTGCTGGCGCCCGCCTTGCCAGGCAGGTCGGCCACGGTTGCTACAGCAAGCGCCGCAATGGTTCGGCCCAAGGTGCCGATGGCTTTCCGGCGTGCCATGTTTGGCACCGGATGATCTGAGGATGTTGGTGCAGAGTCAGTGTGGTCTTCTCGCTGGGACATGGCTCAACTCAAAAGTTGAATAATATGAAATATAGATATTATACCAAATTTTCCAACTGACTACGGTAAAACCAAGGGCCATTTCGGATTGCGGCATCACGGCCGCGGCCGGCAAGCATAGAAGCAAGATGATTGGCCAACAGACTAGCTGTCGAACAGCACGTTCTCCGACGCCGGCCTCATAGTTCTTCCGGTCCCTGACAGGGCGAAGGTACCTGGGAATTTTCATGTCTTCCTTCTTCGTGAAGACCGGACGCGGCAGCAATCGCCTGACGCCGTCATAGGACACTTTACCCTCATCAACTTTCTGCTGTGCTGCGTCATGCATGGAGCGGGCAAGAACGCGGTCGGCCTGCTCCTGCATCAGACAGCTCACAACCTTGGGCCAGTCGCGAAGAGTTGGAGCGACGTGATCAGGTCGAACGCGCGCGCATCGCGTTCTTCGGCCGGAAAGTTCACAACCATTCGCCGCAAGCCTTCCGTCACCGAACCGGCATGCGTGGTGGTGTACACCAGGTGGCCGGTCAGACTGGCCTCAAGACATCCCTCGAGGGAGGCTTTGTCACGCGCCTCGCCCAGCGAAATAATATCAGGCGCGAAAATCGGCATAGGGGGTCGACGCCGATCGGCACAATAAGTCTTTGAAATATTTAAAGCGTGTCGGGTCCGGGTGCCGCGACGAATGACAGTCGGGACGTTTTTCGCTCCGACCTTCTGCAATTTTGATACTTGTTCCGTCTTGGCATTGCGTCGCCAAATTCGAAGTATCACTGCGGGTCATTGACATATCTCTGCCCGCTCAGACAGGATTTGCACTCTTCAACCGGTCACCATTGCTCTGGTTGTTTTCTGCGCCGACAGCCGGTCCCCCCTGCCCCGTGGCGGGCAGAACGACGACCTTTGCGCCGTCCGGGACGCGGCGATAGAGGTCCATGACGTCCTGGTTCATCATCCGGATACAGCCCGACGACATTGCCTGACCGATCGACCACGGTTCGTTGGTGCCATGGATACGGTAAAGCGTGTCCTTGCCGTCCTCGAACAGGTAGAGCGCGCGGGCGCCGAGCGGATTCGTCGGTCCGCCTTCCATGCCGCCCGCCCATTTTTGATAGGTGTCGGGATCGCGCTTGATCATGTTCTGCGTCGGTGTCCATGTCGGCCATTCGCGCTTGTAGGCGACATTGGCCGTGCCGGACCATGCCATGCCCGCGCGCCCCACGCCGACGCCGTAGCGCATGGCCTTGCCATCCGCCATGACGAGATAGAGGAACCGGTTTTCGGGATCGACGACAAGCGTGCCCGGCTGCTCGCCGGTCGGATCGTCGACGACCTGACGCCGGAATTCGGGATCGAACTGCCTCAGATTGACGGCCGGCACATTGAACGGCTCGTCGGTGACGGCGGCGTAGCGCGCATCCTCAAGCACCGGCTTCGGCGCGGGCGGCTGCGGGGGAGCGCCGGTCGACGCACAGGCCGAGAGCGCGGTGACGACAACAACCGGAAGGAACTTGATGGGGAGGTTTCTCATTCGACGCGCTCCCCGGCAGCGTGACGCCGTCTGGCCTCCGCCACCGATTCCTTGAAGCCGTCATAGTCGAGCGTCGTCGTCATCATCGGGCCGATCAGATAGGTCGGCGTCGAAATCAGGCCAAGCGCATCGCCCTGCTCCATCGTGCGCCCCAGAAGCGCCGCGATCTCGGCGTGGTGGCCGGTCACATCGTCCTGCAATTGCTGCATGTCCACACTGGTGGCGCGCACGGCTTCGAGCATCTGCGCCTCGGTAACCTTGTGGCCCGGAACGCCCATCAGGGCATGATGAACCTCTTCATACTTGCCCTGAAACTTGGCCGCGAGCGCCAGTTGCGCGCCATAAACAGAAGCCTCCGAAAGCACCGGCCAGTCCTTGTAGACGAGCCGGATATTGCCATCCTCCTCGACGATGCGGTCGAGGTCCGGGGCCGATGTCTTGCAGAAGGGGCAGTTGTAATCGAGGAAGGCGACGATGGTGACGTCGCCCTCGGGATTGCCCGCCTCGGGCGCGTCGGGATCGTGCAAAATGGCATTGACGTCAATAGTCTGGGCCATTGCGGGCATGCCGCCGGCAAGAGTGAACGCCGCCAGCGCGGCAGCGGCCAGGACGGTCCTGCGCTTCATGTCTGTCTCCTTGATTGGTCCTCAGGCACCGGCCCGGGACAGGTTCTGTGAAATGGTCTCCGGGGTGATGGCGCCGGTGATCCGCGAATTGCCGATCTCCCGACCGTCGCGATCGACCAGAAAAAGCGTCGGCGGACCGACGACGGAAAACCGGTCCATCAGCGCCCGCGCGTCGCCATTCTGGCGGGTGACGTCGACCGTGATCATGGAAACGTCCTGAAGGCGCGCGGCAATCGCCGGTTCGGCCATGATCTTCTCGTTGGACTTGCAGATCGTGCACCAGTCCGCGGTGAACGAGACCAGCACCGGCGTTTGGCCGGCGCCGGCAAGCGCTTCGTCGAACGCCGCTGACGCGGTGACCCGCGTTTCAGCGACCTGATGGCTGGGTTGCGGACCGCTGGCCAGAAACGCCAACGGCTTGAGCGGGTCGCGCTGGCCGGCGGCCGCGCCGACAAGCATGACCGCGCCGGCGATGAACGTCACGAGGCCGCCGGCCTTTGCTGCGCGTTGCCCCCAGCCGCTTCCGGCGGAAAGACGGTCGAAGGCGCCGGCGAAGACGGCGAGGCCGATGGCCGTCGCGCCCCAAAGGGCAAGCGCGGCGGGCGGTGGCAGAAGCCGCGCGACGAGCATCACGGCCACGCCCAGAAACACGACGCCGAAGGCCTGACGGATCGCCACAAGCCAGGGGCCGGATTTCGGCAGGATACGCGCGCCGAAGGTGCCGAAGGCGACCAGCGGCAACCCCATGCCGAGACCGAGGGCAAAGAGTGCTGCAGCCCCCTTGGCGGCCTCGCCCGTATTGATCGCATAAAGCATCGCTGCGGCCAGCGGCGGGGTAACGCAGGGCCCGATGATGAGCGCGGAGCCGAAGCCCAAAACCGCGGCCCCCGCCACGGAGCCGCCATGCCCGCGACCGGCCAGACGGGATGTGAGCGCTGATGGCAACTGAAGCTCGAAGAGGCCGAACATGCCAAGCGCGAGCACGATGAACACGGCCGCCGAAAGGCCGAGTGCCCAGGGCGTCTGGAGTGCCGCCTGAAGATTGGCGCCCGACAGACCGGCGACCAGACCGACCAGAGCATAGGCGGCGGCCATGGCCAGCACATAGGAAAGCGACAGGATGAACCCGCGTCCGGCGGAAAGCTTCGTACCTGCGCCGGCCAGAGTGGCCGACAGGATCGGGACCATCGGGAAGACGCACGGGGTCAGAGACAACAAAAGGCCGAAGCCGAGAAAGCCCGCCGCCATCAAGAATACATTGCCGTTGAGATAGGATGCTGCGCGCCCGGTCTCGTCCGGCCCGGTTTCCGCAGCATTCGTGTCCAGAGCGGCAGGACGAATAGTTGAAGCCGTTTGCCACGGGCCGGATCGGGTGGCGGTGGCGCTCAGCCGGTTGCCGCTCCCCGATATCGAAAGGCTCGCCATATCGATCGTCTTTTCGACCGGCGGATAGCAGATGCCCTGTTCGGCGCAGCCCTGATAGCGCACCGTCAGCCTGTCGGCTTCAAGCCCTTGCGGAAGCGCGGCCTCCACATGGTTGTGATAGACGTCCACATGGCCGAAATTCGGATCGTCCTTTTGAACGCCGTCGGGCAAGGCGAGCGGAACCGGTTCCCCGCCCTCGCTTGCCTTGATGCTATCTCGATAGAGATAGGTGCCCGGCGCGATCGTCCAGTCGAGCGTTACCGTGCCGCTGCCGTCGCGGGCGGCCTGAAGCCGGAAGACGTCGTCGGCGGGCGGCGGCATCTGCGCGAAGGCGGTGCACGCCATGCCGACAAGCAGCAGGACGGCGACGAAACAGGAGAACGGAAACCGGATCATTGCAGCCATTTGCGATTCCTGATTATCAAAGCAGCGCGTCAGATCATCCCGCCAGCTTAAGTCAGCCTTAAGTTGGCGGGAAAACAACGGGCGCGTTCAAACGGAAAGACAGTCCATGCGCATACTCGTGATTGAGGATGATCCGGTTCTGGCCGATGGCCTTGCTGTCGGCCTCAGGCTCAACGGCTACACCGTCGACGCCGTGGCGACCTGCGCCGACGCCCTTGCGGCCATAAAGGCCGGTGCATACGATGCGATCATCCTCGACCTGATGCTGCCGGACGGCTCCGGGCTCGACCTGCTGGCGGATGTCAGACAGGCCGGGAACCGGACGCCCGTGCTGATGCTGACCGCGCTCGATGAAACAGAGGACCGGATTCGCGGTCTCGATGTCGGCGCCGATGACTATATCGGCAAGCCCTTCGATCTGGACGAGCTTGCGGCGCGCCTGCGCGCGGTCACGCGCCGCGGCCACGGACAGGCCGAGCCGGTGTTGACCACCAATGGCGTGGCGCTCGACCCTTCGAAGATGCTGGCGACCGTGGAAGGCCGGGAGATTGTCCTGTCGCGCCGCGAATTCGCGATCCTGATGGCGCTGATGGAGCGCCCGGGTGTTATCCGCTCCCGGCAGCAACTGGAAGACCGGCTCTATGGCTGGCAGGAAGAAGTCGAAAGCAATGCCATCGAAGTCCACATCCACAATCTGCGCGCCAAGATCGGCAAAACCAGCATCGAAACCGTGCGCGGGCTTGGTTACCGCATGAGGCCAGACCGATGAATTCCCTGCGTCGCCGTCTTTTCATTCTGCTTGTCGTCGCGTCCGGCATCATCTGGGTTGCCGCGGTGATCTGGATTTCGAGCTGGAGCCGCTTCGAGGTTCAGCATGTGCTCGATACCCGGCTTCAGGAGGCCGCCCGCATGGTTCACTCGCTGGTCTCCGGCAGCAATATTGATGCAGCGCGGGAGAACGGAGCATTCACCCCGATTGATTATGAGAAACAATTGTCGTGTCAGATCTGGTCGCTCGACGGAAATCTTGTGGCCCGCTCCAGCGGGGCACCGGATGAGAGCATCGCGCTCAATGAGGAGGGTTTCGGCGATCGCGAGGTGAATGGCGAGGCGTGGCGGGTCTATACCATCATCGACCCCGAGAAGGGCGTGCGGGTGGTCGTCGGCGACCGCGTCGGCCTTCGCGACCGCCTCGTCCGCGATCTGGTCGCGGGGCTGCTGATCCCCGCAGCGCTGGTGCTTCCGGTGTTCGGCTTTCTGATCTGGTTCAGCCTCGGGCGCGGCCTTCGTCCGCTGAACCGCATGGCCGGCGACATTACCGCCCGCGATGGCGAGGACATGCGCGCGATTGACGCCGAAGACGCCCCGTCCGAGGTCCGGCCTCTGGTGGATGCGCTCAACGGCCTGTTCGGCAAGGTGGATGCAGCACGCAGACATGAGCGTGAGCTGACGGCCTTTGCGGCCCATGAACTGAAAACGCCGCTGGCTGGATTGCGCATGCAGGCGCAGGTCGCGCGCGCTGCAAAAGACGACGCGATGCGCGATCAGGCCCTCAGGCAAATTCTTGTCTCTGTGGACCGAACCGACCGCATGGTCCGCCAGTTGCTGACACTGGCGAGACTCGAAGCCGGATCGGAGCAGATCAGCCGGGGGCCGACGGTTATCGGTGAAGTGCTGCGCGATGTGATCGCAGGCCTGCCCGAAGGCGGCAAAACGATCATCGACCCGGCTCTGGACCAGTTCAGCGCCGAGACAAATGCCGAAACACTGCATCTGATTTTTCGAAACCTGCAGGAAAATGCGGTTCAGCACGCGGGCGCGAATGGCGAGGTGCGCTGGCGCATGACACCTGAGGGAGATGGACTAACCGTTGAAGATAACGGTCCGGGCGTGCGGGAGGAGGATATCGATCTCCTGACCCGCCGGTTTTATCGCGGCCGCGACAACAAGGCATCCGGCACGGGGCTCGGGCTGACAATTGCCGCGATGGCAGCAAAGCGTCTCGGCGCATCTCTCACCTTCGAGAACGCGGCCGACGGTCAGGGCTTTCGCGTATCGGTCAGGCCGCTCTGAATGTGCATCGACGCCCTGAATGCAGAAATGGCGCGACCTCGTCAGCCGCGCCACATTCCAACAGTGTATCTTTATCTTAAAGTCAGCGCTCAGAAAGCGGCGCCGTGAAGGTCTTTCCTTCAACATCGGTCAGCGTGAGCACCATATCCCCGTTGATATCGGCGCCTGCGGGAACCGCAAAATTCAGTAACGCCTGGCTGCCGAGCTGGCAGCGAACACTGTAGGCCAGCGCCTTGCAGGTCGAATAAGGCGCGAAGCGGTTATCCGTGATATTGAGAACGTCCTTGATCGTAAGCGCATCGACGCCGTAATCGAAGACTGGCTGATCCGTGCCGTTCTTGTCCGCAAGCGTGGCACGGACAATGTAGGCCCCCTGCGTGTCGGGCCCGCGATCCATATAAACATGCACCGAAGCCGTATCCTTGGTCAGCACGCCCTCGCTCATCGTGACGCGGGGATGCAGGTTGTCGAAGCGCTTGCCGAGCGGGCTGTAGATGCCATCGAAGAAGAAGCCATAGAAGAACACCGTGAAGACGAAAGACAGAACGCCCAAAAGCGCGGTAATCGTCACAAAGCGGCTGGGCGTTATGGGAAGCGGACCGCTTGTAAACCAGGCAAGCCAGGGCTTCCTTTCAATACGGCCGGATTTTACGAACAGGTTGTCGATCGAGTAAGGCCCGCTGCCCGTCACCAGCGTCACCGAGGTCATGGCAAAACTGCAGGCCGCCATCGTCCACTCGTCAAGGCAGGTCGTGCCCATCCAGCCGAATATGATCATCAGCACGACTGAAAGCCCCATGCCGATCAGCGACACGAAACGCGTGGCAAGACCCAGCATAAGCCCGACGCCGACCACTAGCTCAACAAGGCTGAAGCTGATGACGGAAATATGCAAAAGCAGCCCGTGATCGAGCATCCAGTGGACGATGTTTCCGAAGCCAAACGGCACTCCGGGTGCTGCATGAACCAGCTTGTTGGCCAGATATCCGGGCGATTCCGGATCGATTTTCTGTGTTGCGTAAATGAAACGACGCGAGAAGCCGCCCCAGTAAACCCATCCGATGACAAGCCGATTGGCGAGAATCGCAGCCCCGATCAGCTGCCAGACCGAGGGGCCGATTGACTGCCCGTCGCCTGTTGTTTTCATAGTCTGCACAGCGGTGCTCCTTTCAGCATTGGAGTTTTTTGACCGCTTTCGCGGCCGTGTTGTTTTCCGACGCCATCTTTGACCATGGCCAAGAACGGGAGCATTTGATCTGCATCATAAAATTGATACTAAACTATTGTTTTTATTTCTTTATTTCAGGATTCTCCTCAGAAAAACGCGCACGGGAAATGCCGCATAGACCTGCCAGATGACAGCTCTATACGGTTCAAACAGCTCCCTGATTTTCGCGCTGGATTATCTCTCAGGATTCACTTCGATGATGACAAAAACACGACCTTTCCGCCGGCAGACATCCGCTGGTGCAGGTCTTCCGCGTCTCCTGGATTTTTCATTCTGATCATGCTGCCGCGCGCCGGCTGCAGGTCACCCACCGCCCAGTTTTCAGCGCGCGCAGATCCGTCCGCCGCACCTTTGAGCTCAAGCGGTTCGATGCGATAACGCATTGCGCGTCCCTCGCCTGTCACCAGATAGAGGGAACCGGCGGCCATATCGACCACGACCGTTCCGACGTCTTCCGTGGTTTCGAACGCCACGGACCGGCGGCGATCGACTGTTTTGACGGAAGCACGGGCAATCGCGGGAACATAAAACCCGGTTTCCGGCGCGCGTCTGGTATCGCTGCTAGAAAGCGTTGCCGGGGCGTATCGTTCTTCCAATACCGCGCAGCTCGCAAGAACGGCTGTGGTCAAGAAGGTCAGAGCCACGCGACACAGCCGGCAAAAGGCCACTCCGCCGGGCCATTTTGCAAAATTACGGCCTGGCGAACCTGCCATTATGGTATGTCCGGACATAATCGCGAACCCGATCACGAGAGCACCTGCTTCAATGCGTTTGACGTGTGCTCGTTCCGGAACCTTAAGGCAGGCTTAAGCGTCGTCCGTCGAACCGACGATCGACCGCCCAAAGGCGGCCAGGTGAAAGATCGGTCTGAGATTCCGATTACTAGCGCCCCACGGGGCAATTCCACGGAAGAATCTTAATAATTCTCGCTCGTGCTTTTTTGACAAGGTATCCTGCTCAAGTAATTTGATAACATCCTCGTTGATGCTGCCACGCACCCAGCCAAAATAGAGCTCTGGAGATACGTGATTTAACCGGCAGGTCTCGCAGATCGAGGTCATTGCCAACCTAACCTCTACGCTCTTGATAGAACCGGAAAACATGAAGTTGTTGCGACCGATTGCTATTTTTCGGATGGAATCCTCGACTAGGTTATTGTCAAAGTCGAAGCGTCCATTCTCGAGAAATTTTTCAGGCCTTCGCGAAGGTTAAAATTATAATTGATTTCTTTGCGAAGATTGGACTTCTCCCGGAATCTGGTGGACTAGACTTTCGCACTTTCGGAAAATCCTGTCGACGAGAGGTTTGCATTTTTCGGTCTTGCCTCGATTCGGGCAGCTGCTGATTGGCCGATATAGTCTTTTTCGATATTGTTAGGGTCATCGATCATCTTTTTGATCGCTTTTGCTACTCTCGAGCCGTCTTTTTCGATCACTCTTTCAAAACGGCGGCGAACATGAGCCCAGCAATAAATCAGCCCAACCGGGCCTTCGGGGCGGACTTTATTTGTTAAGGGGTTGTATCCCGCATAGCCACCGACATGCAGATGCCCGCTAAATCCCTCAAGGGTTTCGACGGCGTTATAGGCAGCGCGCGTTTCAGTAAACACGTAGACGATTGCGGGAGGTTCGTTTCCGCACCATCGCCCATGACCGCGCTTCAGCGCCCAGCCGTAGCGTCGCTTGACCTCGCGGAACCAACTTTCCCGTCGCGTCGACCACGCACACGCTGCTTTCTTTCAACGAGACGTCGATTCCTGCATAATACTCCATGGGTGTCCCTCGCTTGACGCTTGGGCCGACAATCCGATCCCGTTTCAACATCGTCACTCTGAGGGACAACCATCTTCATGGCTACCAGAGGAGCGCCCGGCCCATTACAGCATCTACGCCGTGGTATTCATTGGCATCTATTCGGCCGGACGATGACTGAACCACGAAACGGCGCCATTCAAGTGGAACCGGCTGGCCTGCCCAAATAGCGGTCTGGGTGTCAGACTTTGACCCAGGCGCCATTGCGCTTAGAGGAGTTGATGCAGGCGGTGACGAAGGTCACGCCCCGCAGCCCATCCTCGACGGTCGGATAGAGCACGGCAGGATCGACCGTCTTGCCGTCGCGCTTGGCCTGAATGGCCCGGGCCGCTTCCGAATAGATCGTGGCGAAACCTTCGAGGTATCCTTCCGGATGCCCGCCGGGTGTGCGCGAGACACGCGCCGCGACATTCATGGCGCCAGCCCCGCCGCGCGTCAGCAGCCGCTTTGGCTCGCCGAGCGTCGTGTACCAGAGATAATTCGGGTTCTCCTGCTCCCATTCGAGCCCGCCCTTGGTGCCATAGACGCGGACCTTCAACGCATTCTCGCTGCCGGACGCGACCTGACTGCACCAGAGCATGCCTTTAGCACCACCCTTGAAGCGGAGCATGACATGCGCATTGTCATCGAGTTGGCGACCCTGAACGAAGGTGTGCACATCCGCCGCCAGTTCGTCGAGCTCAAGGCCTGAGATGAAGCAACCGAGCTGATAGGCATGCGTACCGATATCGCCCGTCGACCCGCCGACACCGGAGCGTTCCGGATCGGCCCGCCATTCGGCCTGTTTGTTGCCCGTCTGTTCAATGGGTTCGGCGAGCCAATCCTGCGGATATTCCATCTGAATCAGACGGATCTCGCCAAGATCGCCGCGCTCCACCATTTCGCGCGCCTGCCGGACCATTGGATAGCCCGAATAGTTGTGCGTCAGGATGAAGAGCGCGTCGGAGAATTCCGCCGCCTTCACGAGCTTCTTGGCATCAGCAAGGTTCGAGGTCAGCGGCTTGTCGCAGATGACGTGAATACCGCGTTTCAGGAACTCGATCGCTGCCGGGTAGTGCATATGATTGGGCGTGACAATGGCCACCGCCTCGATCCCGTCCTTCAGCCGCGCCTCGCGGATCGCCATCGACTTGAAGTCGTCATAGATGCGTGAGGGGTGAAGCCCTAGTTCCGCGCCCGACTGGCGCGACTTTTCCGGTGTCGAGGAAAGAGCCCCCGCCACGAGGTCGTAGTGATCGTCGATGCGGGCTGCGATTCGATGCACCGCGCCGATGAACGCCCCCGAGCCGCCGCCCACCATGCCGAGCCGGATGCGCGGCGCACGGGTTTCCGTCGTGGCTTCGATGGCCATGTTTCTCTCCTTCGATTTCTCTCGTTACGCGATGCCGAGCATGCCCCGGTTGGCCGCCTCGTCGGTCCCGCCGTCGGCGAAATCGTCAAAGGCCTTTTCGGTGACACGGATGATGTGGTTCTTGACGAACTCCGCTCCCGCGCGCGCGCCGTCTTCGGGATGCTTCAGGCAGCATTCCCACTCAACGACGGCCCAGCCAGAGAAATCATAGGCCGTGAGCTTGGAGAAGATCGCGCCGAAATCCACCTGCCCGTCACCCGGCGAGCGGAAGCGCCCGGCCCTGTTCACCCAGGACTGATAGCCGCCATAGACGCCCTGCCGCCCGGTCGGATTGAACTCGGCATCCTTGACGTGGACCATCTTGATCCGCTCGTGATAGATGTCGATGTGGTCGATATAGTCCAGGCATTGCAGGACATAATGCGACGGGTCGTAGAGCATGTTGGCGCGGGCATGGTTCTTCACGCGCTCAAGGAATATCTCGAACGTGACGCCATCGTGGAGGTCTTCGCCGGGATGGACCTCGTAGCAGACATCTACGCCGCATTCTTCCGCATGGTCGAGAATCGGCTGCCAGCGGCGCGCCAGCTCATCGAAGGCCGTCTCGGCGAGCCCCGCCGGCCGCTGCGGCCAGGGATAGAAATAGGGCCAGCACAGCGCGCCGGAGAAGGACGCCATCTCGGTGAGTCCGAGGTTCTTAGACGCCGTCAGCGCCTTCTTCACCTGATCGACCGCCCATTGCTGCCGGGCTTTCGGATTGCCCCGCACGCTTTCGACCGCAAAGCCGTCAAAGGCTTCGTCATAAGCCGGATTCACGGCGACGAGCTGGCCCTGGAGATGGGTCGAAAGCTCGGTGATGACGACACCGTTCTCTTTCGCGACGCCGACAATCTCGTCGCAATAGATCCTGGAACTCGCGGCCTTTTCCAGATCGAACAGCCGCCCATCCCAAGTCGGGACCTGCACGCCCTTATATCCACTGTCGGCCGCCCACTTCGTGATCGATTCCCACGAGTTGAACGGCGCCGCGTCCCCCGCAAACTGCGCCAGGAACAAACCCGGCCCCTTGATCGTCTTCATCACTAATCCTGTCGAAGAGTTGCGTTCAGATACTCTGCTGATGTCCGTGCGACCGCACAGCTTGTATTTGTCAATTTCCGCTTGTCGCATCGGAACTGGCCCAATCGAGCAGATAGGCGATCGACTGGTAGTGCCTGCCGGAATGCGTTGACAGACCGATTTCACACGTCCTGCTGGTTGAGTATCCGACATTGCAGCGCTCCGGCAGCTGGGTTCGAAGTGTGCGAAGCGCACTGGCATTGAGCTCCGGTCTGTCGAACCCTTTATCGCCTGCAAAGCCGCAGCATTCGATCTCCTGTGGAATCACGACCTCCTCGGCACAGGCTGCAGCCAATGTCGCAAGCATCTGGTCCTGCCCCAGCTTCCGCGTGCTGCAGGTCGCATGAAGCGCGATGCTTTCCGCCTTGCGGCGGATTTCCAGCTTCGGAAGTACGAGCGTTGCCAGCGCCTCGGTCACATCAAGAGGTCGAACGCGCGAGAATTGCTTCGCCATCTGTCCGGTGCAGGGGCTGGTATCGGAGACGACGGGATCCCCGCCACCCCTGCTGGCCTCAAGAAGCCGCGCCTCCAGCGAGCGAGCGCTCTTATCGGCCTGAACGGGAAAGCCCTTGCTTTGAAACGGCATGCCGCAACAGAGCCCTTCGGACGACGTCACCAGAGCGACATCATAGCCGGCCCGGTCTAGGAGCGATCGCATGACCTGCCAGAGCGGTCTCTGGTCGGGAGCATTCCGCGCCGGCCCCATGGTACTGTTGACGCAACTCGAGAACAGCACGATGCGCGGCCTGTTGCGCGCGCCGGCGTCCAAAGCCGTCGGAGCTTTCGTGGCGGCGGTCGGGAGATAAGGGGTCCATTGCGGCAGCCGGCCGCCGGAAAGCCTGCGCAATTGTCCCGTCAGGTTTGCCATGCCGTCCGACCCGAGCATCCTGTGGGCCATATCGGCACTCCCGAGCGCGGCCTTTGCCCCCGTGATGACGAGCGCCAGATGCTCTTCCACAGCCGAGGCGAGTTTCTGGCTTGCGCCGCCGCGGCGGTCCTGTCGGCGGGACCGCATCAACTCACCCGTGTCGATCCCGACCGGGCAGGATCTCGCGCAGAGACCATCGCCGGCACACGTGTCCACGGCGGCATAATCGTAACGGGCTCCGAATTCGCCTGTCGCGGCCGTTCCATTCACCATGGCGCGCGTGGCGACAATTCGCTGTCGCGGCGTTGCCGTTATCGCGCGAGACGGACAGACGGGTTCGCAAAAGCCGCACTCTATGCATTTGTCGATCAAGGGATCCGCCGATGGCAGCGCCTTCAAGGCCTTCAGGTAGATTTCCGGGTTATCCGAAATGACGACGCCCGGGCTCAGTATCCCCTTCGGATCGAAGATCGCCTTGATCCGCAACATGAGGGCATAAGCGTCCTTGCCCCATTCCAACTCGACAAACGGCGCCATGGCGCGCCCGGTACCGTGTTCGGCCTTTAGTGACCCCTCAAACCGAACGGCGATCAACTGAGTAATCTCTTCCGTCAGCCGGGCATAGCGCTTCACGTCCGCAGGCGTGTTAAATGATTGCGAGAAGACAAAATGGATGTTGCCGTCGAGCGCGTGGCCGAAAATGATGGCATCGCGATATTCAAGACGATCGAAAATGGACCGCAACGCCAGGGCTGCGTCCGCCAGGCGCTCGATCGGCACGGCAATATCCTCGACGATGACCGTCGTGCCTGTGGCGCGCGTTCCGCCGACCGATGGCAGGAGACCCTTTCGCACGTTCCAGTAGTTGGCGTATGTGGCCGGGTCACGGGCAAAGGAGACGGGCTCCAGCGGCGAAAACGACTTGAGCAGGTCGCCCACCAAAGCGGCCTGGGCCTCGAGTTGTTCGGACGTGGTGGCCCGCAGATCCACAAGGAGCGCCGCCGTGCCGGCTGGCAGACTGGCAAAACTCATGGGAATGCCGGGCTTTCCGGCCACAGACGCGAGCGAAGCGGAATCCATCATCTCGACGGCGGAAACTGGCGCGGTCTTGAGCCGGGTGGCCGCCGCACAGGCCCTGTGCATGTCCTGAAACAGAACCAGTGCTGCAGATTTCAGGGGAGGCTCGGGCACAGTCTCAAGCGTCATCTCGCTAATGAAGGCCAACGTCCCTTCCGAGCCGATGAGGAGTTGTTGCAGTATGTCAATAGGGTCATCGAAATCGATCAAGGCGTTCAGTGAGTAGCCAGTGGTATTCTTGATTCGATATTTTCTGCGGATGAGATCGGCAAGCCCCGGAGTCGTGCGCGCCTCGTGTGCAAGTGCGGAGATCTGCTGCAACAGCAATTTGCGGTCCCGGCTGAACGCGGCCCGGCTTTCCGCGCTGCCCGTATCGAGTCGGGTTCCATCCGCAAGAACGACGCGCATGGATTTCAAGGTCTTGTAGGCATTCTGCTCCGTGCCACAACACATGCCGCTCGAATTGTTGGCCGCAATGCCACCCATCATGGCCGCGCCGATGGAGGCGGGATCCGGACCTATCTTGCGGCCATGCCTTGCGAGCCGCGCGTTAACGTGCGCGCCGATAAGCGCGGGCCCGACGCGTACCGAATGGCCGGCTTCGCGGGCCTCGAATTGTCGCCATCCGTTGGGCCCAAGCTTGACGAGTATGCCATCGGTAACGCCCTGTCCGGAAAGGCTGGTTCCGGCGGCACGGAAGGTCAGAGGAACATGATAAGTGTTCGCAGCCTCGAGCACGCCAACGACCTGTTCTTCCGTCTCGACAAGAAGAACCGCGCGCGGAATAAGCCGATAGGGGCTGGCATCCGCGCCATGGGTGATCCGCGAGAACTCGTCTTCGAGAATATCCGAATGCGGCATGAACGTCCGGACCGAAGCCAGGAATGCCTCATGATTTCCCTGAGCGATCTTCATCGGCTCTCTCCCTCGCAGGTCATGGGCAAGGTTCAACTGGCGTATCGCCGGGGATACCCCATTCCGCCCAGGCACCATCGTAGACCGCAACGTCATCCTTGCCGGCCAGATGCAGTCCGAAAACCAGCGCACAGGCGGTCACGCCCGAGCCACAGGAGGCGATAGCGGGCCTCGACATGGCGAAGCCCGCCTGCTCGAATACCGATCGAATTTTCTTTGGCGACTTCATCCGGCCGGTGTCTGGATCGGTCATCAAGTTGAAAGGAACATTCAGGCTGCCCGGAATGTGGCCAGACCGCAGGCCCGGACGCGCTTCCTGTTCAGTTGCACCGAAACGCGCCGCGGAGCGCGCATCGACCAGCGGGCGCTCGCGCGTTTCGACATTCTTCAGCACGTCGCTTTTCGAGACGACGCCGGACCGGTTCAGCTTTGCTGTGAATCTGCCAGCCTTTACGTTCGTCCTTTCGGACGTGACCGGGCGACCTTCGGCAAGCCAGGCTCTAAGCCCGCCGTCGAGGACGGCGACATTGCTGTGCCCGAAGATCCGGAACGTCCACCAGACACGCCCCGCCGACATCAGGCCGGGCGTATCATAAACGACGACAAAGCTGTCATTGGAAACGCCCAGGGCTTCTACGGACCTGGCGAACGCGTCGGAGGAAGGCAGCATGTGCGGGAGCGTGGTCGAATGATCGGCGATGGCATCGATATCGAAGAAGACTGCCCCCGGAATATGCCTCGCTTCATAATCTTCCGAGGCCAGCGGCGTTGCACCGGGAAGCTTGAACGATCCATCCAGAATGACAATGTTTTCATTGTGCAGATGCTTCGCAAGCCATTCTGTAGAAACGAGTGATGATGACGCGAAAGTCATAGCTGTCTTCCTCCAATGAATATGATTACCCAGGCCGCAAAACCGTGGCTCAGACGACGCGGCAGAACTTGATCGCCTTGAAACACGTCCACTGACGAGGGCATCTTCCACGCGAAGCAAGGTATCGGGTGAGAATGGCAGGCACCCGACCGACCGGCCCTCACACCAGAAGCTGGCGCGCCTCTGCGATGCCGAGACTGGCTGGACGTTCACAGTGGTGCACGATCTCTGCGGGACGGTTCTCGGTAGCGGATTCAACGATTGCGAGCAGAACATCGAGGCAGTGCAGGGCGAATTCGCCATCCAGCCGATTGGTCCGCTTTTCGCTGATCGCTCTGGCCATTTCAGCCAGACCAATGCCACGATGATTTGCGTGGAGTGGTGCGTCCGCGGGATAATTGATACCGCCCAACGGCAGGCCGACCGTTTCAATGGTCTTGCCCCAGATCTTTCGATCCGTCGACTGCATGATGTTGCCGCCAAAGAAGTTGGAGTCCGGAATGCTGAGAGAGCAATCCGCGCCATGGATTTCAATCGCAGGAAGGCTGTGCGCCCAGACGTCCCAACTCGCTAGCAGGATGATGTCGGCTCCAGATTCGAACGAGAGGATCGCGGTCACTGTGGTCAAGGCCTCGACACAAATGACTTGGCCCTTCTGCGCTCCTTCGGCTGTCACGGTTCGGGTTGCATGACCGATTTTTCCGCTGGCGCTCACGCGTTTGACCGGTCCCAGCAAGGCAACAAGCGATGCGATATAGTAAGGTCCCATATCGAGCACCGGGCCGCCCCCGAAGGAGAAAAAGAAGGCCGGATTGGGATGCCAATGCTCCATTCCCCGGCTCATCACCGCTGCAGTGCCGGTGATGACTTTACCGGTGACGCCCTGTTCGATCAGGGTATTGGCGGTCTGGATTCCAGGGCCGAGGATTGTGTCGGGAGCGCTCCCGACATAAAGGCCCTTTTCTTTGGCCAGCTTCACCACTGCCTCGCCCTCGGCCCGCGACGTGGCAAGTGGTTTTTCGCCATAAACGTGTTTGCCGGCGTCAAGGGCCCGCAACGCGATATCGGCATGCGCTGCGGGAATCGTCAGGTTGAGGATCGCGTCGATGTCGTCGCGGCGCAGCAATTCATCGACCGCAACCGCCTTGACATTGTACTTTTGGGCTTTTTCGTGCGCCGCCTCCATGCGGAGATCTGATGCCGCGGTAATCGTGAAATCCTTGAACAACACGCTGTTGCTGAAGTAAATGTCGGAAATGTTGCCGCAGCCGACAACGCCTACTCTGAGTGTCATGAATTCTCTCCTGCGATCGAACCGGTGATGTTAGGCGAGCGCTTTGGCTGCCGATGCCGCATTGCCGGCGAAGCGCAGGAAGTCCGAAGGGTTATCGTGCTCCGCCACGGCGAATTTCGCGCCGGCCTCGAACGCCTTCGTCCAGAGGTCCTTCCAGGGCAGAATACCCATTCCGGGATCAGCCCAGCCATCCTCATCGAGATTTTCGCCGCTTGTTGCGAGATCCTTAAAGTGGAACGCGACGATGCGCCCCGAGAACTGCTCGATCCATTCCGCCGGATCGGCCTTGCCACGCGCGATCCAAGCAAGGTCGATCTCAAACTTCACCTCGGGTCCGACAAGATATGCTCGATCGGCATGGATCCGTCGGCCAATCGTTGGAATTCGAATTCGTGATTGTGCCAAGCAAACTGCAAGCCACCGTCATTCACCTTCTCGGCGATCTTGCCTAGGCGCCGACCGATCGCCTGCCAGTGCTCGGTATCGCCGACGCGGTCCAACGGCTCCAGGATCGGCGCGGCAATAAATTCCATGCCAAGCGTCTTCGCGATCGCGATGGCTCGAGTGATGTCGCCCTCAAGCATATCCATCCGGAAATGTCCGCTGCGCGCGTTAAGGCCAGAGGCATCCAGCGCCGCCTTCAGGGCCACGGGGTCTTCATACTGGCCGCCATAGGGTTCGACTGAACCGTATCCCAGCTTGACGAGGGTTTGCAGTTGGTCCGCGAGCGGCGGGAAATTCCGCGCGGAATAAAGCTGAAAGGACAGACAACTCGACAGTTTCACAGGTATTCCTCCTTGTGGGGAAAGGGGGGATGCCGCAGCACGGGCCCGGCAGATGGGCGTCAGATCCGCTCGCCGCTCGCGGCGTCAAACAGCGAGGCCTTCTGAACGTCGATCGAGAACCGCGCGATCTCGCCAAGCCGATGAGGATCATCGGCGGGTGCGCGGGCGGTGAAGGGTTGCTGGCCGAGTTTGCTCCAGACCATCGTATCGGCCCCCATCGGCTCGATCATCTCGATTGCCCCGGTAAGCGCGAACCACCCCTCGGCCGCCGCATTGGGCGGCAATTCCCCCAGCGCGATATGCTCAGGGCGCACCCCCAGAACGACCTCTTGCTCGGCGTGCATCGCCGTGCCCGAGGACTCATAGCATTGCATCGGAATGTCGAGCCCATCGACAGTGACCGCCAACGCGCCGTTCTTGTCCGACAGCCGACCGCTGAGAAAATTCATCCCAGGCGAGCCGATGAACCCGGCCACGAACAGGTTGCGCGGCCTGTTGTAAATCTCTTGCGGGGTGGCCAATTGCTGGATTATGCCGCCCTTCATCACCGCGATCCGGTCGGCCAGCGTCATCGCCTCGATCTGGTCGTGGGTCACATAGATCATCGTATTCTCGAGATCCTGATGCAGGCGCTTGATTTCGACACGCAATTCCGCCCGCAGCTTGGCATCCAGATTGGACAGCGGCTCGTCGAAAAGAAAGACATCGACATTGCGCACCATGGCTCGACCAATTGCTACGCGCTGGCGCTGTCCCCCCGACAGTTCGGCGGGCTTGCGTTTGAGCAGCGGTTCCAGCTGCAGAATCTTAGCTGCCTTGGCAACCCTGGCCTTGACCTCGGCCTTAGGCAGGCCGGAAATCTTCAAGCCAAAGCCCATGTTCTCTTCAACTGACATCCGCGGATAGAGGGCATAGGACTGGAATACCATTCCGATCCCGCGATCCTTCGGCTCGTCCCAGGTAACATTTCGGTCCGAAATCCAGATTTCGCCCTCGCTCACGTCCAGCAAACCCGCAATCGCGTTGAGAAGGGTAGACTTGCCGCAGCCGGACGGGCCGAGCAGCACCAGGAACTCACTTTCTCCGATGTCGAGCGACAGGCGGTCCAGCACGGTCAGTTCCCCGAACCGGATCACCACATCCTTGATCGAAACGCTGGTCTGCGCGCAGGCGTCGTCAATGCCCTTGGCGGCATACGTGATCTGATCTTCCATGTTTTCAGCCCTTTACTGCGCCGGCGGCAATACCGCGGACAAACCAGCGCCCCGACAGGAAATAGACGGTCAGCGGAACCGCCGCGGTCAGGATTGTCGCCGCCATATCCACGTTGTATGAGCGGGCGCCTTCGGTCGTGTTGACAATGTTGTTGAGTTGGACGGTCATCGGCCAGTTGTCCTGCCCTGCAAAGACGGTCCCCAGAAGAAAGTCGTTCCAGACGCCGGTCACCTGCAAGATCACTGCGACGATGACGATTGGAGTGGACAGCGGCAGCATGATGGAAAAGAAGATCCGCCAGAAGCCCGCTCCATCGACGCGCGCCGCCTTGAACAGCTCCTCAGGCAGCGACGCGAAATAGTTGCGAAAGATCAGGGTCATCACCGGCATGCCGAACAGAACATGCACCGTCACAATGTTAAACAGCGTTCCGTACATCGATAGATAGGCATAGATACGGACCAACGGGTAGATGAACACCTGATAGGGCAGAAAGGCCCCGGCCAGCAAAAACCCGAACAGAATGTTCGACCCCTTGGGCCGCCACAGCGACAGGCTATAGCCAAGGATTGCCCCGGCAAGGATCGACAGGATCACCGAGGGTACCGTGATCATCACCGAATTGAGGAAACCAACCCGCAGCCCCTCGCAAGACAATCCAGTGCATGCAGAGGACCATGCCGCAACCCACGGCTCGAGCGTCAGGGTGGTGGGCAGTGCGAAGATCTGACTCAGCCGGATCTGCGCAAGCGTTTTGAAGCTGGTGACCAGCATGATGTAGAGCGGCATCAGAAAGAACGCGCAGCTGAGCAGGACGAAGGCATAGACGCCAATCCGGCTTGCTGTCAGGTGTTTCGGCTTGGGACCCTTCGGATGCGCCTTTGCGGCAACTGGCGTCGGCATCAGTTTGCCCCCTTCTTGTCCCGGCAATACTCAACGTAGTACCAGGGAACGAAAATCATCAGTACGAATACAAGCAGAGTAGTGGCGGCGGCAGCCGCCAGTCCGATGTTCGAGCGCTCGAACAGAAAATCCATGATGAACTTCGCCGGCACGTCAGTGGACAGGCCAGGCCCGCCACCGGTCAACGCGACGACCAGATCATAAACCTTGACGATCGACAGCGACATCAGCACTACGCAGGTGATGATGGTCGGGCGCATCATCGGGATCACGATGGACAGATAGACCCGCCAGGTGGGGATCCCGTCGATCCGCGCGGCCTTCCAGATGTCCTGATCGATGCCGCGCAGCCCCGCCAGCATCAAGGCCATAATCAGCCCCGACCCCTGCCAGACCCCGGCCAACACCAGCGCATAGATCGCCATCTCGGGTCGGATCAACCAGTCAAAGGCGAAGGTGCTCCAGCCGAAGTCGCGCACGGCTTTCTCGATACCGACAGTCGGGTTCAGCATCCACTGCCAAACAAGGCCCGTGACGATGAAGGAAATCGCATGCGGATATAGGATGATCGTCCGCACCACGCCCTCGGCGCGGATCTGGCGGTCCAGCATCACAGCCAGTAGAAATCCGATGATCAGGCACAGCGCCATCAGAAGCAGGCCGAACACAACCAGATTGTGCACCGCCAAACTCCAACGTCCCAGTCCGAATAGCCTTTGGTATTGATCCAGTCCGACGAACGACGTGTTAGGCAGCATCCGTGAACTGGTCAGCGAGATGTAAACCGTCCAGACGATAGTACCGATATATCCGCCAAGGATAATTACCCAAAAGGGGATGATAGTTAGCGTCGCCCCCAGGTTACGCCTTTGCGCCCGCAGCATTCTAACCCTCCTCGTCATTGTCCACGCATCGCAGCCGGGGAACCGGATCCGAACCGGCCCCGGCTAACCTCGTGTTTATTCCGCCGCGATGATCTGGGCGAAATTCTGCGTGAACGTATCGACCGAGGGGTTCGGATCGGACCAAAGCGCGCCCAGTAGATCCCGGATTGCCCCGATGGTGTCGCTGCTGTTGTAGAAGGGCTGGTCCCCGACCTGATTGTCGGGGTTTTTCACCAGATCGATGGCGATCTGAGCGCAGGCGTCCAGCTGCGCGGTATCGACGTCGGAGCGCACCGGGATGCTGCCCTTGACGCGATTGAAGTCGATCTGCACCTGCTTGCTCATCAGCGTCTCGACGAACAGATTCTGCGCACTAAGCTGCTCGGGGTCCTCGCTTGCGGTGACCACGAACATGTCGCCGCCATAGACATAGCCCTGATTTCCGCCGATGACCGGGGTGCAAGCAAAGTCCTGCATCGGCACCTCGCCCGCGTTCAGAAACTCGCCTTTTGCCCAGTCGCCCATGAACTGAACGCCGGCTGTGTCGTTGATGATCAGTGCAGTCGAATCGTTCCAGTTGCGCGCCGAGGCGCCGGGATCGGAATAGTCGCGCAGCCGGATCAGCGTTTCGACCAACTCCCTGAACTCTGGACTATTGACAGAGCTGACATCATGGTCAACGTAAATCTTGCGGAACAGGTCAGTGCCGCCTTTCGAGATGACGATGAACCGCCAGATGCTGTCGATCGTCCAGGCATCGCGCGACACCGCTACGGGGATGATCCCAGCGGCCTTCAGTTTGTCCAGTGTCGGGAAGAACGCATCCCACGACGCCGGCACCTCGACCCCGGCCTTTTCCAGCGCCGGCAGCGACCACCACGACCAGGTCTGACCATGCATGTTGACCGGGATGCCATAGACCTTGCCATCGACGGTGATCGAATCCATCAGCGCGTCCGGCACTAGCTCATTCCAATTCCCCTGCGCCGCAAGGTCCGAGATGTCCCGGACATAGCCGTGTTCAATGATCTCGTCCAATTGCCTGCCATAGTTGAACTGCATCACTGTCGGCGGGTTGCCGCCGACGATACGGTTGATCCCCAGCGAACGCGCATTGGCCCCGCCACCGCCCGCGACGGCGTTGTCGATCCAATCGCCACCCGCGTTGTTGAAGGCATCTGCCAAGACCCTCACAGCGGCGGATTCGGATCCCGACGTCCACCAGTGGATCACCTCCGCACGTTCTGCTGCTGCTGCAGGCAGACCCAGACCGACAATTCCAACCATCATAATCAAACTTAGTGATTTCATAATTTCCTCCAAATAGCGCCTCCCGCTTTGCAAACGATTACAGTTTATAAATGAAAAGAGTCAATACTGAAAATAATTTTCTTGATCTCTCACTCCGCGTCTCGATAGCGACCGAGGCAGGGTCGCTGTGATCGCCGGAAACAGGCAAAATGGCGCTCCCGCCGCGCGGTAGATGCGGATGGTTGCTGGTTGTAAAGAAGGCGCCACGTGGTAAGAACTTGGGGCTGCACAGGAGCTGAACTAGAATGAAGAAACCTGCGAATCGGAAGCCGACGATGGCTGACATTGCCAAGCGCGCGGGCGTTTCAACCGCTACCGTCTCGCGCGCACTTACGCGACCGGAACAGGTGAACCTAGAGACACGGCTTGCGATAAAGAAAGTTGCCGCGGAGTTGAAGTTTCAGCCCAATCTGCTTGGACGACAATTACGCGCGGGAGCTGCAAAGTCACTTCTTATTCTAGTGCAAGACCTCTCGAATTCGTTTTTTTCCGAATTGATAAAGGGCGCGCAAACAGAGGCGCTGGAGCACAAATACAGCATTATCGTGGGTGACACGGATTATTACCGGGACCGAGAGAAGCTCTTTGTCGATCTATTTCTTGGCGGGCGGGTGGATGGCCTTATCATGTCAACAGGTCATTTGCCGAACGGTTTGAATGCCGATCTCGCTACTCTGAGCCCCGTAGTTGTCATCTCCGAGAAGATACCAGACATCAATCTTCCGTCAGTTGTGGTCGACAATGCATATTGGTCCGAGGCGGCGGTCCAGTATCTGATAAAGCACGGCCATCGTCGGATCGCTCACATTGGGGGACGCTCTTCTTACTTCACCGCCCGGGAGCGCTCCCGAGGATATCGAAACGCATTATCGGGAGCCAACTTGCCGTATGATTCTCAGTTGGAAATAGAGACCGACTTCGCTTTTGCCTCAGGGTACGCCGCAGCAAAACAAATCTTGTCGGCGCAGTCTCCACCGACTGCCATTTTCTGTGCAAGCGACGAACTCGCGTTAGGAGCGATGAGAGCCGTTCAGGACGGAGAGCTGTCTGTTCCGAATGATGTTTCGATTGTGGGGTTCGATGACAATCTCCTTGCAAGCGTCACCTCCCCCACTCTTACAACGATCCGTCAGCCGCGACGTGAAATAGGCGCCGCAGCTGTACGACTTGCGCTGGATATGATCGAGGATCGCCCCATAGAAAATCGTAACGTGCAACTGGAATGCCACTTGATAGAGCGTGGATCGGTTACATGGCGTAACTGTTGATTGTTACTGAGAACTGATGGAGTGGATGCCCCCTCCCGAAGGCATCGCAATGTGCCAAAGTGATGTTTGCAATGCTCTGCGCCCATTTATTGGACCGCCGGCTGTTAGATTTTTCCGGCTCTGATCACGATGGCGGGCTGGCAGCGCCACCGGGATTGTGCAACGCGATCGGGACGTTGTATCCGATCGCCGAATGAGGACGATCCCAATTATAGTGCTTACGCCAATCCTCCAACTTTTCGCGCGCCTCCGCAAGGGTCATGAACCAGTTTGCGTTCAGACATTCTGCACGCAGCTTGCTGTTGAAAGCTTCGATGAAGCCGTTGTCGGTCGGTTTGCCAGGCCGCGAGAAGTCCAGCGTAACCTTGTTCACATAGGCCCACAGATCGAGGTCACGGGAGATAAATTCGCTGCCATAGCACGTCGGGAAGCGGTGCTGTTGATAGGTTATGGCCACCCGCGGAGCCCAAAATAGCGTAGTGGATGGCCATAACCGGTCCCAGGTCTCAACAGTGGTTTTGCTGAACCACACCGCTGAGGAGACAGGTTATGACCATCCACCACACTAATCCCGCTACCTTGCTGGTTGCCATCGATATTTCCAAGCATCGCCACGAGGTCCTGATTGGAATTCCAGACAAGAAGCGCCGTCGTCGTATGACGGTCACCAATACGCTTGAGGACTTCAGGAGATTGTCTGCGGCACTCGTCCGCTACGGCTTTCCGGTTCGGATCGGGTTCGAAGCGACCGGCAACCATCACCGGCCACTAGCGCACGATCTCGGTCAACACGGATTTGAACTGAAGCTCGTCTCCTCTGTCGGCCTAGCCCGGACGCCGGAGGCCTTGCACAATAGCTGGGACAAGAACGATTGAACCGCGCCGGGTTTGCCGGAGACCGTTTGGTTTAAGTTATGCGGCCAACGCTGGTGCGTCCAGCGTGGCATAGTATCGTTCTTCGGCCTCTGCGGGCGGAATGTTTCCGATCGGCTCCAGAAGGCGTCGGTTATTGAACCAGTCGACCCATTCGAGCGTTGCGAACTCTTCGGCTTCGAAGTTGCGCCATGGACCTCGCCGATGGATAACCTCCGCCTTGTAGAGCCCGTTGATCGTTTCTGCGAGAGCGTTGTCGTAACTGTCGCCAACACTTCCGACAGACGGTTCAATGCCTGCCTCTGCCAGCCGTTCGGAATAGCGAATAGATACGTATTGCACGCCGCGGTCCGAGTGATGGATAAGGCCGCTACGATGAACGGGCTGTCGCTCATGAAGCGCCTGATCCAGAGTGTCGAGGACGAAGCTCGTATGGGCAGTGCGGCTTGCTCTCCAGCCGATAATGCGTCGAGCAAAAGCATCGATCACGAAAGCCACGTAAACAAAGCCCTGCCATGTCGCGACATATGTGAAATCGGAAAGCCAGAGCATATTCGGAGCTGGTGCTTTGAAGTGACGATTGACCCGATCGAGCGGACATGGCGCGTTTTTGTCCGGCGTCGTTGTTCTGGCGGGCCTGTCTCGGATTACGCCTTGCAGCTCCATCGTCCTCCTGAGCCGGGCGACAGTGCATCGGGCAATATCGAAGCCCTCGCGCTTTAACTGCCGCCAGACCTCGCGCACGCCATAAACCCGGAAGTTCTCGTGGAACACGCGGCGTATCTCGATCTTCATGGCCATGTCACGGCGAGCGCGGTCCGACAGGCGATCCACGCCAGTGCGCTTAGCAACGGCATCGTAGTAGGTGGATGGGGCAATCGGCAGAAGCCTGCAGATCGGCTCGACCCCAAGTACGGAGCGATGTTCGTCGATGAAGGTAATCATCGCTTCAGTGGGCGGTCGAGCTCCGCCTGGGCAAAATAAGCAGACGCCTTGTGCAAGATCTCGTTCACCTGACGAAGCTTCCGTTTCTCGCGTTCCAAAGCCTTCATCTTCTCCGCGATATCGCTCGGTAAACCGGCCCGCTTGCCGCTATCCACCTCAGCCCGCTTCACCCACTCATTGAGCGTATGTGCCGAGCAACCGATCTTTGCAGCTATCGAGGAAATGGCTGCCCACCGCGAAGGATGTTCGGCTTCTGTCGCTTTCGCCAAAGCTGATCGCTGGTCGTCGTTCAGTAGAGACAGCTTGCCCGGGGCCTTGCCGTTGATCAATCCGTCGGGGCTGCGATCATTGACGCGCAACACCCAGTCGAGCACGATTTGAACCGTAACGCTGCCGAGCCGGACGGCATCGGTACGGGAGCCACCATCATAAATCGATGCAAGCGCCAGAAGCCCCCGCGCCTGATCGGCCTCGCGTGTCTGCCGAGCCAAAAGCCGTAACTTCGCCCCATCGAAAGCCACGCGCAAGCAAATCGCTGAACCCATCATAGACCTACAGTTTGCAACAGAGATTCAGGCTGATAGCCATCCCCACGAGAGTCACAATCATCGACAGTTGGTATTACTCCTCTAGATCATCCACCACGGCCGTCACCACCTCCTCCTGCACGGCGGCTCTGCTGAGCAATCCGGCATCCTCCAGCGCTTCGATATCGGGCAGATCGCGGAGCGTCTCCATGCCGAATGCGGAGAGGAAGTACCTGGTTGTGACGTAGGTGTAGGGCGCGCCGGGTGTCGGACTGCGGGGGCCGGAGGCGATGAGGGCGGCGTTGCGCAGCGAACCGATGGTGTCGCGGCTGACCTCCTTGCCGAAGATTTTTGACAGTTCGGCGCGGGTGATGGGCTGGAAATAGCCGATGGCCATCAGCACCATGGATTCGAATTCGGAGAGTGCTGATACTCCGCCCCGGGTTGGCGCTGCGGAGGCGCGGATGGCATCGGCATAGGCGGGGCGAGTGCGGTGCTGCCAGCCGCCGGCGACCGCGACGATCTCGTAGGGCCGGCCGGCGAGCTCTTCGCGGAGATCGTCGATCAGGAGGTCAATGCTGCAGTCCTTGCCGACGACGCGGGCGAGCGTTTCGCGGGTGACCGGCTCGGCGGCGGCGAAGATCACCGCCTCGACGCGCAGCATCCATTCGCGCCAGCGCAGTTCGGCCGGCAAGGCCTCAAGCTCCCGATCAAAGAGGCGTTCGCCTCTCGGCTTTTCGGCTGCGGTATGCGCCTCCTTATGTTCGGCTCCAGCTTTCGCTTTCCGGCGGCTTGTTTTGGCGGCATTTGCTCCGGTCATGGTCACAACCCGTAAATCCGGAAGGCGGAACGGCCCGACAATTCGCGCACGGCGCCGAAACTTTCGAGCCGTTCGAACAGGCGCGAGGCGGCCCAGCGGGAGAGATTGCTGCCGGGCGCACTCGCCGGGATAGCGTCCTCATCCAGCAATTTCTTGATGACCGGACCAGCGCCCTTGGTCCGCACCTTCGGCGCCACGGTCACAAGAACATCCGCCCGGCGCGCGATCGCATCCGCCGCGCGCAATGCGGCCCCGTCGGCAAGCGCCAGGCAGACCGCGCGGGCAAACCCAGGCTCACCCGACCGTACACGTCCCCTGCCCCCGATGATCCGAAACGCCCGGCCGTAACGTTCCGCCATCATCAATGGCACGGGCCGGTCCCATTTCAGCAGGGTTGCGATCATCATGTCGGCCATGGCCCAGGCCAGCGGCTCGGTATCCGGGCGGATGGCGAGGATCGCAGTGACAAGGTCAGCGACCACAAACGGAATAGCCCGGCCGGACTGGAGCGCTGTATCCGCCAGCTCCGGGATAGAGGCGAGCTGGTCGTCAAAGGCCAGTCCCATCAGGTCGGCGAGATCTTCGACCTGTTTTTCGGAAAAGCCGGGTTTTCGGGTGGCGAGCCTTTTATAGGCCAGAAACATCTTGCCCGCGGGGCCCGGATCGTCGCCGGCGGCGGTGAGCAGGACGGCATCGCGCAGCGCCGCTTCGTCCTCGTTGCGACCGCTGAGACGGACGGCGGCGGCGGCGCATTTCAGGGCCTGCCGTTCGCGCCAGCAGCCGGCCCAGGCTGGTCGGGAGCGGACAAGATCATCAAGTGATTTCAGAGCGATACCGGCGGAGAAGGCGGCATCGGCTTCGGTGGCATCACGCCCGCGCGGACGGGTCCATCCCGGCATAGCGGCGGTGGGCGTGACTGCGTTTGTAGGTGTGGCGGCGGGCGAATCCATGGCGATGAAGCTACAGGACAAGAGCGGTTAATGCCAGAGAAATCGACATAAAGCGCACAGCTTGTCTTTATCCTATAATGATTGATAATCTTGCATTATCGTTCATAATGCTCATTAAAGAGAAAACCCGCCATTCTGAGGCCCTCAATGCCCGAAAACGACGTCGATCCGCACGCCAGCCCGTCTCTCGGCACGAGCGCCGCTTATGAATTGCAGCCGTCGGGGACGTCGGGCGCAGTGACGGGTCATCTCGCGCCGCTGGTCGAACGCGCCCGCGGTTACGTCGACGCCTCGAGCGCGGCCAACACGCGGCGCGCCTATGCCGCCGACTGGGCGCATTTCTCGAGCTGGTGCCGGCGCAAGGGGCTTGCGACCCTGCCGCCGGATGCACAGACCGTCGGGCTCTACATCACGGCGCTCGCCTCCGGCGAAGCGGCCCCGCGGGCAAAGCCAAGCGCGGTCTCCACCATCGAGCGGCGGCTGTCGGCGATCGCGTGGAACTATGCGCAGCGCGGTCTCACGCTTGATCGCCGCGACCGCCACATAACCACGGTGCTGGCCGGCATCCGCAATCGTCATGCGGCCCCGCCGCGCCAGAAGGAGGCGATCCTGCCCGAGGAACTGATCGCCATGGTCGAAACGCTCGACCGGGGAACGCTCCGCGGCCTGCGCGATCGCGCCATGCTGCTGATGGGGTTTGCCGGCGGGTTGCGCCGCTCGGAGATCGTCGCGCTCGATTGCGGGCGCGACCAGACCGATGACGGAAACGGCTGGATCGAAATCCTCGACAAGGGCATGCTGGTGACGCTGCGCGGCAAGACCGGCTGGCGCGAGGTGGAGGTCGGCCGCGGCTCCTCCGATCTCACCTGCCCGGTCCATGCCGTGGAAACCTGGCTGAAGCTCGGCAGGATCGGCCACGGCCCGCTGTTCCGCCGCGTCACCGGCAAGGGCAAGGCCGTCGGTCCCGAACGGCTAAGGGACCAGGAGATTGCCCGCCTCATCAAGAAGACCGTTCTTGCCGCCGGCATTCGCGGCGAGCTGCCTGAGGCCGAAAGGATAAAACTGTTCTCCGGTCACTCCTTGAGAGCGGGCCTCGCCTCCTCGGCCGAGGTCGACGAACGGTACGTCCAGAAACAACTCGGCCATGCATCGGCCGAAATGACAAGGCGCTATCAGCGCAGGCGCGACCGGTTCCGCGTCAATCTCACCAAGGCAGCGGGGCTGTAATCTGCTCTACTCCGTCAAGAGTCCCACAGCGAAATCAAATTCAGCGCAAGCGTCAATCGAACCTATAGAGGCTTGGAAGCGCCACGGCATAAGCCCGTTGATCTCACTGCTTGGCCAGCCGTCATCGAGCGCGCTCGGGGCCATCAATCAGGAACCGTCGGTCAACGCGCATCGGCTTAGACGATGGTCGCCTTTTGCTCGCTCCGCCAACAAAGGCGTTTCAACCCGGCAGCGACTGAAACGGATCATGCACCGGAACGCCAAGTGGTGCGAAATGGCGGAGATTGCGGGTCAGGATCGTCAACCCGTGGGCCTTTGCAGTCGCGGCGATGGCGATATCGGCAAAGCACGGCTGATGGGCGCGGGCGGCATCGAGGATTTTGCCTGCGGCATGGGCACAGCGAAGATCAAATGGCAGGATTTTCTCGCCATAAAGATATTCGATGCTCTGCCACCACGCCTGCAAGCGCTCTGCCTTCGTCGTCGATTGTTCCCGTTCCGCCTTGGCAATCCCGGCGCGCACCTCGGCAGCCGTTACCGTGGACAAGAAAAGCGCATCGCTTGCCCTGTCAAGCCACCCGATCAGCGCCACGTCGCCTCCGCGTTTCGACGGTGCAAGTGCCGAAATGACATTGGTATCGACGAGATACATCAAAACGCGACATCGCGTCCGGGTTTATCACTGCGCTCGGCAATCGTATCGTCCTCGCCCGGATAGGCAGCCAGAAGCCGGCCAAAACTGGGCACATGCGCGAGTTTTTCGTATTCCTCGTAGGACAAGACGACCACTTCCTTGCGACCGCGCCGCGTGATCACCGACGGTGTGCCGTGCACGGCCTGATCGACAACAGCAGAAAACGTCGCCTTTGCATCTCTGAGCTGAATTTCCCTCATTATCGTAATCCTATTTCGTAACCACTGTAGTCATACATAGTTCGTCACCAGCGTTTTCACAAGCGATGCTGCCGTCAGACGGCGACGGTTTGCCTGTTCATCATCGCGGCTTCTTCAATGAGCGTGCCAAAGCGGGCGAAATCGAGAGACCGTCATCGCCGGCGCGCTCCCCTCTCCCGTCGTCATCGGGTTTTGGCGTCTGCGTGGCGTTCCCGGCCTCGATCCTTGACCTCAACAGCGCCATGACCATCGGCCAGACGGAGAACTGGCCATCTCTCGCCCGTTCCGTCAGATTGCGCAGATAGCCGCCGGGGCTGACGACGGCCTCGCCACGCTGGTAGATCGCGGCGAGCGTGATTGCGGCCTGTTTGTCGCCCATCACCTCGGCCGCCTCCCGCCAGGCGCTGGGGCTGACGCCCAGCATCGGCCGGGCGATCTCGGCGATGCCCAGGAAGTCCCGCCAGTTGCGGATGGATCCTCCCTTTGCCAGATCCCGAAAGCCTTCGCAGGCATCCAGCACCAGTGCCAGCGGCAATTCCCGCTTCGGCAGGCTGTGCAGATTGTCGGTTTCGCCGGCGCTGCCGCTCGCTTCTGTTTTCTTTCCTAAGCCATATTCAGATTCAAATTGGGATTCTGGGTTTGAATTTTGTTTGTGACGCTCAGTATGAGACTCATTGGCGTTCGTTTTTTGCGAATTTACGTGCGATTCCAATGCGTCATGCACTTCCTCATGCAAAAGCGCAAGCGCATCGCAGATATCCTCCGCCGTCGCCAGATCCGGAGAACGCGGCAGCCGGTCGATGATCGCGCGATAGACCTGGCTCATCGCCGCCCAGTCACCCGACACGCCCTCGTTGAGACCGGCCTCGATCATCTTGACGATGTCCCGGCGCAGCAATGTCAGCCGTTCGCGCGCGCATTTCAACGCCCGACGCTCCTCGGCAATCCTTTCGGCCATCGAAGCGAACTCTTCCGCCCTTGCCACCAGCGGCGACAGGTCGAAGCCATAGGCCTGTTCGACATGCCCTCCCCTGCCCTTCCTGGCGAAGCGCTTGCCGTTCGGGCTGTCGCGGCGGATGATCAAGCCACAATCGACCAGCACCGCCAGGTGCCGCCGAAGTGTCGCCGGCGAGATGCCGTTGGCACGCGCGATCAGCTGTTCGTTGGACGGCCAGACGACGAAGCCGGTTTCCTCCGACAGTTCGTTCTCGGGATAGAAGGTCAGGAGCGCATTCAGGATCGCAAGGCCGCGATCACTCGCCCCCAGCGCCTCCCGCGCCTCCCGCACGGTATGAAACACCTTCCACTTGTTAAGCCGCGCCCCTTTCGGGGCTTCCCGCGCCGCTTTCTGGCTTGAAAGCATCGCGAGCGATAGCGGCCGCCGCCCGAAGGGCGTCGTGGTTATCGCATTTTCCATGGGTTCACCTTTCAAAAAGGCAAAAGAATCCACCCCTGCAGCTCATCAAATGAACCACAGCCTCTTGACGGGACTGGCCGGAAATGCGAATCAGTAGGTGCTAAGAACTTATCGGCTTCCGGACGCTTGTCGTTTGGGGGCCTTTTCTTTTGTCTGTTTCTCTCCTTTTGCTGTTTCAGTGACTGGCCGCCGGGCGTCGCTTTCCTAGTCTTTGCGATTCGCGCCGGTGGTTGATGAAAAATATTCCTCCGCAAGCGCGTCCATGCGCTCTGCAAGCCATTCGGCGAAGCCGGCTTCCTGCCCGACGATCGAAATCGTCGTGCCGCCTCCCCCGGTCGCAATGCGGCCAACGGTCCTTCCGTTCGCGACCAATTCGCGTACGGATTTTTCAGGACGCTTGTCCTCGCCACCCCGCGCGGCCTTCACGGCAAGATCAATGCGGCGCGCGGCGTCGGCGGACTTGAATGCATTGGTTTCAAGAATTGGGCGAATGCGCGCTGCCGCTTCCTCTCCGTCTTTCAAACAGGCTTCCGCAAGCGTCATCCATTTCGGCCGGCCGACGCCCTTGGCCCGGCCGATTGCGAAAATGATATCGTTCGGGACCGCGTTGGCCACTTTCAGCATCAGCGAAATCGGCGTCTTGGAAAGGCCGAGCACAGGCTCGATCGCCACGCTCGAAAACCCGGCCGCGCGCAATTGCGCCGCCCAGAGCGCCTGTTCAATCCAGGTGAGGTTCTCGCGCACGCCGTTTTCCAGCGACTGCTCGACCAGGAGTTCGCGGTCGTCCAGCGGGCGGACGAAGGCCCGGATCGTCACCTCGGACGGCGTCTTGCTTTCAGCGGCAAGCAGGCGAATGGCGGCAAGGCGGCGGTGGCCATAGGCAAGCTGGTAGCGCCCCTCCTCTTTCGGATGGGGGCGGACCAGAACGGGCATTTTCTGCCCTTCCGCCCGGATCGAGGCGGCAAGGCTTTCGATCTCCTCGCCGACCTCGCTATCGCTTTCGAAACGATCCTGATAGGGCGATGCGTCGATCTTTGACGGATCCAGCACGATGCTACTCGATTCCGACAACGTGTTGAGCGCCTTGCCGACATTGCTGACCACGGACGAGCCTCGCCTGGACCGCGAAAGCGGCGAAACGGGCGGCGACTGCGGGTTGTTTTCCGCGTCATTGGCCTCGGCCATCATTTTCAGAATGTTCTTTTTCATGGCGCCCTGCCCCATACGTTCTGCAGAAGGGCGAGAATCTCGCCATTCACATTGTCGGCGCTTTCGATCGCGCGTTTCAGCGCCTCGCGCCCGACTTCGCCGCTTTCCAGCTCGTAGAGCGACTTCTTGGCGACGCCGGCGCCGGCGATCGCCGTCGATTCGATCGCCTCGTAAACCAGGACATCGTCCTCGAAGAGCCGACGCATCACGCCCGACATGTACTTCTGCGGGCCATCATTGGGATTGACCCGGGTCATCAGGAATTTCAGGAAATCGTGATCGAACCGGGCACCGAACTGGGCGAGCGTATCGGCGAGATCGGAAATCATGATCAGGAACTGGTTGCAGGAGGCAACGTCCAGCATCGCCGGATGAACCGTCACGATCAGGCCGGTCGCCGCGTAAAGCGCGGCCAGCGTCGCGTAGCCGAGCGAGGGCGGCGTATCGAGCACCACGAAATCATACTCGCCTTCGACCGAGGCGATCGCGTTCTTCAGTCGCTCGAAAAACAGGCCGAGTTCGTCCCGCTCGCGCTGGGCGAGATAGGCCGGCGTATCGAATTCGAAATCCATCAGTTCCAGATTGCCCGGGATGAGATCGATGCCGGGAAAATAGCTCTCGCGGATGACATCGGCGAGCGACCGGCGCTCATTGTCATAGCGCAGCGCCGCATAGACGGTTTCGTTCTCGCCGACATCGAATTCCGGCTGAAGCCCGAAGATCGAGGTCATCGATGCCTGCGGATCGAGGTCGATGCAGAGCACACGGTAACCCTGCAGCGCCAGATAATGTGACAGGTGGATCGAGGTCGTGGTCTTGGAACTGCCGCCCTTGAAATTCGCGGTGGCGACGACCTGCAGCTTTTCCCCATCCCTGCGGCGCGGCCATAGCCTCAGCGCATCGTCCGGACGGCGGTCTGCCAGAAACTGCCGGAGTTCGAGGAGCTGCCCGACCTGGTAAATGCGCCGGTTATTATCCGCACGCGAAGGCTGCGGGCCCTTGCCATCGATGGTCATTGCCCTCAAGGTGCTTTCGGGCACATTGAGCAGCTTGACGAGATCGAGGGTCGAGAAGGTGCGCGTGAACTGCTTGCGCGCTTCCGGCGGATAGATGCGGTGACGCATCGCCTGCAGTTCGGCGGAAAGCCGATCCGTATAATCCTCGATCTTTGCCGCTGTGTCGCCGATCGCGTTATATGCGGCCGTTTCGCTCATCTGACGGTTTCCTATCCGAATTCATCTTATTTGCGTCAACGCTGCATGACTCGCACCGATTCTGCAAGGGGTTTTTCGTTAATGAATGGTTAACAGGAGGAGGCAGACCTCCTGGCTCATGCACCAAAGGTCCGGCCGAGGCGGATCAAGGCCGTCGTCGGATTGAGGCGACGCCCTGCGTGAGCAAGATGGCTGGCCTTTGGGGCTAGCGGACGCGAGGCGCCATAAGTGCCTGAAACAGGCATCCCTGCGGTGACAACGGATGCGCTTAGCGAACTTGAACACAGGGAAAGTTTCCAATTGAAAACATCTGATGTAGCCGACGCCTGCCGGTTGTCCCTGTTTATGATAGAACGAAAGAGCGCCGCGTATGGCTTTAGCTCGGGCCGGCATGTTTCTCGGTCCTGTGCTTCGAGAACTTCATCCTTGCTGCACCGGACCAGCGAACGACTTGTTGCTCAGCCCGCGATCGCCTCCCCGGACTGGAATGCGCCGCCTGCGCCTCATCTGGAACCTGGCGTCGCTACACCACCGCCTTCTTGAGACGCGCCCTCACATGGAGCAACGTGACGTCTACGCGATGCGGCTTTGATGGTCGCGCCGCGCAGTCTAACCCGTGGCGCGTGAGGCTCTCGGGGATCTTGGGCCTGCGGGCAAAGCTGCGCGCTGTGGCGAAGCCGGCGAGGTGTTGCCCGGTTTCTTCGCGGTTCACATGGCAGAAGCGCTTGACTGAGGCGGCCTTGACGGCGTGGCGCTCGACCTGCCCATTGATCCGCGGATTCCCGGTCTTGGTCGTGCGCAGCCGGATATCGCCGGCGACGCGGGAATGTCAGAAGGCACGCGCATTGAAGATCTGGCCTTGGGCGCTCGCCTCTTTTTTGAGCGGGATGGCAATCCGCCGGCTGCGACATCGAAAAGGAACGAGCCGATCGGCTACAGAGGCACGAGAGCCGTCCCGGAACCGAGTATGCGGATCCGACCATGGCGTCGACGCTATAGGCAGCGCCATGGCCAGGGCCACGTGCCAGATGATGCCCCACAGACTTCGATATCAAGGGCCCTCGCGCGGACTGCCCTGTGCATTTATTGCCGCCTCAGAGGGGGGTCGATCGATGTTCGCATTTCAGAGCAAGGTCATTTTGGATCCAGACCCGCCGGAATAGAGCCATGGCGTGCGCGATAGCCCTCGGCAATGCAGGCTTCGCGACGACCAACCGTTCAATCGGCACGCACGGCTTGGAGCTGAGCGTCGGAACACGCCCTTCATCCGACCGTCGCCCGGCTGCTGCCCAGGCTTGCGAGATTCATTGCGGGGACGCTGAACGTCCATCAGAAAGACGCGGCCGGTCCCTACAGTCGCCTCGCCCCCAGGCCTTCCCTATTCGCCGTTCACGACCTTCCCGCCCTCGTCTGCCGTTGGGTTACCCTCATGCGGAGATTCTTCGGGACAAGGCGATGGCGGGCGCCGTTAAATTGACATGTCGGCAATGCAGCCACCCTCCGCTGCTCTTTTCCGTCCACGCGAGCAAACCGTCCTCGAGCTTGCTGCCTTCCTTTTTCATGGCGAGAGAGAGTTGACCCGGCGAGATACGGCAGGGATGTTTTCAATTGAAAACTCTCCGCGCCGGCATCGAGGGAGGATGTCCCGGGCAGGGGAGCATCCGAAAGCCTATATGGCATAGCCTCGACGTCATGCAGGAAACAGCGATGGATCACAGGCAACAATGATCGGTGAGAAGCATTTCCGATTTAATATGATGTGGCGCGCCTCGGTCAGGGACGATCATTGCATGCCTCCGGGCAACGGGAATAAGGGGCAGGCGGCCGATATCACAAAGCTAAAACTGAAGCTCTTTCACAGGACTGGTTTCCAACATCATCTCATCGTCGGAACTTTCAGGCAGAGTGATTATCGCCGGAGACTCACCCGCAGCCCCTTGTGCAACTCGCAGCACGCCGTGTGGATACGAAACTCATCCAGAAACCCCTTTTTTTGGAGGCCTGAAAAGTACCGATCCTCCGGTACAGGCGGGCACCGATCTTCAGGGCTCACGCCCCTTGATAAAGAGCGATTAGCGCACCCTTTCCCATGATTAGCCTTACGCCGAGAACCGCTCGCCCTCCATGATCGAGATAGTTGAAAGAGTTGCAGCTCTCCAAAACAGACTGGAAACTTCCGGATGAAAATTGCTTTTCACCGAACACCTGAAATACTTCAAATTTTAGAGGTCCAAAGTAAGACCCCCATAATGATGCAGTCTTGACGAAGGCCTCGCGCCCGAAGCGGCTTGGGTTCTCTCGATTTCCTTTACTCTTATAACGTGTTTTTATTTCGCCATGCAATCTAAAGAGGTTTTCCAGATTCCGACAGATTAGTGACTGCAGGAGAAGGCCGGGCGGGCGGCGAAGGCCGGCGAGGTGCCGCCGGCTTCAGCGCGATGGATGAGCATTCGCGATTTCTCAGCCACATGGCCCAATCAGGTTGACCGGACCGCGCTTGCCGGAGCCGCCCGGCGGTGAGGGCAGGGGGAGGTCTCCATAATCAGCGGCGCGCCCACACACAGATCGTGCGATCTCGCGCGGGCGAAACGAGTGGTTAAGGTTTTTTTCCTATCACATAGGCCGTGTGACAGCTCTCAGATTGGTCTTCATCAGCATGCCTATTTCGCGTTATCCCAGCCTGCAATCGAAACACGCAGATTTGACAAAAACGGACAACGCCGAGGCACAAGCCGACCAGACCGGCGAGGCCGCGCGACGCAATCCGGAAGCCGCCATTCTCGACCCGGAGCGCCTTCCGAGCTGGCAGCGTCCCTTCGTGCTGGGTCCGAATGTTCGCTTCACACGCACCCCGCACAAGAAACATCCCGAGCCGGCGATGCCGGCCGCCACAGAAACGGAAGAGGCGGTTTTCGGACCTCATCTCCCTTCGCCGGCGACCGTGCTTCAGGAGCGGATCGCCGAAGAACTGACTGCGGTGCGCGTCGCCCCAACCGGCGAGCAGGCCTTGAACGCGAAGGATGACCAAGGGCTGACCGAGGAGGAACCCGTCGAAACCACAGAAGCCGTGGAAGACTGGGCCCCTTCGATCCCCTGGTATCTTTCGGGCGACGCCGATATCGATACGGCCCTATCCGACGAGACCGACCATGCAAGCGCCGCCGATGATGCGGCGCCCGAAGCGTTGAGCGCGACAGCGCGCGCGCAACGCGATTGCTTCTCCTATCTCCCGGACGGGCTGGCGTTCGAGATGATGGCGCTTGGCGGTATGGAAGCACGCCCGGCGGAAGGGCGGACACAGGCGGAACCACCTGTCGAGGCGGAGCCGCGTCAAGAAAGCGCGGACGCCGAACCCGCCGACCGTAACGCCGAAGCGGCGCAGGCCGACCTGGCGAACCCGGCATGGACGGCGACCTCGGATGCCGTGGAAACCATCCTCGACGAGCAGGAAGAAAGCATCGGGGAGGGGCCATCGCCGGTCTCGCTCTACCGGCAGGTTCTCCTGTACAGCCCGACGCGGTCTGGCGAAAAGGCAGCGTCGGATGAACCGTCAATGCCGTCGGACCTCGAGGAAGACGCTCCGGACGTTTCATCCGCCGATGCGCTCGCGCATGGGCCGACGGAAAGCATCGCCGCATATGTCGAAGAGGACGATTTCGACGCCGAACCGGAACGGAAAGAGCGTGCCGGCGGTCCCCTCAATGTTCTGGCACGGCATGAAGTCACTGACTTCGTCTTCCCTTCGATCGAATTGCTGCAAACGCCGCGCGCGGACGAGGCCAACGAGTTCAGCCAGGAGGCGCTGGAGCAAAGCGCGGGCCTGCTGGAGAGCATCCTGGAGGATTTCGGCGTCAAGGGCGAGATCATCGATGTCCGTCCGGGTCCCGTGGTCACGATGTACGAATTCGAGCCCGCGCCGGGCGTCAAATCCTCGCGGGTGATCAACCTGTCGGATGACATCGCCCGATCGATGTCCGCGCTTTCGGCGCGCGTCGCGGTCATTCCCGGCCGCAATGTGATCGGCATCGAGCTTCCGAATGAAGAACGCGAGACCGTCTATCTGAGGGAGCTCTTCGAAAGCCGCCTCTACATGACAACGGATTTCCGCCTGCCGCTGTGCCTCGGCAAGAATATCGGCGGCGAACCGGTGGTCGCCGAACTCGCAAAGATGCCGCATCTTCTCGTCGCCGGAACAACGGGATCGGGAAAGTCGGTGGCGATCAACACCATGATCCTGTCGCTGCTCTACCATCTCCGTCCCGAAGAATGCCGGCTGATCATGGTCGACCCGAAAATGCTGGAACTCTCGGTCTATGACGGCATTCCGCATCTTCTGACGCCGGTGGTGACCGACCCGAAGAAGGCGGTTCTGGCGCTGAAATGGGCGGTGCGCGAGATGGAAGATCGGTACCGCAAGATGTCGCGGCTCGGCGTTCGCAATATCGACGGCTTCAACAAGCGCGTAGCGGAAGCGCGCGCGTCGGGTGAGACCATCATGGTATCGGTGCCCACCGGCTTCGACCGCACCACCGGCGATCAGATCTTCGAGGACCAGGAACTCGATCTTTCGGCGCTGCCCTACATCGTCGTCATCGTCGACGAGATGGCGGACCTGATGATGGTCGCCGGCAAGGAGATCGAGGGCACGATCCAGCGTCTGGCGCAGATGGCGCGCGCGGCCGGCATTCACCTGATCATGGCAACGCAGCGTCCTTCGGTCGACGTCATCACCGGCACGATCAAGGCCAATTTCCCGACCCGCATTTCCTTCCAGGTCACGTCCAAGATCGACAGCCGCACGATTCTCGGCGAGCAGGGCGCGGAATACCTGCTGGGGCAGGGGGACATGCTGCACATGAAGGGCGGCGGGCGGATTGCCCGCGTTCACGGCCCCTTCGTCTCCGACTACGAGGTCGAAAAGGTCGTCGACCACCTGAAGACGCAAGGGTCTCCCACCTATCTCGGCAGCGTTGTCGTCGACGAGGAGGAGGAAGAGAGCGAAGAAGATGGCGCCGTTTTCGATGCGACCGAAATGGCGACCGACGGCGACGATGCCGACGAACTTTTCGCCAAGGCCGTCAAGATTGTCCAGCGCGACAAGAAGTGTTCGACATCCTATATCCAGCGTCGCCTGTCGATCGGCTACAACCGTGCCGCCTCGCTGGTCGAGCGCATGGAGCGGGAAGGGCTTGTCGGCCCCGCCAACCATGTCGGCAAGCGTGAGATCCTCGATGGCGGTACAGCCGGCTGATCTGGCTTCCGGGTCGATCGAAAGAGACTTTGCGGTATCGCTCGCCATCAGAAAAATCCCGATCGGGAAGATATAGCCTTTTTGTGCCGCGGCTTCCCTCTCGGTAAGTTTGTCTTTGATGTTCATGAAACTTCCTGTACGGTAAGCCGAGGCGGCAGGAAGCCGTACCGGAAAGTTTGGCGACGCGCCGCTTCCTCCTTCCACGCATGCTCGCCGATCACGATTGAGGCGAGCCGGCTTTATACAGCAGCGGGAGATGACATGATCAGGTCGGCACGGGATTTCGGCACGCTCGTCAGGGCTAGACGGAAAGCATGCGGCTGGACGCAAACCGAGCTTGCGCGTCGCGCCGGCACTGGCGAGCGGTTCATCGTGGAACTGGAGGCCGGCAAGCCGAACTGCCAGCTCGAAAAGGCGCTGATCGTCGCCCGCACGGTCGGCCTTGAGCTGGGCGACTTGAAGGACCGCTCTCAGCCGGGGGAAGAAACGGAACTCGGCTTCCTGCCGACCTTCGGTGACCGGCGATGACGTTATTTTTCTACGAACATCTGCCGGTAGGACGGCTGATCACGGAAAACGGATGGCGTTTTGAATATGACCCGTCCTGGGAAAGCCTCCGGGCAGCCTTCCCGATCTCGCTGACCATGCCGCTCGGATCCGGCGCGATAAGCCATGAACGGCTGCTTCCGTGGCTTGCGAACCTGCTTCCCGAGACCCACCTTGCCGAAATCGGCCTGCAGCTCAAGGTGTCGCCGCAGGACATTCTCGGCCTGCTTACCCATATCGGGCGCGACACCGCCGGCGCCCTGTCGATCGGCCGGCCGAGGAAAACCGGGATTCACCTGCATCCCGTTCCCGATGATGCCGCTCTGGAACGCATCCTGAATGAGCTTCCCACAAGACCGTTCCTCGCGGGCGAACGCGGCGTTTCCATGTCCCTTGCGGGCGTGCAGGAGAAACTTCCGGTTTTCGTCGATGATGCCGGCGGCATCGCTATACCGGTCGACGGGACGCCATCCACGCATATCCTCAAGCCGGACACGAAGCGCTTGTGGGGAAGCGTCGAAAACGAGGCTTTCTGCCTCAGCCTTGCCCGCGCCTGCGGACTGGAGGCAGCGGAAGCGTCGACGGGCAAGGCAGGCAGCCGGCGCTATCTGCTCGTCAGGCGCTACGACCGCTTCACGGACGGGGAGGGGAATATCCGCAGATTGCATCAGGAGGACCTGTGCCAGTTGACCGGTCGCTTGCCCGCGCAGAAATATCAGCGCTCCGCCGCAGCCGGCGGCGGCCTCTCGCTGCAGATGCTGTTCGGCGCGGTCGAAGAGTTCGTCTCGCCGGCCGAGCGTACGGCGCTCCTCGATGCCGTCATATTCAACGTCTTGATCTGCAACTCGGATTCGCACGCCAAGAACTATTCGATTCTGATCGGCGCCGGCGGATCGGCGAAACTCGCGCCCCTCTACGATCTGATGTGCGCCGCGATCTATCCCCAGGTGGACCAGAGCCTTCCACAGAGTATCGCAGGAAAGTTCACGGCGGCAGAGCTGCATGCCGAAGACTGGAAGACCCTGGCCGCCGAAATCGGCCTTGCAGGCGCGTCCACCCTCCGCCGGGTCGAGGCGTTATCCGTGCTGGTTCAGGACGCTTGCGATGGTGTCGCGGCAACATTGCAGGAAACGTCCGACGCGCCGGGCGCTCTGGACCGGGTCGTTCACGCGATCAAGAAGCGCGCCCGCCGCATTCAGCGGCAGCTTCGGCAATAGAGCGGTTCCGGGAAAGGTGGATACGGGTTCTCCGGGCGGAAATCGGCAGCCTGCCCTGCCTCACCGCGTCGACGAGGCGCGGGCGGCAAAGCCGGGACAACACGTCCGTCGAACGGACAGAGCGCATTTGGACCTGTCTTTCCCGCGCGCAAAGAGCGATTGTTGCCGCGTCCCAGCCTCAGCGCCATCAAACGGAGCCGTTCGCCATGACCGAGAAAACGACCCTGCCGCCGCTTGAGGACCGTGACTGGCCGGCGGTGATCGCCGACATGAAGGACGGTTTTGCCGGCACGCTGAACGTCTATCGCACCATGGCGCATCATCCGGACCTGCTCGGCGCCTGGGCGCCGCTTCGCCGACATGTGGTGCAGGAAAGCGCGCTCGGACCGGAACGCTCGGAGGTGGTGATCCTCCGCGTCGCCTTCCGCCTCGGCGCAGCCTATGAGTGGAACCACCATGTTGATCGGGCAACAAAGCTCGGCTTTTCAGCACAACGCATCGCGGCCCTTCGCGCCGTGCCGGAAGGCGAGGACGGGCTGCTCGCCCGCGCCGTCGATATGCTGATTGACGCGCATCGTCTTTCGCCCGCGGTCGAGACAGCGCTTGTCGAAGCGTTCGGGCGGCCCGCCGTGTTCGACCTGATGGCAACGGTCGGCTTTTACTCCGTGCTCGGCTATATCGTGATGACCTATGACACCCCGCTCGATTCCGGCATCGCCGATGTGTTTGCCGGGACGGGAGAATAACCGGTCAGTCCGGCGCGCCATTGAGGGCCGCGGCGATCCGCGCCGCGATTTCGGCAAGCGGCGACGCGCCTGTCTCAAGCGCCTTCTCCGTCGTCATCGCCGAACGGATCCAGATCATCGAGACGCAGCCAGTAATACCTTCGCCAGTCAGGATGGGCACGGCGAGCGAGGCGGTTTGCGGCCGGAACTCGCCGCCGTCGCGGATGGCGATGCCGCGCGCCCGCGTTTCCGCCAGCATGCGATCGAGAAACACCGGCGCAAGAAAAGGCTGGTCCGCCGGATCGCCGAGGCGGGTCAGATGTTCGAGGATATGGCGACGCTCCTCGTCCGGGCAGAAGGCGAGATAGGCCCGGCCGGCGGAGGTGCGCAGCATCGGCATGCGATAGCCGGTCATGGCGCGGTCGATGGAAAGCGGCGAGCGGTTATGCGTCGTTTCCTGGATCACCATGGAAAAATGGTCATGAACCGAGAGATCGAGCGGCCAGACAAGCCGCGCGGCGTATTCGGCGAAGACCGGACCGGAGACCTGGCAGAGCTCCGAGGTCGCGGCATAGCCATCGCCAAGGCTCGCGGCAAGCCGCGTCACCCTGACAAGGCTCGAACTCGGCGACAACGCCACATAGCCGGCCTCCTCCAGCGTTTCGAGCAGGCGGTAGACTGTCGGACGCGGAATGTCGAGCGCGCGGGCGATCTCGCCCACCCGCGCGGCGCCCCTGGCATTGATAAAGCGCAGAATCGCCAGTCCGCGCGTCAGTGCGCGCACGCCTTCATTCCTGCGCGGCCGTTTCGGCATCGGGTCATCCATTGTGAAGATATGGCATGCGGGCAATGGGTGTTGAAGTGGTTTCTGCCCTGCCACTTGGTTCAGAAGACGATTTGTTCCACGGCGCTGGCCGCCCACAATCTCCCCCCTTGAGGGGGAGATCGTTTGGTGCCGATCGACCTCCTTGCCCCTTCAACCGGCCGCCGCAGCGCCTCAGACTTCGTCGCGCACCGGATTGGTGAGCGTGCCGATGCCGGAGATCTCGACCTCGCAGACATCGCCGTCGCGCATGAAGAGCGGCGGCGTACGCCGCGCGCCGACGCCGCCCGGCGTGCCGGAGACGATGACGTCACCGGGCAGGAGCGGGAGGATGGTCGAGCAATAGGCGATCAGCTTCGGGATCGACGTAATCAGCAGCGAAACATCCGTGTCCTGAACGACCTGGCCGTTGAGCCGGGTCTGGAGGTGGAGTTTCGTCGGGTCCGGAATTTCGTCGGCGGTTACCATGAAGGGACCGAAGCCGCCGGTTCCGGCGAAGGTCTTGCCCGGCATGAACTGATGCGTGTGCTTCTGCCAGTCGCGCACCGAGCCGTCATTGTAGCAGGCATAGCCGGCGACGTGGGAAAGCGCATCGGCCTCCGGGATCCGACGCCCCTCCTTTCCGATGATCACCGCGAGTTCGCCCTCATAGTCGAACTCGACGCTCTCCTTCGGGCGGATCAGCGGCTGGCCATGGCCGATCTGGCTGCCGGCATAGCGGGCGAAAAGCACGGGATTGACGGTTTCCTGCCGTCCGGTCTCCTCAACATGGGCATGATAATTGAGGCCGACGCAGATGATCTTGTCGGGATCGGGAATGACCGGCAGGTGTTCGACCGCGTCGAAGGCGAAGTCGGCCGGCCCCTCAAGAAAGGCTTCGGCGCGGGTCGGATCGCCGGCGGCAAGAAAGGCGCGCAGCGATTTTTCCGACAGGCGGCGGGCGAGATCGACGATCCCCTTGTCGGTGACGAGACCGTAGCTTGCGTTTCCGTTGATCAGATAAGAGCAGAGTTTCATGGGTCAGACCATTTCCGGGTGAGGCGTTTCAGAGGGGTTGGGAAGGACCAGCGCCAATAGCGCTTCAAGTTCGGCCCGGCTGTCGGCCGCGCCGAGCGTGTGGCGATCGGGGCGGATGACGGCGGCGCGGGCGCCGAGGCGGGCGAGGTGTTCGCCCGCATCCGGCGATGTTTTCGTGGTGACGAGACAGACGCTTTCGGGAAGGGCGAGCCCTTCGACGAGGTCGGCCTCCGCGACGACGACGAAGCGGTGGCGCATCGCCTCATCCATCAGCCGCCCGTCGGCAAGGCGCGGCTGGCCGAAGAGGCGGCCGGCCTTCTCGCCGCGCCCAAGGCCGGGGCCGAGCGGCGGGGCGATGCTCTCCATCCGCGCGGAACCGTCGGCAGCGGGAAGGGCGGCCTCCAGCGCCTCTTTCGTGCCGCAGGTATTGATCAACCCGCCGAGACGCACCGCGGTCTTGATATATTCGCGGGCATTCGGCTTGCGCTCGCTCTCATAGCTGTCGAGCAGCCGTTCGGCCGCCGCTCCGCCAACCTTGCCCTGACAGACCAGCGCCAGTTTCCAGTAGAGATTGGCGACGTCGCGGGTTCCCGCGCACATGCCCTGTCCCATGAAGGGCGGCGTCTGGTGGCAGGCATCGCCGGCGAGAAAAAGCCGGCCCTTGCGCCAGTCCTCGGCCACCAAGGAATGGAAGACATAGACGGCAGCGCGTTCGAGTTCGGCCTCCTCCGGCTTCAGCCATGGCGCGAGGATCTCCCAGACCTTTTCCGGCCGGGTGATGGCGACGCTGTCCTCTCCGTCAAGCACGGTCAGCTCCCAGCGCCGCCTGAGGCCGGGTCCGCGCACATAGGTTGCCGGGCGCTCGGGCACGCAATACTGGATCGAATGATCGCCGAGTTCGGGCTTGTCGCGGTTGAGGATCACGTCGACCACCAGCCAGCGCTCGTGAAAACCGTAATCCTCCATGCCGGTCTCGATATAACGGCGCACGATCGAGCGGGCGCCGTCGCAGCCGACGACATAACCGGCCGTCACGTGCTCCACCTTGCCGCGGCTCATGTCCTCGAATCTCATTTCGACATGGCCGCCGCGATCTTCGATGTAAAAGACATCGGCGCGGGTGCGCACGGTCACGTTCTGATATCCGGAAAGGCGATCGCGCAGCAGCTTTTCGAGGTCCGGCTGATGAAAGCGGTAATTCGCCCGCCAGCCCTGCGGCCCAATGCCCTGCGGGCGCGGCCAGTCGAGCAGCAGTTTGCCGTTGCCATCGACAAAGCGCATGCCGGGATGCATTGCCGTCAACGGCTCGATCGCCTCGGCGATGCCGATCCACTGGAAGACGCGCATCACCTCGGCGTCGAAATGCACCGCGCGCGGCAGGTGATAGGCCGCCGTCTCGCGCTCCAGCACCAGGACCTTCAGCCCGCACTGGGCGAGAAGATGAGCGAGCGTCGCGCCCGCCGGGCCGTAGCCGACAATGGCGACGTCAAAATGGGTGGCGTCGGAATAGTCCATATTCAGCCCTTTCGTTTGGCAAGTTCACCGAAAAGCCAGGGGCAATCGGCCACCGGCGGCGCGCGCCGGCCCCTGGCAGCCGCGTCGAGCCGCATGTCGCGCAGCCGTTTGCGGCCGCCCTCTTCGGTCAGGTAAAGCCGCTCATGTCCCCAGAAGCTCGGCCCGTCATGGGTCTCGTGCGGCTCCCAGGTTTTCGGGTCGATCAGCCGCCCGCCCCAGCCGTTCTCGACGAAGAAGCCCGACGGCGAGTTGGCGTAGAAGGAGGTCATGTAGTCATTGGTGTGGCGGCCAAGCGTGTAGGCGAGCCGACCTTCCTCGAGCCCGGCAAGGTCGTAACCCTGACCGACATCGTCGAGATTCTGGAACTCGACCATAAAATGATGGAAGCCGAGCCTTCCGGAACCGACCATGGCGAAGGAGTGGTGGCGCTCGTTCAGGTGGAAGAAATAGAGGCCATAGGGTTCAAGCCCGTAATCGGAGACGTGGAAATCGAGAAGGTCGCGGTAAAACGGCATCATCACCGCGATGTCCTTCACATGCAGCACCGCATGGCCCATGCCGAGCGGCCCGGTCATGAACCCGTCGATCGGGCGGCCGGGCACGAAGGGGTCGCTTGCGATCATCGGCGCGTGAAACAGTTCGACGCGATTGCCGCCCGGATCGGCAAAGTGGATGAGATCGCCGACGAAGCGGCGGTCGGCGAGTTCGCGAGACCCCCGCGCCACCTTCACGCCGGCTCGGTCGAGCCTTGCGGCATAGGCGTCGAGGTCGTCGCGGTCTTCGACTTCAAAGCCGAGGAAGGCGAGCGTTTCGCCAGGCTCGTCGGAAACGAGGAGGCGCTGCACCCGATCATCCATGCGGAAGGCCATCGCCTTGCCGCCGCGATCGATCTTCTGCATGCCGAGCAGTTTTCCGGCGAAGTCGGACCACTCGTCGAGTCGGTCGGAGCGCACGCCGAGATAGCCCAGCGCATTGATTGCCATGGTCTTTCTCCCTCAGAAATTGAATATTGAGGCCCGAGCATAGCCGCAGGTTCCGGCTCTTTTCAGGACCAATCCGCGTCCGTCCGCAGGGCGGACGCGGATCGCCGCAGCGTTATTCGGCCGAAGCCTTGCGGGCCGTTTCGAGCACGGCTTTCGCCGCCTCGGGGTCGCTCTGCTCACCGATCCACCTGTCGGCAGCGCCCGAAAGCGCGTCGTTCCAGAGGGCCATGTCGGCTTCCGTCAGCGCGACGAAGTCAACCTTGCCGGCAGCGCGGTAGTCGGCCTCGATCGCGGCGTCGGCGGCATCGACGGTGGCTGCGATCTTTGCCGCTTGGCTCGTTCCCGACATCGCGTCGATCACGGCGCGGTCGGCCTCGGGCAGGGCCTCATAGGTCCTCTTGTTCATCAGGATCGCCATCGGCTGGGCGGTGAATTTCAGCGTCGTGATCGATGGCGCCACCTCGTCGAGGCGGAAGGTCTTGTAGGCATCCATCACCCAGGCGGCGCCGGAGACCACGCCGCGCTCGAGATTCTCATAGACCTGCGGCGCCGGGATGGAGACGCCCGAGGCCCCGAGCATTTCGTAGAGCGTCGAGCCGAACTGCGAGGGCGTGCGCAGCTTCAGTCCCGCCATCTGGTCCGGCGTCGTCACGCCCTTGCCGGTCATGAACAGGCGGTAGCCGGGCGTGGTGAAGAGCGCGATGACCTTGTAGTCAGCATATTCCTTTTCCAGAGCTCCCTTGTCCCAGAGTGCGCTCAGAATGTGCGTGCCCTGCTCGGAGCTTCGGGCAAGGCCGGGCACTTCCACCACGCCCGACATCGGAAAGAGGCCCGGCGTATAGGTCGGCACCACCAGCGCGACATCGGCGACGCCGGCCTTCACCAGTTCGGCCTGGGCTGGCGGCGCGCCGAGAATGGCGCCCGGATAGAGCTTGAAGGCGTTGCCCTTCGAGAGCTTCGCATTGACCGCATCGATCCAGGGCTGCAGGATCTGCGCGGAATAGAAGCCCTGCGGCGGCTCGTGCGAGGAGACCCGCATTTCCCGGGCCTGCGCCGCAAGCGGCGCCCCGAGAACCAGCGCCAGGGCGGCGGCCTTTAACAAAAGTCTGAACATCATTCTTCCTCCCGTGATGACAGTTCGTGAAACTAGAATGCGTGGCTCGGAAGCCAGGTGACGATGGCCGGGATCGCGATGATCACCGACACGCGGACGAGATCGGCCAGGACGAAGGGGGTAACCCCGCGCCAGAGTTCCACCATCGAAATCTCGCGATTGGTGGTTTTCAGGACGAAAAGATTCATGCCGACCGGCGGCGTGATCAGCCCCATTTCGACAACCATGACCGCGAAGATGCCGAACCAGACGAGATCGATGCCGGCGCTGCTCGCGATCGGCACGAACAGCGGCACGGTCAAAAGCAGCATGGCGAGGCTGTCCATCAGCGTGCCGAGCACCAGATAGATCGCCAGCATCAGCAGGATCACCAGGATCGGCTCGCCGGTGATGCCGGAGAAAAGGCCGGTGAGCGAGAAGGGCAGACCGGAAAGGGCCAGAAAGAAATTGAACAGGTTGGCGGCGATCAGCACCAGATAGAGCGCGCCGCAGGTGAGCGCGGTATCCGTGGCGGCGGCGAAGAAGCCGGAGGCCGTCAACCGCCTGGAGAGGAGCCCGTAGGCGAGCACCACCGCCGCGCCGACGGCGGCGGTTTCATTGGCGGTGAAGATGCCCGTATAAAGCCCGCCCATGATCAGGCCGAAGATTGCCGTCGGCGGAACGAGTTCGCGGATCGCCGCCAGACGTTCGGCTGTGCCGGCCTTGTCGCGCTTCGGCGCTTTCGACCAGCCGAAAGCGATCGGCAGCCAGATCGCCAGGCAGTAGAGCAGGACGGCAAGAACGATCGGTCCGGCGGTCGCGAGCAGCAGCGAGCGGATCGACTGTTCGGCGATGAAGGCGTAGATGACCAGCACCGTCGATGGCGGAATGAGAATGCCGAGCGTGCCGCCGGCGGCAACCGATCCGGCCGAAAGCGAGGGCGTGTAGCCGGCCGCGCGCATTTCCGGCAAGGCAATGCGACCCATGGTGGCGGTGGTGGCGAGCGAGGAGCCCGAAATCATGCCGAAACCCGCGGACGCGCCGATGGTGGCGAGCGCCAGCCCGCCGCGCCGGTGGCCGATCAGAACGGCCATCGAGCGGTAGAGGCTTGAAGACAGTCCGCTGCGGGCGGCAAGGTTGCCCATCAGCACGAACAGCGGCAGCATGGTGAGCGTGTAGTTGGTGACGCTGTCCCAGACCGTCGTCGCCCCCATGGCGACCATGCCGGAAACGCCGATGATCAGCGCCGTGCCGGTGATGCCGACGAGGCCGAGCGCCACGGCGACCGGAATTTCGAGAAAGATCATCAGGATGGCGGCGGCAAAGCCGGCGCCGCCGAGGAAAAGCCCGCTCATTCGCCTGTCCCCCTGCCTTTGAACTCAAGCCAGAGCCCGACCAGAGCCGCAACCGCGGCCGCCGCCAGCGCGGCGGTGACGATGATAAGAAGCAGCGGCATCGGCAGCCGCAGATCCGGCGTCGTTTCCGGCGACCCGATCTTGGAAAGCGCATTGGCGGCAACGATCCAGAGCAGCAGCGCGGCGAAGACGGCCGAGGCTGCCGCGCCGAGAAGGCCGAGCGGCCGCGACAGGCGGCCGGGCATCAGTTCCGACATCAGCTTTGCCGAGACATGGGTGCGCGTCGCGTAGCAGACCGGGATCGACAACAGCGCGCCCAGCCCGATCGAATAGGAGGTGAGCTCGATCGCCGCCGGAACGTTGCGTCCGAAAAGCGCGCGCATAGCGACATCGGTGACCGTGACGCCTGCGCCGACGAGAAAACACCCGGCCGCAACGGCCAGAAGAACCGTCGACACGATTGTCTTGCGTCTTTCGGCCATCAGATCTGCCTTCCGCCGGCACAGGGACACTGCCGGCCCCGCATGACAGTGCGCGCTTCGTGTTCATTATGCTGCATACTTCCTCCCGGTCGATGCACTGCTTCCTCCATTTAAGCTTCTAGAAGCAAGAACCCGAAAAAGGGAGGCGCAGCATCAAACTGTCCGCCAGGCGGACGCATTGCTTGAGCCAGATCAATGCGCCGCGACCACCGAACGTCTTCCGCCGTGCGACCGGCAGGACCTTGATCGGCTCGGGCGCCGTTTCTTCCATGCCCGGCACAGTCATTCGCGATCGCGCACGGGCTCGAAGCATGCTTGACTTTCGTCTAGTAAAACTTTACTAAAGCTTACTATCGCACGCCGGACAGTTCGTGGAGGGACCGCCGGCGGCGAGGGAGGAGACAGAATGGCCGGGATCGAACTCCGCCGATTACGCAAATCCTACGGGGCTTTCGAGGCCATTCCCGCCATCGACCTCACGATCGAGGACGGCGAATTCTGCATATTCGTCGGACCATCCGGTTGCGGCAAATCCACATTGCTCAGAACGATCGCGGGCCTTGAGGATGCGAGCGCAGGCGAGATCCTGATCGGCGGCGAAGAGGTCAGCCGACGCCACCCGGGAGAGCGCGGCGCGGCGATGGTCTTCCAGAACTATGCGCTCTACCCGCACATGACCGTGCGCCAAAACATGGGCTACGCGCTCAAGATCGCGAAAAAGCCGAAGGAAGAGATCAAGGCAACGGTCGAGCGTGCCGCCCGCACCCTCGGTCTTGAGGATCTGCTGGAGCGCAAGCCATCCGAACTTTCCGGCGGCCAGCGACAGCGCGTGGCAATCGGGCGGGCGATCGTGCGCGATCCGAAGGTGTTTCTCTTCGACGAACCGCTTTCCAATCTCGATGCGGAACTGCGCACGCGCATGCGCCTCGAGCTTGCCGACCTTCATCGTTCGCTCGGGGTCACCATGGTCTATGTCACCCATGATCAGGTCGAGGCGATGACGCTCGCCGACCGCATCGTGGTGCTGCGCTCCGGGCGGATCGAGCAGGTCGGCTCGCCGCTCGACCTTTACGACAACCCCGAAAACCTGTTTGTCGCGCGCTTCATCGGATCGCCGTCTATGAACATTCTGAAGGCAGAGGCCGAGGCCGACGGCATCCGCCTGACCGGGATTGATTGCCCGCCCTTGCCCCGGCCGGATTTCGTCCCGGCCGCGTGGCGCGGCCCGCTCGGCATCAGGCCCGAACACCTTCGGCTCGGCGCCGGCGGAATGGAGGTCCGTCTGCGCGCCGTCGAACATCTGGGCGGCGTCACCTACGGCTATGCGACGCTTGCGGACGGAACCGAGCTCTGCGTCGATCTTCAGGGCCACAGGAAGATGGCGGCCGGAGACAGCGTCGCGCTCGCCATCCCCACGGAGCGGGCATTCTTCTTCGACCAGAAAACGGAGAGAAGGCTCCGTTAGCGCGTTTCCGGACGGAAACCGGTATCCACTTTTCCTGGAAACGCTTTAACTTTCAGCACGGGAGGACATAATGCTGAAATCGATACTCAAGGGCAGCGCCGCAACGCTGATTGCGTCCGGCATCATGGCCGGTGCGGCGCATGCCGAGGAAATCCGCATCTATTTCAATGCCGGCCACGGCTATGACACCTATCTTGAAGTCTTCGAGGAGTTCGAGGCCGACAATCCCGGCTGGACCGTCGCCTTCGAACGTTACCAGTGGCCGGACCTGCGCACCAAGCTGGTGGCCGATTTCGCCGCCGGCAATCCGCCCGACCTCGTTGCAGAACCCGGCGCCTGGGTGCCGGAATTCGCCCAGCAGGGCCTGCTCTACAACCTCGACGATCTTGCAGCGCGTGACAGGGCGGAATTCGACTATCCCGGCGACTGGCAGGACGCCTCGGTCAGGAAGAATACGGTCGACGGCTCGCTCTACGGCGTCCAGATCCACCTGACCTGCGCGACCCTGCTCTATAATGTCGATATGCTCAAGGAAGCGGGCTACGACAATCCGCCGACGAACTGGGAAGAGTTCCGGGAGATCGCGAAGGCGACCACCAGGAACGGCGTCTTCGGCTTCGTGCCCAATGCGGTCTGGGCCTATTCCATGCCCTGGGTGATGCAGAACGGCGGCCGGTATTATGATCCCGAAACCGGCAAGATCGCCTTCGGAAGCGAGGCGGCGGCAGAGGGCGTGCAGTTTCTGTCGGACCTGATCCATGAGGACCGCTCCGCCCCGGTTCCCGTCACGGGGGCCGATTACGAGGGCCCGCAACGGCTCTTCACCGCCGGTCGCGCCGCGATGATCATCACCGGACCCTGGGACATCAACCCCATTCGCACCGGCAATCCCGACCTTAACTGGGCGGTTGCGCCGTCGCTGAAGGAAGTCGAGCAGGCAACGATCCAGGGCGGCGTCAGCCTGATGATTCCCAAGGAGGCGCAATATCCCGAACAGGCCTGGGACCTGATCAAGCGCCTGACGGCCGTCGATGTCGAGGTCGCCACCTCGCTGCAATATTCGATGACCATGCCGCGCAAGTCCTGGCTGGAAGATCCTGAAGTGCAGGCCGATCCGATTCTCGGCCAGTTCGGCGCCTGCCTTCCCTATTCGCGCGACGTCACGCTCGAGCTGCGCCAGGCCGGAAAGTACAATCCCGCCATCGACGAAGTGCTCAACGGCGCCATTGACGAGGTCCTGTTCGCCAATGAGCCGGCGGCCGAGGTGCTTGCCGCGGCCGAGGATGAGGCCAACGCGATTCTTGCCAACGAATGAACAGGAGCATGCCCCGGTCGCCGGTTGCGCCGGGGCATGCCGCTTTCTATCGGGGAATAACGGGATGACCTACAAAACCAGGCGGACATTGACAGCCTATGCCTTTCTGTCGCCGGCCATCGTCTATTTCCTGATCTACTTCTTCTGGCCGATCGCGATCGAGTTATGGGCAAGCTTCAGAAGCGGCCAGCCGCTGATCGGCGACTCCGCCTTCGTCGGGCTGAAGAACTACGCCCATATCCTGAATGACAGGTTGGCGATCAAGGCCATCAAGGCAACGCTGATCTACGCGATCGGCAGCGTGGTCTTCACGCTGGTTCTGGCGCTGGGGCTTTCGGCGCTTCTGGTCGGCCCGGTCAGGGCGCGCAACGGCATACGGGCAATCCTGTTCTTCCCCTACATCATCTCCTTCGTGATCTCGGCGCTGATGTGGCGGGCGATCCTCGATCCCTATACCGGACTGCTCAATGCGGCGCTCGCAAGCGTCGGTCTTCCGCAGCAATTCTGGCTGGTCAACCCCGATACGGCGATCTGGACGCTGATCGCGGTCTCCGTCTGGAAGGACCTCGGCTATGCGGTGCTGATCTATATCGCCGCCATCCAGGGCATTCCCGCCCACCTCTACGAGGCCGCACGCATGGACGGCGCCAGGCGCCACCATCTGTTCCGCGACATCACCCTGCCGCTGCTGATGCCGACCACGCTGTTTCTCGCCGTGGTCATCATGATCGCGTCGCTCCAGGAAATGGCGTTGCCTTACCTGATGACCCAGGGCGGACCGGCAAATGCCACGCGGCTCTATTCGCTGCATGTCTATGAAACCGCATTTCAGGGTCTCAATATCGGTTATGCCTCCGCTCTCTCCTTCGCCATGTTCATGCTGATCCTGTTGATCACATGGGCCCAGTTCAAGCTGCTTCACCGCGACATAAGGCACGTATGAGGACGACATGGCCCGCAAGGACAATCACAAAACAGCATCGAAACTTCTGATCTACCCGCTTCTGGCCTTCTTCGTCCTGATGGCGGTTTTGCCGTTCCTCTATATGGTTTCGCTTTCGCTGCAGAGCGACGCGGAGATGTTCTCCGGCCAGGTGGTCGTCATTCCCGAGAGCCTGCAGTTTTCGAACTACGTGACGATCTGGGAAAAGGCGCCTTTCGCGCGCTTCATGCTCAACTCCCTGATCGTGGCCGGAACGATCACGCTGCTGCATGTGCTGTTCGATCCGCTGATCGGCTACGTCTTTGCCAAGATGGAGTTTCCGGGAAAGCGGTTCATGTTCGTCTCGCTGCTGGCGACGCTGATGATCCCGTTCTTCATCAGGCTCATCCCGCTTTACGTGATGACGGCAGAAATGGGCCTTCTCAACACCTATCCGGGCCTGATCCTGCCCTTTGCCATGAGCGCTTTCGGCATTTTCCTGATGCGCCAGTTCATCATGCCGATCCCGGACGACCTGGTGGCGGCCGCCCGGCTCGACGGGGCGAGCGAGTTCAGGATTTTCATCGATATCGTCCTTCCGCAGCTCAAACCCGCGATCGCGACGCTGGCGCTCCTCACCTTCGTCTTTCAGTTCAATGAGTTCATCTGGCCGCTGGTGGCCGTCTCATCCGAGAGCATGCGTCCGATCACCACCGGGCTTACCCTTTTCAACCAGGAATTCTTTACCCAATGGAATCTCACAGCCGTGGGCGGCATGCTTCTGTTCCTGCCCTGCTTTCTGCTCTTCGTCATCATGCAGCGCTATTTCGTGCAGAGCGTCATGCTCTCCGGCATGAAGTGAGGGAGAGGTCATGACGAAACGCCCGAATGTACTGGTCTTCTTCACGGACCAGCAACGTTGGGACACGGTCGGCGCCCATGGCAACCCTCTGGATCTGACCCCCAATTTCGACCGGATGGCCGAGAGGGGACGCTTCATCCGCAACTCCTTTACCTGCCAGCCGGTCTGTGGACCCGCCCGCTCCGCCTTCCAGACGGGCAAATACCCGACCACGACCGGTTGCTATCGCAATGACATACCGCTGCCCCCCGGCGAAAAGACGCTTGCGCACTATTTCGGCGAGGCCGGCTACGAAACCGGCTATATCGGCAAATGGCATCTGGCGGAGACCGACCCCGTGCCCCAGAGCCAGCAGGGCGGCTATGACCACTGGCTTGCAGCCAATATCCTGGAGTTCACCTCCTGGCCCTATCAAACCGATCTCTTCGATCGCGAAGGCGAGCGTCACCGTCTGCCGGGCTACCGGGTCGATGCGCTGAGCGATGCGGCAATTCGCTATATCGACCGGGAGCGCGACAAACCCTTCTTCCTGTTCCTCTCCTTCCTGGAGCCGCACCATCAGAACCAGGACGACAACTACCCGGCGCCGGTGGGCTACGCGGATCGGATCGCCCGGCGGATCACGTCCTACCCTTCCGATCTCGACACGCTGGGCGGCACGACGCGGGAACACTATCACGGCTATATGGGCATGGTCGCGCGGCTCGACGAAGCCTTCGGCCGCATTCTCGACGCCCTGATCTCGCGCGGCGAACTCGACAATACCATCATCCTGTTCACCTCCGATCACGGCTGCCATTTCAAGACCCGCAACGCCGAATACAAGCGCTCCTGTCACGAAGCCTCGATCAGGGTGCCGACGCTGCTGGCCGGTCCCGGGCTCGACGGCAAGGGGGATATCACCCGTGCCGCCTCGCTGATCGACCTGCCGCCGACCTTGCTCGATGCCGCCGGCATCGCCGTACCGGCCGCGATGGAAGGGCGGTCGCTCCTCAGGCCGACCGACCGGCCTGAGGACGAGGTGTTCATCCAGATCAGCGAAAGCCAGGTCGGGCGCGCGCTCAGGGCCGGCCGATGGAAATACTGCGTCGCCGATCCTGACGCCGACGGCTGGAGCGACAGCGCCAGCCGGCGCTATGTGGAAACGCACCTCTACGATCTGGAGCGCGACCCGGTCGAACTTGACAATCTCGTCGCCGCGCCCGACTACGCTGAGGTTCGGGACGAACTGGCAAAACGGCTTGCCGCCCGTATCATCGCGGCCGGCGAAGCGCCCGCGGAGATCGTCCCGGCAAACTGACGGGCAGAAAGGGACGGGTGCATGGTAACGCTGAAGGAGATCGCCAAGCGGACCGGGGTCGCGGAATCAACCATCTCGCGCATTCTCAACCGCGATCCGACCCTTTCGATCTCCGATGAGAAGCGTCGCCGCGTGGTCGAGACGGCCGAAGCGCTGCAATATGTGATGCGACGGTCGCGAAGCAGCCGCAAGGAGGATGCGTCGATCGCGCTGCGCCGACCCGGCGACCTCCGATCGGTGATGATCGTGCACTTTCTTTCCAGTGCTTCCGAACTCTCCCAGCCCTTCTATGTCGGCCTGCGCCAGGGCATCGAAGCGCGCGCGGAAGCCTATGGAATGGCGACGACAAGGCTCTTTGCCGGCGAATTCGATCCGGCGATGCTTACCCGTGGGCGCAATGTCGGCATCATCTCCGTCGGCGATCTTCCCGACGGCCACCTGGAGGCGATCCGCGCGCTCGGCGTTGCGACCGTGCTTGCCCATCCGCAGGAAAGGCCCGTCGATGTCGACGTCGCCTATGTCGACCTTTGGAGCGCATCCACCCGGCTTTGCGAATGGCTCTTGACGCGCGGCGTCAGGCAACCGGCCCTTGTCGGCGTCCAGGGCCCGCAGTCGCGGCGGCTGGCGGCGTTCCGTTCGGTGATGTCGGAGGCCGGCCTGTTCGACCCGGACTATGTCACCTATGCAAGAGACTCTTCGGACGACGGGCAAGACCAGATACGTACCTTGTTTTCGCGGCTTGCGGATACCGGCAAGCCACTGCCCGACGCCGTGGTGATCTATGCGGACCGCACCGCGGTCGAGGTCTATCGCGGACTTGAAAAGGCGAAACTGTCGATCCCCCGGGATGTCCAGGTCGTCGCATTCAACGACAGTTCGATTGCCCACATGCTCGCGCCCGAGCTATCCACCCTGCGTCTGGAGGCCGGCGTCATCGGAGAGACCGCGGTCGACCTGCTGATGGAAAGGCATGGCGGCCGCAAAGCCGCGAAACATGTGCAGATTCTGCCCACCATCATCGAGCGCGGCAGCACACGCAAACCATGATTTTTCGGCCCGGCCGGCCGGCCTGAAGCTGTGGTTCCGCTGAAGCCTTTGTCGAAGATCCTGTCCATCCGTCGGATCCACGCTCGGCGGCCGCTTGGAAAAGCGGCGATGCGAACGGCTCATCCGCCTTCCGGGACGAGAAGGCGATCAGTTCTGGCCGGCGTCGAGGCGCGCGACGCCCGAGAGGCCGGGCGCGCGCATAGCGCGCTTCCGCTTTTCCTGGAAACGCTCAAAAACCTACTCGATCGCCAGCGTCATGTTGACGGTGATCGTGTAGGTGTTCTCGCCGGCGGCGATCGGCGGCGCGCCTTCGGCCTTCGCCATCATCATATCGGACCGGGCGAACATCATCGGCTGCGGCATGGAGCTTTGCTCCGAAATCGACAGCACATTGCCGAGCGAGACGCCGGCGGCCTCGGCAAGCGTCTCCGCCTTGGCGAGCGCCCTGGCGACGGCCTCGCGCCGCGCCTCGTCCTCGGCCGCGGACGGATCGCTGTTGGAAAGGGCGATTCCGCCGCCCGAATTGACGCCGAGAGCGACCGCGCGATCGAGCACCGCCCCGAGTTTTGCAAGGTCGCGCACCCTCACGTTCAGCCCGTTGCGCACCTCGTAGCCGACGATCTCGCTTTGCGTCGAGCCGTCGGAGGCCTTGACCTGCTCGTAGCGCGGGCTGACGGAGAAGTTTGCGGTCTGGATATCCCTTTCCGCGATACCGTCCTCCTTCAGGGCTGCGATCACCTTCTGCATGGCGCTCGCATTGTCGGCCATGGCGGTTGACGTGTCGTCCGCCTGGCTGATGACGGAAAGCGAGACAGTCGCCATATCCGGCACCAGCGTCGCGTCGCCCTCGGCCGAGATCGAGATCGTCGCCGGATTTTCCGGGGATTGGGCAAGCGCAGCGCCGCCTGCGAACGGAAGCGCGAGAACAAGCCCGGCGGCTGCGATGCGAACCGGAAGATTGGCCATGGGAAATCCCTCCTTGAAAAAAGCCGTGAGCGAAGTCTTGTCCGGCAATTGTGAAGCCAATGCGGCAAAACGGGCGCCCACGCGCCGGATAGCCGACTGCCTCGGTCCGCCTTGCGTAGCAGCAAGGATTGCCTGCGGCAACGGACAACCTGTTTCGAAGGCGGTCGATGACCACCGCATCGCGCCGCCGCCGCCCCTTGGGTCGATGGAAATGTCCTTTTTCGAAGGCCGATGTTTGCCGCCGGCATGTGGCCTTGACGACCGGGCGGCGGCAAGCGGGCGACGCGCGCGCCGCAGCCTTCTCCCCGGCGCGGAAACGCGCGGCCTTCCTGTTGGCGGAGCGCCTCGTCGGCAAGCCTCGGCGGGATCGCAGGCACGACCGCGGCGAGGCTTGCCGTGGTTTCGAATTTGGGGTAGTCGGAAGAACCGCGCCGGGAGCCATTGCCGGCGCGGCGCCGGACAAACCGTCTGACGTCCGGACGGGCCTGTAGCTCAATGGTTAGAGCCGGCGGCTCATAACCGCTTGGTTGGGGGTTCGAGTCCCTCCAGGCCCACCATCCCTGAATTTTGAAGTTATTGTCGTCCGACATCGAAACACCGACTTTGCGACAAAAGACGGCTTTTGTGCAGCCACCGACGGTGATGCCTTGGAGCCTGACGTGCCACTGAGAATTTCCTCCAGAATGGATTAGAGTCCGGCCTATTAAGGGACGGACGAATGTGTAGCGCGCAAAATCGATTGGCGCGGCGCGCAACATCATTTGGCAGCAGTTCCAATACAGCTTTCAGTCTCGTTTAGGTGGCTTTCTGCAGGACCCATTCGGACTGGTGGTCGGGATATAGTTTCGGCTTTTGTGGGTGCCGAGATCGCGCAATTTGGCGTATCAAAAACCGCCCAGACTCTAGTCGCAGCCGGATGAAAATTCAGTGGCAGGTCAGTGGCTTGCATCCGACGTTCCGTATTGCGCGAAAGGGGGCGCCGTATACGGTCATTTGGCTCCGGGGAGACGTTGGCGTGATCGCATTTCAGACAAGCGCAACCGCGCGTATCGGGGCGCCGCTGCCGTTGACGATGGGAAGCGGCAGGCCGATGAGGGTCGAAAAGGCCGGGAGTAGGCCGAGATTATTGAAATTCTCGCCGATCAGAATGCCGTTTGCGAGAAGGGCACGATGAGCGGGGAAATAATCGGTTCGGGAACAGTCTATGGAAAGACAGTCACAGCCGACCATTTTAACATCTCGGTCGACCAGATAAAGCGCGGCATCTTCCGAAAGCCCAGGCCAACCGGCCAGAAACAATGCGTGGTCGGCAACGAAATAGCGATCCCAACCGAAATGGAAGAACACGGCATCATCTGCACGAATGGCGCCGTTTTGCGCTTCCCAGGAGGCAATGTCATCGGCGGTGATCAGGGTGCCAGCGGCCCTTTCGGGAAATTGCAGACAGGCAAGCCTGAGCGCCAGTTGCTTAACCGGAACCTGATCAATGGAGGCGCCACCGGCGACGAAATGTACAGGGGCATCGAGATGGGTGCCCGTATGCTCGCCAAGGGAAACAGCGTAAAACTTACTGACGGCGCCGGTCTCGTAGCTCTCGCACAGATCGTGACACATTGGCGGATGTCCCGGCCAGACGGGCATTTCGGGCGACAATGTATGGGTCAGGTCAACGTGTGTATAGCCAGCTATCAGCGCGCTGAGAGCATGCTCCATGATCACTCCTGGTCCTCACTAAGATCAAAAATCTCCGGCTTGCTGCGGATAAGTCGCTCTATGGTGCTGTAGACCTCTCGCAGATGCTTCGTCATCGTATCGCTGGCGGACTGTGGGTCGCTCTTCCGGATTGCCTCGGTAATTGCCTTGTGCTGATTGAACAGGTCGTCGACGTGAAGCCGGTTGTTGGGCAGACTCAGATATCGGACGCGGTCAAGCTGGCCTTTGACGTGTTGCAGCATTTTCCACGTGCGGTGCAGACCGCAATGCTCGCACAAGGTCTCATGGAAAGCTTCATCGTATTTCAAGAAGCCGTCGAGATCCGAAACGCCGATAGCTGCTTCCTGCTGGGCAATCAGCCGGTCGAGCCGGGTCATGAGTTCGTCGGTGACCGTTTCCGCCGCCCGTTTTGCGATCGAGGTCTCGAGCGCCTCCCTGATAAACTGCGCTTCCTTGACCTGATTGACGCGGATCGGTGAGACAAATGTGCCGCGCTGCGGAAGAATATCAACCAACCCCTCTTCGGCAAGACGGATCAGCGCCTCACGGACCGGTGTGCGGCTGAGACCCAGACGGTCGGAAAGATCCTTTTCGCTGAGCCTCACCTTGGGCGCGATCGACAGCGTGAGGATCTCGCTGCGAAGATAGCGATAGAGTTGGGTCACGATCGGCTGCTTGGGGTCAAACCATTCCCGCCAGGATTCCCGCAATGCCGGTATACTTTCAGTCGCCGCCAACTGGGTCATGTCGTACTTTCTCGTTTCTGGTCCTGCTGACATGCAACGGAAGTCCAGCCGTTTTTGTCATCAGATTTACTGATCAAACAGCCAACGCGGGCATCATTTTCGTAAACAACAATTGCTAGCGTCCTTTCTCGATAAGCGGCCAAAGGCCCAAAAATGGCGCAAGCCTAATTTGTCCTTCTGTCTTGTCACAAAATCACGTCGCAATCAACACTTGACGTACTACCATGGTAGTAATAGTAGTCTTGTGCGGTCGGTTGTCTGGAGGCAATGACCGCTCAATGCATTTTATGGAGGAACAAATGCATCTCTCAAATTCACTGTCATTGGGCGTTGCCGCCGTTGCCCTGCTTTGTGCCAATGGCGTGATGGCTCAGGTCGCCGATGGCGACACCAGCACGATGAAGATCGGGTTCAGCAATTCCTATTCCGGGAATTCGTTTCGCCAGGTCATGAACCAGAGCTTCGAGGCGATTGCCAAACAGGCTGTCGCGGATGGAGTGATCGCCGATTACGGCATGGTCAGCGCCAACAACAACGTGACGGAACAGGCCGGCCAGATTCAGAACATGATCCTGGAAGGGTACGACGCGATCGCGATCCTGGCGGGGTCCGATACGGCGCTCAACGGCGCTGTTCGCGATGCCTGCGACGCTGGGATCACCGTTGTCGTCTTTGCGGGAACGGTGACAGAAGACTGCGCCTACAATGTCAACTACAACTGGGCGTCGATGGGCAAGCAGGAGATCGACTTTGTCGCCGGCCAATTGGGCGATAAGGGCAATCTGCTCGAAATCCGCGGCATCGCCGGCGATTCCACCGACAAAGACATCTCCGATGGTCTGCACGAAGCAGCAAAAGCCTATCCCGACCTGAACTTCGTTGGCACCGTCTACGGACAGTGGACATCAACCGTTGCCCAGAAGGAAGTGGCAACCGTGCTGCCGACCCTGCCGGATGTCGACGCGGTCGTCACGCAGGGTGGTGACGGTTATGGCGCGGCCATGGCGTTTGCCGCATCGGGTCGCAAGATGCCGATCATCATCATGGGCAATCGCCAGGATGAACTGGCCTGGTGGAAGGAGCAGAAAGACGCAAACGGCTACAAGACCATGTCGCTTGCGGCGACGCCTTCCGTTTCGCAGATCGCGTTCTGGACAGCTCAGCAGATCCTGGCGGGCAAGGATGTTCCGAAAAAGGTCGAGGTCCCGCTGCTGACGATCAATGGCGATGATCTTGACGCATGGCTGGCCGCAACGCCGGTCGGCGGGGTCGCCAATCCGACCTACACGCAGGATCTGGTCGTCAAGATGATCGACGCCAACAAGAACGGCGAGCCGCTGCCTACGACACCTGCTCCACAACAATAAGCCGAAGGGTCGGACAATGACTTCTCAAACAGTCCTCAGGCTGGCGGGGATCTCCAAGGCCTTCGGTCCCGTAAAGGCATTGACGAACGTCAACTTCACGATCTCCCCGGGAGAAGTCGTCGGACTTGTCGGCCACAATGGCGCCGGCAAGTCCACCCTCGTCAATGTCATGATGGGCAACCTGCGGGTTGACTCCGGCCGGATGGAAATCGGCGCAAATGCCGAGATCCGCTGTGTCTTTCAGGAGCTCTCGCTGTGCGCAAATCTCGATGTGGTGGAAAATGCCCGCCTCGTGCATCGCGGGCTGAAAGGCCCCGGCTGGCGTCGGCGCGCGGCGCAGATGATGCGCGCCTGCCTCGATGAGATTTTTCCCGACAATGATATAGACGTCGACACCAGGTTGTCGCAATTGCCGATCGGGCAACGCCAGATGGTCGAGGTCGCAAGAGCTTTCTCCGAACTCGACAAGCCATTGGCAATGGTCATACTGGACGAACCGACATCGGCGCTTGGCGAAAAGGCGACCCGGCAGTTTCTCGAATACGTCAGAAAGACCGCCCAACGCGGGGTTTCGATCGTCATCATCACGCACCGGCTCAATGAAATCTATGCCGTTTCCGACGAGATCGTGGTGATGAAGGACGGGACGGTCGTCGCCCAGGCGCCGTCATCGGATCTGCCGAAAGACCGGCTTGTCGCCCTCATGGGCGGCAATGGCGGCCCTCGGCGACAGCGGCAAGAGCAGACCGGCAATGCCAGCGGCCCTATCATGGTGAGCGTTGCCGGCGCCGTCGAAGCCGTCGCCCGAAAAGGCGAGATCATCGGTTTTACCGGCCTTGACGGCCACGGCCAGCGCGAAGCCTTGCTGGCAATCCAGCTCGAGGGTCGCGGAACGGAAGTCCCGACCAGCTTCGTTGCCGGGGACAGGCAAAGCGATGGCGTGTTGCCAGTGTGGACAATCGCCGAGAACCTCACGATTTCCTGTCTCGGAGCGATCCGGCGCGGCTTGTTTCTTTCCCATGCGGCCGAGCAGGCCTTCGCCGAAGACTGGCGGCAACGAATCGGGATTCGCGCCCGCGATGTCAATCAGCGCCTCACCGAACTGAGCGGCGGCAACCAGCAGAAGGTGCTCCTGGCCCGTGCGCTTGCAGCGCCAGCGCCCATCGTCCTGCTTGATGACCCAATGCGGGGCGTGGATATCGGCACCAAGGCCGAGTTCTACCGCATCATCAAAGAGGAAGCCGATGCCGGGCGAACCTTCGTGTGGTTCTCCACGGAGGTCGAGGAGCTGGAAAACTGCGATCGGGTCTATGTCTTCCGCGAAGGTCAGCCCGTTCACTGCATCGATCACCAGTCGTTGTCTCAAGAGGCCATCATTGCAGCCTCGTTTCAATCCTGAAGGGTGTGCCCCACATGACTACCGTTTCCGCCTCTCTGGCAGGGGGCAGGATCAGGCGCTTGACGCCGGTCCTTCTGCCCCTCCTGATACTCGTCATGCTTGTCGGTCTGGTGTTCGTCCTGCGTCCGAACACGATGAGCTACATGGGCCTCAACCTTCTATTGAAGCTCTCTGTGCCCCTTATCTTTGCCGCGCTTAGCCAGATGCTGATCATTTCGCAGGGGGACCTGGACCTTTCGACCGGGGCCTATGTCGGCTTTGTCACCTGCATTTCCGCTGTCTACCTCGCCGACCAGCCGATGCTGGGCTGGAGCATCCTGATCGGCTCGGTTCTGCTGTACGGGCTTGTCGGGCTTGTCACCTGGTTGCGGCGGCTGCCGTCGATCGTGGTAACGCTCGGCATGTCATTCGTCTGGCTCGGCCTGGCCTTGTTCATCCTTCCATCGCCGGGCGGGCAGGCGCCAGACTGGCTGGTCGCACTGCCGCGTCTGCGCCCGGCGGTCATGCCGTTTCCTATCTGGACTGCCATTGTCTGCGTGATCGTTCTTGAATTCGGCCTGATGCGGTCTTCCGCCGGGGTCGTTTTGCGCGGCGCCGGCGGCAATCCCCAAGCGATGATGCGCGCGCGCTGGTCGGTCGCGGGATTGCGGGCCATTGCCTATCTGCTGGCCGGAGTTTGCGCGGTGATCTCCGGCCTGTTGCTCTCCGGGCTCACAACCTCCGGCGCGCCGAATATCGCGCCATCCTATACGCTGCTTTCGATTGCCAGTGTCATTCTCGGCGGCGGCGCCTTCGTGGGCGGCATCGTATCGCCCTTCGGCGCGGTTGTCGGCGCCATCACCCTCACACTGGTTTCCTCGGTCCTGACCTTTTTGCATGTGCCTTCGGTTTGGCAGATCGGCGCGCAGGGCGGCCTTCTCATTCTCGTGCTGCTGTTGCGCGGCCTTCTCAAGGGAGACGATCAATGACATCCGCCCTGTTTTCCCGCGCGATACGCAGGCCGCCGGTCGCCAGCTATGGATTTATTGCGGCTGCGCTTCTGTGGGGCGGGACCATCCTGATGTCGGACGGACGCGGCGCCACGGAAATGCTGGCCATCGCCCTTTCGTTTTCAATTTTCACGGTCACCGTTGGCACCGGGCAGATGTTCGTGATCGCGTCCGGCCCCGGCAATATCGACCTGTCCTGCTCCGCGGTCATCACGGCTTGCGCCTATCTGGGGATGAATGTGATGGGCGGTTCGTCCGTCATGCTGCCCCTTGGCATTCTTCTGTCGCTTGTCACGGGCGGTCTGATCGGCGGGTTCAATTATGGCCTTGTGCGCGCTTTGCGTATTCCGCCGATCATCGCAACGCTGGCAACGAGTTTTATTGTCATGTCGTTTGCGATGTGGGCAGGCGGGGACAGCACCGTCAAACCCCCGGCACTGCTTTCGCAGTTCATGGACTGGCGGATCGCCGGCGTTCAGGTGGTTCTGGTTCTCGCTCTGTTAGGCTCCCTGTGTGTGCATATCGTTCTTTCGCGCACGCAATACGGGCGTCATCTGCTTGCCGTCGGCCAGAACGAGCGCGCGGCACGGCTGGCCGGGGTCAGGACCGAGCGCGTCCGGATGATCGCTTATGTCGTGTCCGGCGTGATGGCGGGTCTCTGCGGCGTGCTGCTGGCCGGTTTTACCGGTGGCGCAGCGCTCAACATGGGCGAATCCTATCTGATGGAATCCGTGGCTGTCGCCGTTCTCGGCGGGACAGCCGTGTCCGGTGGCCGGGCCTCCGCCTTCGGCATCTGGGGTGCCGCGCTTTTTCTCAGCCTGCTTGTAACGCTGCTGAACACATCCGGCATCGCCGCCGGCTCGCGTTACATTTTCACCGGCATCACAATCCTCATCGTCATTCTGTTTGCCACGGAGCGCCGCTGATGCCTGTTTCTTCCGGTGGTTCGATTGCGGCCGCAGTGCTTCGTCTTCACGCCAAAGGCGACTTGCGACTTGAAAGCGAAATGTCGCCCCAGCCAGGGCCGGGCCAGCTTCGGCTATCCATGGAACGCGGCGGCATCTGCGGTTCTGACTTGCATTACTACGCCGAGGGCGGCGTCGGGAAAATCCGCGTGCGCGCGCCGATCATACTCGGCCACGAGGCGGCGGGCCGGGTCGAATCCGTCGGCCCGGACGTGGCGGGCTTTGAACCCGGCATGCTGGTCGCAGTCAATCCAAGCCGGCCTTGCGGCCATTGCCGGTTTTGTCTTTCGGGGCGCGAGCGGCACTGCTCGGATATGCATTTTATGGGCAGCGCGATGTTTCTGCCGCATGAACAGGGTCTTTACCGCACGATGCTGACGGTCGAGGCGCGACAGTGTTTTCTGCTTCCAGACGGTATCGGCGCTGACGAGGCGGCCTGCGCAGAACCGCTGGCTGTCAGCCTGCATGCGGTCTCCCGCGTTGCCGGCGGGCTGACGGGGCAGCGGGTTCTGGTCACCGGCGCGGGGCCGATAGGTTGCCTGACGATTGCCGCAGCAAGGGCTGCCGACGCCGCGCACATCGTTGCAAGCGATCTCAATGCGAAGCCACTCAAAATTGCACGGCGTATGGGCGCGAATGTGACGGTTGACCTGCGCGAGCGTCCCGACGGCGTTCTCGAGGAAGGTCCGTATGACGTGGCGTTTGAATGCTCGGCCGCGCCGCAGGCCGCAGCCAGTGCGGTCGAGGCGCTCGAGCCCGGCGGCGTGCTTGTGCAGGTCGGCGTTGCGGGCGTGGCGGAACTGCCGATGGGCCGCATGGTCGCCCGCGAGATTGCCTATCTCGGCTCCCACCGGTTCGACCGGGAATTTGCCGAGGCCGTGACGGCCATAGGCACGCGCCGCATCGACGTCCGCCCGATCATTTCGGGGACCTACCCGATGGCGCATGCCGACGAAGCCTTCAAGGCCGCACTGGACAAGAGCAGAAGTTGCAAGGTGCAGGTTGCCCTCGACACGCTCGACACACCCATTGAACGAGGAGAAAACTGATGCAGCGGACATGGCGCTGGTTCGGTCCCGCAGACCGCGTGACCATTGAAAACATGATGCAAGCCGGCGTGGAAGGTGTGGTTTCAGCCTTGCACCACGTGCCGACCGGCGCGGTGTGGAGCCCGGCGGAAATTGCGCAGCGCCAGCAGCAGATAGCAACCGCCGCCGGGGGCAAACCTTCGGGGTTGCGCTGGAGCGTCGTTGAATCGCTTCCGGTGTCGGAAGACATCAAGAAACAGAAGGGCGACTGGAAAACCCATATCGCCAACTGGAAGACCAGCATGCGGCACCTCGCCGAAGCAGGTATCGACGTCATCTGCTACAATTTCATGCCGGTTTTGGACTGGACCCGCACGGACCTTTCCTGGGAGCTGCCGAACGGTGCGCGCTGCATGCGCTTCGACCTCATCGATTTCGCCGCGTTCGACATCCATATCCTCTGCCGGACCGGGGCCGCGGAGGATTTTCCGCACGAGGTTCGCGAGGCCGCGGCGGCGCGCTTCGCGGCCATGGACGAGGCGGACAGGAAGCGGATCGCCGCCAATGTCGTTTTCGGTCTTCCCGGCGCTGCCGAAACCTTCACGCTTGAGGATGTGCGCGCGCAACTTCGCGAATATGATGGAATTTCCGAACAGCGCCTGCGCGCCCATCTGGTGGATTTTCTGTCCGAAGTTGCGCCTTTGGCGGAGAAGCTGGGCATGCGGCTCTGCTGCCACCCGGACGATCCGCCATTTCCCTTGCTCGGCCTGCCGCGGATCATGTCGACTGAAGAACACTATCGCCTGATACTGGAGGCCGTCGACCTTCCCTCCAATGGCATCACGCTATGCACCGGCTCGCTCGGCTCGCGCCCCGACAACGATCCCGTGGCGTTCATGAAACATCTCGGCGATCGGGTGCATTTCTTGCACCTGCGGAATGTCCGGATTGAAGGCTCGGCGATCATGAACGCCTTTTATGAAGACGAACATCTGAGCGGACATACGAATATGGCCGCAATGGTGGAGGCCGTCGTCGAAGAAGAGGCGCGGCGCAGGGCCACCGGCCGCACAGACTGGTCTATTCCGATGCGACCCGACCACGGCCACGATATCCTCGACGATATCGGACGAAAGGCACAGCCCGGCTATCCGGCGATCGGCCGGCTCAAGGGCCTTGCGGAACTGAAAGGTCTTTATGCTGCGTTTGAATATGCAAAGACCAAAGAAGGCAGCCAGATCAACTGAGTTTCACGGCGCGCAGGCCTCCAGCAGCTGTATCTCTCACGCGTCCCTCGGTTTGAACTATTCCATCGTTCAACGCGCATCGCAATCCTTCTGCGCGCAATCTGCGCGTGTTCGATGAACCTCATCGTCAATGTCAAAAAAACTGCTGGTTTCGGGGAGCACTGCACTGCCCCGCAATCGAAGCGATCGGAGAATGCCTCGGCGAGAAGCGGCGCGAGATCGACATCGGTGATTTTGCCGAGACCTATGCTGTTCGCATGGACTGCGATAACGAGATGAATCCGTTCTGGGCGGAGAATTGGAGCGTCATCGATACCAATTGACATTACAACGACATGAAGTCGATCACTTGAGGAAGCGACGGCGGCCGAGAAAATAGAAGTCCAAATTCGGGTGTCGGATTCAAAAAACCGACTTCTCGCGAGGCGATGTAAGTAATTTATTTTGCTGATCCCGAAAATCGGACAGAACGGCGTTTGCGTGTCGGACGATATCGCCTTTTATTTCAGCACCTTACTGTTTTTTTGGGGAACCTTGACCGGCTTCAACTGGCAAGACTTCCTGGCCGAATGGCGATACCGGTTACGCAGATCGACGGGTTTCGGGAAGAAAAGCTCAGGTTATGTGACCGGTCTAAGCTGGAAAGACTACTGCGCGGGAAAGCGCGACCGCCTCCGTTCGCGCCGGCAACAGGAAGAAATGTTGTCGATCTGGCCGGATCTGTTCACCGGTATGAGGGGGCAGCTCGCAATACTCCGTCCGGGAGCGCGCAAGACGCTACCGAATGGGCGCCCGGTGCCAAAACGAGTGATGCGCTTTTCCGATGACGTCATCAGGCAATTCGAAGCGGGGGAACTGATCGATGGCACATGTGAAGAATCAGCAGAAATTAATCCTATATAAATCTCGGAAATAACATAGATGGTGACAATAAGGTGAAATTTAAATTAATTTTTACTTTGCTAATATCTTGCCTTGCTTATTTTAGCTATCAATACTTTTTTGAACTTCGAGTTCGGAGAAATATTCCGGCGAGCATCAAGGTAGAGAATATCGAATATTATCACCGAGAATTTCTCAGGTGTACCGCTGCTGAAATTGATATATCTGACGATTACGAAGTCCATAGACACTTAATAACATTGTCAGAGAACGCGTTAAAATATCTTCGGAAAAAGAGGAAAGAGGAAAGAGGAAAGAGGAAAGAGGAAAATATAGGCGCTTATGTATTCCCGGACGGGAAATTTGCTTACTTTTCCGATGCTTCTCTCATTGATGTTGCAAGTAGCATTGAAATAGCGGGCGATAGAAGGCTTGGGGAGCATATATCAAATCAAATATTCTCTGGCAGATCGTGCTTCCCTGAGAGGGGAGACAAGAAAGAGTATTTGGGTTTTCGAATTAAATTCACCCAGGCTTTGACCGACAACACAGGCATTGTCATTATCGGCGAGGGATTTCTCGGTGGCGTTATGGTTCTGTTCCCTGAGGACCGAAAACTATTTTATTTTGGCCCATAGTGGGTTGGCGAAACCTCGTGCCAACAACATATGAGCCGACTGCTCCGCGTACGGGAATGGCAAGCCTCCTCAATTTAGCGGGGTTCAGTGGCAGAGACCACGCGGCCATTTTCAGTTTCCGAGCGGGTGGGATGCCGCCAATGCCCATGTCAGGCCGTTCGTGATTAGATGTCCAAAGCCCGTTGTTCATGGTGAGGATTGGAGCATTTCGCAGTCAGATGGAAACATCTGACGTTAAGCGAAAACGCGTCAAAACAAACGGATAGAGCGGTGCGCGTCTCCATGAAAGGCGGAACCGCGCTAGCGTCGCTCAACGGCTCCAGGCTCGCACCCGGGCCGATCAACCTGACATCGCCGACCGGGGCCTGACCGGCAATCCCCGTCGAGATCTCACGTCTAGATGTGGGCTTTCAGGAGGTTGTCCATTCGGACGCACAAAGACCGCTCCAACCGATTGAACCGACGCATCGTGGTTCCCGAAATTCGATTTCGATTTTCCGGCCGATGCGCTAGCCCACCCTCGTACGCCGGCTCGCCGCCCGTTCCAGATCGGCTCCCATGCGGGCGGATAGCCGCGTTGCAATACGTCTTACATTGGCGATGGTGCGTTCTCTGTCGATGAGTTCATCGGCCCGAAGACTGACGGCGACCCCTGCGATCGGGAAGTTGCGTGAATCGAGAACCGACGCACCAAAACAGATAATGCCTTCGGCAACTTGCTGGTTGTCGACTGAGTAGCCTCTTTCGCGCGTCTCGCGCAGTTCCGCGAGCAACTGCTCAACGGTCTGGACGCTGGAGGACGTACGCGGCGGCGGCAGCCCGTCCGCATAGATCCTCTTGACTTCGAAATCGCTCATATGGCTCAGGAAGGCCTTTCCGGTCGCGGTAAAGGCTGCCGGAAGCCGCATGCCGGCGCGGAAATCGACAAGCGAATGGCTGATGTCCGAATTGCGCGCCGCGATGTAGACCACCTCGTTGCCTTCGAGAACGGTAAGCGTAATTGTTGCCCCCGGAAGCTCGGTTTCCCTGTCCCAGATCGAGGCGAACTCGGTGGCCACGTCGGACTGCTCCATAAAGGCGTTCGACCAGCGCATCAGATGGGGACCGAGCTGGTAGGTCTGGTCAGGGCGGCGGATCAGCAGTCCCAGTTCCACAAGCGTGCGGCACAGCATATGAACCGAGCTTTTCGCGATTCCAAGCTCGCGCGCGAGGTCTGACAGGTTGGGATAGCTTCGGGTTCTCGCCACCAGATCGAGTATGCGCGTCGCCCGCTCCACGGCGGGCACCAGTTTTGTCTGTTCTTGATCCATCGCCAATCAAATGCCGTTTCGCTCCAAATCATTCTTGACAACCATCAGAACAGATCATTATTGTTCTGTCTACTGAAAACAGTTCACTATAGCGAACTGTGGGCATGATTATGGACTGATTTCATAATCGTGATCGGGTCGGGATACGACCCGCGGGGCAGGCTATGTTGCTTTTGGGAGGGGGCGCATGGTGATGAGCAAGAGAGACTGGGCCATCCGCTTCGCGGAAGCGTCTGACGGCGATCGGACGATCGGCGCGATGGCGCGCTATTTCACCTGTACTTACCTTTGGGACATGGGCACCGCGAAGGTCATCATTCGCATGATCGACGGCAAGGTCAGCGAGATCAATATCGATCCCGCGCCGATGGATGCCTATGACTTTGCCTTGCGCGCCGGTCCTGCTACGTGGCGCGAATTTGCCAAGCCGATACCGGAGCCGATGTATCACGGCATCTGGTCGGCAAGCTTCCGGCGGGACCTGAAGCTTGAGGGCAATCTTCTCGTCCTCATGCAGAACCTGCGCAATTTTACCGTTCAGTTTGAACTGCTTCGCAAAGTCGGCGTGCCGGTCTGAGCCCGGCGCGCGCCCTGTTGTTGCGCCCGGTGCGCTTTCGAAACATACGGAGCCCTTTATGGCCAAGCATTCGCCTGTCATCGGACGTTATGTCACGATTGATGTCGACGGCTACGAGTACAAGGTCTTTTACCTGCGCAACGGCGAGGGCGTGCCGCTTGTCTGCCAGCATACCGCCGGCTGCCACAACCACCAGTGGCGCGATCTTCTGGAAGATAGCGAAATCACGGCCGACTACGATGTGATTGCCTATGATCTTGCCCGTCACGGCAAGTCCGACCCGCCGCTCAACAAGGAGTGGTGGACGGAAGAATATCGGCTGACGACCGAGCACTATATGAATTTCATTACCGCGTTCTGCGATGCGCTCGATCTGGAAAATCCGATCTTCATGGGCTCTTCCTTTGGCGGCAATATCGCCTTGCAGCTCGCGCTCCATCACCCGGACCGTTTCCGCGCCGTCATCCCGGTTGAGGCCGCAGAGCATGCGCCCGGCTTCTTTCTCGACTGGTGGCGCCATCCGCATGCCAACGCTGCCCAGGTCTGCGCCTCCGGCGTGTGGGACCTGATGGCGCCGCAAAGCCCGGACAAGGACCGCTGGCTCACCTGGCACTACTACACGCAAGGGTCCGAGGTTTTCAAAGGCGACCTCTATTTCTACTCCGTCGACCATGACCTGCGGACCAAACTTGGCGGTATCGATACCCGTCAGTGCCCGGTGATCATGATGACCGGCACCTATGACTATCTCACACCGCCTGATGCGACGGAGAACACCGCGCGGCAGATACCGGGCGGCATCTATATCGAGATGGAGGATATCGGGCATTTCCCGATGTCGGAGAACTATCCGCTTTTCGCCGTGTATTTGAAGGAAGCGCTGCGGCTCATCGAGGAACGCACATGAAGCGCGCATCACCGGGACACAGCAGCCAGCAGAAAATCGCGTCGGGGAAATTCGTATGAAGATCATTGAATTTGATGAAAAGGGACAGCGTCGGGAAACCCGGCCGGAAACGCTTTCGGGAAGCGGAACGGCCAGCAGTCTTGCGCCGCGTCCGGGCGTCCGGGCGCCTGCGGCCGATCGTTCGCGGCGCAGAGGCGGCAGTTCCTCGGGTATCGAGCTTCATATGTTCCAGACAGGGATTCTGAAGACCAAGCTCAAATTCATCAAGATGAACCAGGGGGAGAGCGATTTCGACATTCCCGTTCCGTGGTTTCTGATCAAGCATCCGGCAGGCAATATCGTCATCGACGGCGGCAATGCGATCGAGGCCGCGATCGACAAGCGGGCGCATTGGGGGGCGGTTGTCGACGCCTATGATCCGGTCATGGAGGTTTCGGAGAACTGCGCCGATCAGTGCCGCTCGGTCGGCGTCGACCCCGGATCGGTCCGCTATGTGCTGCAATCCCATCTCCATCTCGACCACACCGGGGCAATCGGCCATTTTCCGAACGCGCAGATCATCTGCCAGCGCGTGGAATATGACTATGCGTTCAACCCGCACTGGTTTGCCCGCGGCGCCTATATCCGCGCCGACTTCGACAGGCCCGGCCTCAACTGGAAGTTCCTCGGCGGGGAATACACCGACAATTACGATCTGTTCGGCGACGGCGCCGTCCGCATGATCTTCACGCCGGGTCATGCGCCGGGGCATCAGTCCTTTCTGATCACCTTGCCGAAAACCGGGCCGGTGTTGCTGACGATCGATGCCGCCTACACGCTCGACCACTGGGAAAACAAGGCCTTGCCCGGCCTTGTCCATTCGTCCGCCGACGCCGCGAATTCCGTGGCGAAGCTGCGCCGGATCGCGAGCGACACGAATGCGATGGTGGTTACGGGACACGATCCCGACAACTGGCAGACCTTTTTGAAGGCGCCGCACGACTTCTATGACTGAGAGACTTCCGGGCTGAGGCCCGGCGGGAGTGATTGCAAGGCCGCGGCCGGCGGCCAGTAAGGAAGGGCCGGTCTGTTTCCGTTGAACTGCCGCACAGGTGGTCTGTGCTATCGAAGAGGAGGAACCAATGACTTTTTTGAGAACCCTGGCAATCGCCGTTGGCATGGCCGCGTCCTGTGCGGCTTTTGCACATGCCGGCGGCGTCGATTCTATCAATCCGGATGTCGCCAAACGCCTGTACAATCCCGACATGCTGGACCCGGCGCAGCCGGTGGCCGCAAGCCCGCTGCAGGATTTCAAGGCGAAGAACCCGCCGCCGTGGAAAATCGGCTATGCGTCGTCTTATGCCGGCAACACGTGGCGTGCCGGGGCGATGGACGAACTCCAGAACGAGATCATTCCGAAATGGAAGGAACTCGGCCTGATCAGCGATGTCGTGATCACGCAATCCAACCTGAATGACTCGACGCAGATCCAGCAGATGCGCCAGCTTGTCGACCAGGGCGTCGACGCCATTTTCGTGTGCTGCTCCAATCCCACCGCGCTCAACCAGACCGTACAATATGCCTATGACAAGGGCGTGCCGGTGTTCTCCATGACGGGCTATCTGACAGCCCCGTCGGCAATGAATTCCTCGGTCAACTATCAGGTTGCGGGCTTCGAGATCGGCAAGCGTCTGGCAGAGGAACTGGGCGGAGAGGGCAATGTCCTGGTCGTCGAGGGCATCCCCGGCACGTCCGGTTCCGACAGTCAGGATCGCGGCGTGAAAGCGGGGCTTGCCACCGCGCCGGGCATCAAGATCGTCGGCTCGGTCGCCGGCATGTGGACCGACCAGATCGCCCAGGGAGAAGTGCAGAAATGGCTGGCAACCCATCCGGGCAAGCTTGATGCCATCGCCGTCCAGTCTGCGGCTGAAATGGGTGTTCTGCGGGCGCTCAAGCAGTCCGGTCGCACCGGCGTCAAGGTCACCGTCGGCGGCGAACTGGGCGCGCTTTGCACCTGGCGCAAGAATCCGGACCTGATTGACGCCGCCGTTCAGACCTGGCCGCCGGGCGATGATGTCCAGCTGATCTGGGATGTCATGATGCGCACGCTGCAGGGGCAGGGACCGAAGATCCAGTCCGTTCTCGTCGATCCTGTCGTGCTGACCTATGACGACGTTGCGAAAATCCTTCCGGAAGATTGCGACGAGAACAGCCAGGCCTGGCTCAATGTCGGCAAGGACAACTGGGGCTCGGAGGCCTATCTCAACGACTTCTTCATGAAGCCCGCCGATCCGACAGCATACAAGCCCTGATGCAGAAGGCCGCCGGCCACGGTCGGCGGCCTCAAGCGTCTTGACATTTCACCGGGATACGATCGCCATGCTGCGCCCAGAAGCCGAAACATCACCAGCATCCCACGGTCAGGAAACGATCGCGGTGCGCAACGTGAAGAAGTTTTTCGGACCGACCCGTGCCCTGAACGGCGCGAGCTTTTCGGCGCGGGCAGGCGAGATTCACGCCATCGTCGGCGGCAATGGTTGCGGCAAGAGCACCATGGCAAAAGTGGTGTCGGGCGTGCTTCCCTTTGACAGCGGCTCGGTCTCGATTCTCGGCGAAACCCCGACGACGCCGGCGGAAAGCCGGGCGCTCGGCATCTCGACCGTCTATCAGGAGGTGCTGGTCGCCGATGAGAGCACGGTCGTCGACAATATTTTCATGGGCGCGGACGCGCTCTTTTCCAAGGTTTTCTCCCAGGAGCGCAAGGTTGCCCGCGCTGCCGAGCTGATGCTCGACCTTTCCGGCGAGCCCGTCGATCCCTTCGCCATTGCGGGAACGCTGCCGCTTGGCCTGAAACAGTGGATCACGATTGCCCGTGCGCTGGTCAGCGAACCGAAAGTCCTGATCCTGGACGAGAGCTCCGCGGCGCTCGATTTCGACAGTACCGAGCGGCTCTTCGCCAAGATGCGGGCGCTGCGCGATGCCGGCGCGACGGTTCTGATCGTCACTCACCGCATTGCCGAACTGATCCGCATTTCCGATCGTGCCACGGTGCTGCGCGATGGCTGCGATGTCGGCGTGCTGGAAAAGCATGAGATCACCGAAAAGAACCTCCTGGCGCTGATGACCGGCGATGAGACCGCCGGCGGCGGCCATCATCAAGAGGCGCCGCGACCGCGGGTCGACCGGCTTGCCCTTTTGGCCGAGCGCATCACGCTTTGGGACGGGACGGCGCCGTTTGATTTCCATCTGCGGCGCGGCGAAATCGTCGGCATCGCCGGCCTCGACGGCCAGGGGCAGGACGATTTCGTCCGCGCGTTGGCCGGAGTCGAGCCGCCGCGCAGCGGGCTTGTCCAGGTCGCCGACCGCGACGGCAGGCTTCAGGCGGTTCTCGGACTTGCCGACGCGGTCAAGGGGCGGATCGCCTATGTATCGGGCGACCGCAAGCGCGAAGGCATCTTCGCCTCGCTCTCGATCTTCGAAAACATGGTGATGCCACTCTACCGGGAGAAGAAGCGCGGCGGTTTCTTGGGCATCATCGACAGAGAGACGCTCTCGGCGGTTTTCAAGCGTGAGGCGGAAAACCTGTTGATCAAGCTTGGCGCGCGCGAGGATCGCATAACCTCCCTTTCCGGCGGCAATCAGCAGAAAGTGCTGATCGGACGGGGTTTTGCCATGCGGCCCGATATCATCGTGCTCAACGATCCCGCGCGCGGGATCGATGTCGGCGCCAAGAACGAACTCTACAAACATCTCAGAGCCTTCGCGGAGGACGGAAAATCGGTCGTCTACATGTCATCGGAGCTGGAGGAATTCGTGGGTTTCGCCACCCGCGTGATCGTGTTCCGCGACGGTCGCCCCTTTGATGCCTTCGACGGGCGGACGCTCGAGCCGCAAAAGGTGCTTGAGGCGATGTTCGGCCAGACCGACGGAAGCGGACTGGCTATGCCCGAGGGGCAGGTGCCCGAAGGGTCAGACCGGCCATCGCCGGCGCTCCGGCCGACGGCGGAAGCGCGCGGCCATGCCGCCGTCGAAACAGCGCTTGTCCCGGCGGCCGCTGATGACGCCGCGCACGAAGAAGCCGAACGCCCGCCGCCCGCACCGTTTCGCAAACCCATCCGGATCATCGAATTCGATGCCGAGAGCGGCCAAGCCAGAAGCCTTGGCCGATGAACAACGCGCTCACCAATACCAGGACGGAAACCGTATCCGATCGCGCTGTCGCCGGGCAGGCGCAGGGCGGGCGTGCAAATCCGTTCCTTCTGGTTCCGATCACCATGTTCTTCGCGCTGCTCGGTCTTGCGGTGTTGCGCTCGCCGAACTTGATGAGCAGCAATGGCATCGGCAGCGCCATCATTGTGGCCACGCCGCTGATATTGGCAACCTACGCGCTGATGGCCTCGGTGATCTCCGGTCGGGGCACTGTCGATCTGTCGATCGGTCCGCTGATCGGCTTCATCAACGTCACGCTCATCCAGCTTCATGGCGCAGGCGTTATCGGCAGCCCGATCACGATCTTCGTCTACGCCATTCTGACCGGTGCGCTTTACCAGTTCATTTTCGCGCTTATCGTAATCTACGTCCGGGTCCAGCCGATCATCGTTTCCCTGTCCGGCTATCTGGCGCTTTCCGGCATCAATCTCGTGATTTTGCCGCGCCCGGGCGGCATGGCGCCGCAATTCATGGCCGACTGGGGGCTTGGCACCACGATCTTCTCCCCCGTCCTCGCCATTCTTGTGCTTGCCACCATTGCCTGGGGCCTGTTCTCGCGCACCGCCTTCTTCACGCACCTGCGGTTGATGGGCTCGGATGAACGCGCCGCCTATACCAGCGGCGTGCCAATCACCGTTGTGCGGATCGGCGCCCATCTGATCTCAGGCGCTTTCGCGGGATTGGCAGCGATCGCGTTCACGGCGCTGATTTCCTCCGGCGATCCCTCGCAGGGCACCACCTACACGCTGATCGCCGTCACGGCGCTGGTCCTTGGCGGGGCATCGCTTGCCGGCGGACGGGCCAGCGCTTTCGGCTCTTTCCTTGGCGCAGCGAACCTCTACTTGATCACCTTCGTTCTCGCGACCTTCAATTTCGGCGCGGTGCAGAGCTTCGTCACCAATCTCGCCTATGGTTCGATCCTGGTGATCTCGCTGCTGCTCACACTGATCATCCCCTTCATTCAGCGCCATATCCATAATTTCTCGCCGCTTCTTTATTTTGTGGCACTCAGTGTCGTGGCGCTTGGCGTCATACTGCATGCGACGAATGACGGCCCTGTTCGCGATCCCGCTGAGGTCGAAGCATCGGTTCCCGGTCCTCTTCCGCCGATCGCGCCGGAGGCGCTCTACGTTGCGCCGCTCGAGGTTGCCCGACCGGATACGCAGACGATCGCGCTTCGCAATCAGGCCGCGCCGTTCGTGCTCGTCGCCCTGCTGTTCGCCGTCATCGCCTTCTTCGTCCGCACGGCCTTCAACCAGTCCGACCGCCGCAGGATTGCGCCCGTCGCCGCAGTGGTGATCGCGTTGATGGTTCTGCTCGGCGCATGGCTGATGCGTGAAGGGGTTGCGGCGGGCCGCGCCGGTGTCGAGGTGGAGGATCCGCGATGAGCATGACCGGTTCGACGCCCCGGCTGGGTCTTCCTGCCACCATTCTTGGCCTTGCAATCGGTCTCGTCCTGACTGTCGTCGGCGTCGTCTTCGGCTTCATGCAGGGGCTTTCGGTGCAGATGATCATTCTGGCCGCCATCGCCACCATGGCAGCCTTTACCTGGGGCTGGCGGTTTGTTCTCGGCCAGTTCGAACGCGAAAAGACGGGCGAGACGGAGGGCCAGCCGTCCGAATTGCGGCAGGTCTGGCAGCAGTTTCGGCCGGCCATCTACGGCTTTCTGGTCATCTGCGGGATTTTCCTGGCGCTGTCGCTGACCATCGAGACGTTTTTCAATATCTGGAACGTCATATCGCTGATCATTCTTCTGACGATCGTGGTGCTGACGCGCACGCTGGGCCGCTTCTTTCAGGAAAACCGATCGGCCTTCATCGGCATCATGGTGCTCTCCGGCCTGTTCTCGATCGGCGCAATGAACATTGAGGGGTTTGCCTCGGGCAGCAATATCAGGTCGATGCTGCTGTTTGCTTCCTTCCTCGGCATCGCCTCGGTGGGCCAGACGCTGGCGGCATTGCTCGGCGGGCTCGATCTGTCCATTCCGTTCATCATCGGCGCCGCCAATGTCGGATTGATGTATCTGATCGCGCTCGGCCTGCCGCCATGGCTTGCGATGCTGATCGTGCTCGCCGCTGGCATTCTGCTCGGCTTGATCAATGGTTTTCTGAGCTTCCGTCTTCAGGGCCAGGCGCTGATCGTCACGCTTGGCACGGGATTTGCCATCTCCGGCGGCGTGCAGATACTGACCTCGATCGGCACGGCCTATGGCGGCAATGTGTTCGGCACGGTGCCTGACTGGCTCTCCAATCTGGCGGCGATGAACGGCACGACCTTCGGCCTGCCTTTCCCGCCGGTCATCGCCATCTGGGCCGTGGTCGCCGTGATCCTGATCGCGGGCATGCGCTACACCGTCTATGGCCGTTTTCTCTATGCGCTGGGCGTCAACCGCACATCGGCCAAACGCGTGATGATCTCCGAAGCGGTCTACTGGGTGATGATGTACGCGCTTTCCGGCTTCTTCGCAGCGCTGACCGGCTGTCTGCTGCTCGGCTGGTCGGGTGGCGGCTTCATCAGCGTGGGCGATCAATATCTGTTCCTGACCCTTGCCGCGGTCGTGGTCGGCGGCACCTCGCTGATCGGCGGGCAGGGTGGCTACGGCTTCACCGTGATCGGCGTATTGGTGCTGCAGGTGCTGTCCTCGTTCCTCGTGGGCATTGGCCTCGATTTCGAATGGCAACAATTCATTTTCGGTCTGCTGATCCTGCCGATGGTGGCGCTCTACGCGCGCTCGCCGCACATCAGGACGCAGATCTAGGGAGGCTTGATGATGAACAGAACCGGGTTTCGTGATGGGAGAGGGTAAGATGGCAGTTTTCGAAACGGCGGATCTGACGGCGGCGAGCTATTCGACTGCGCTGTTGGGTCTGGTCGCCACCGCGGCGCTGTTGCTGCTGGGCACGGGCTGGGTCAGGCCTGCCTGGAAACTGCCGGTTGCCTTGTGCGCGCTTGCCGCGCTGGTGGGCACACTCGCCGTCTTCCAGGCGCGCGAGGCCTGGTCCGTCGCCCAATCCGTTCCGGTGGTCTACCACTATGTCGGCTGGGCGATCTCGATGCCGCTGCAAGTGCTGGCTCTCTATTTCTTCGCCGGCCGCACCGCCAAGCTGGGCATGGGCCTGTTCTGGCGACTTGTCGTCGTGTCCGTGCTGATGGTGTTCGTGCGCTATCTCGGGGAAGCCGGCCTGATGCATGCCACGCTCGCCTTTCTCATCGGTCTCGTGTTCTGGCTGTATATTCTGGGCGAGTTGTTTTTCGGCCGCATGGACGAGGCGGTTCGTGATTCTCGGATGCCGGCCGTGCAGCGCGGCTATTTCTGGCTCAGGCTGATCGTGACGGTGGGTTGGGCAATCTATCCGCTCGGCAATTTCATCACGTCCTTTGGCGGCTACATCGACACCGGAGCGCTTTCGGTGGCCTACAACATTGCCGATTTCCTAAACCGGATGGCGTTTGGCGTCGCCGTCCTCGCTGTCGCGATGATGGATGCTGGAGAGACCGCAGATGACTGATTTCTTCGATGCCGACCGCAACCGCTCAATCCTGTTAACCTGTGAAGGGATGTTCCAATGAAGGGCGCAGACATTATTGCAATCATCATCCTGGCGGCGATCGTCATCGCGGTCTGCGCCTATCTCCTGCACTGGCTCTATCGCCGGTCGACCAAGGACATCTCGTTCGTGCGCACCGGTTTCGGCGGCGAGAAGGTGGTGATGGGCGGCGGTGCGCTGGTCCTGCCGATCCTCCACGATCTCACTGAGGTCAATATGAACACGCTGCGTCTGGAAATCATCCGGGCGCGCGAGAAGTCCTTGATTACGAAGGACCGGATGCGGGTCGAGCTGACAGTGGAATTCTATGTCCGCGTTCACCCCGATAACGATGCGGTGGCAACAGCCGCGCGCTCTCTCGGAAACCGCACCATGCACGCGGAAGAGCTGAAGGATCTCATTCAGGGTCGCTTCATCGATGCGATGGGCGGAGCGGCTGCGAAGATGACGCTGGAGCATATCCACGAAAACCGCATGGACTTCGTCAAGGAAGTTCGCCGGGAAGTGGCCGAAAGCCTTGCGCTTGACGGCCTGGAGCTGGAATCGGTTTCGCTGACCTCGCTCGACCAGACCGACATTTCGCTGTTCGACCCTTCGAACACCTTTGATGCGGAAGGCCTGACGATCCTGACCGAGCAGATTGAAAGCCGCAAGAAGAAGCGCAACGACATCGAGAAGGACACGATGATCGCGGTGCGACTGAAAAACCTCGAGGCGGAGAAGCGCTCTCTCGAGATCCAGCGCGACACCGAATATGCGCGTCTCAGCCATGAAATGGAGGTCGCCGTCCAGCGGGCCCAACGCAAGACCGAGATCGCCAGCGAGAACGCAGCGCGCGAGCGTGAGATCGAGGCCGTCAAGATCAAGGAACGTGAAGCTGTCGAGCGCGCGCGCATTGCCATGGAGCAGGAACTCGAGCGCATCGAAATCAAGCGCAAGGAAACGCTCCAGCTCGAAGACCAGATGCGCGAAATCGCCGTTTCCGCGAAATCGAAAGAACGCTCGGAAGCGCAGGCCGAGGCAGAGGCAGCCCGCGCCAAGATGATCGAGGCGCAGGAACGCGTCCAGACCATCCGCGACACCGAAATCGCCAACCGCCAGAAGTCGATCGAGCTGATCGAAGCGCAAAAACGCGCGGAATCGGAGGGTACGCGTCTGCGCATTCTCGCCCAGGCGGAAAAGGAGGCGGCCAAGGATCGCGCCGAAGCGGAGCGCATCACGGTGGCTGCCATGGCGGAACGCTATGCGGTCGAGGCCGAGGGCAAGCAGAAGCTCAACGAAGCCGAGAATCTCAGAACCGATGCCAGCCGCCGCAGCAGCCTGCACAAGTCGCTGGTCGAGAACCTGCCCGCAATCATTCGCGAAAGCGTAAAGCCGATGGAGAAGATCGAGGGCATCAAGATCCTTCATGTCGACGGATTGCCCGGCTTTTCCGGCAGCGACGCGGGCGGCGGCCGCTCCGCTGCGGCCGGCGGCGAAGGCGGCGGCAGGGATGGCGACGGGACAGGGCAGCCGCGCGATGGCAATCTCGCCGATCAGGTCGTCTCCTCGGCGTTGCGCTATCGCTCGCAGGCGCCGTTTGTCGACCAGCTTCTGAACGAGATCGGCCTCAGCGGCGATGCGGTCCATCGCACCCTCGCGCTGCAGGATCTTTCCAAGATGGTCTACACGACACCGGAACAGCAGGAAGCCGATGCCGGCAGGACATTGCCGGGCGGCGCCGCCAAAGCACCGACCAAACCTGCCGACAGGCACTGACCAAGGCTGCAGAACCGGAGTTTTTAAATGTCGGGACACGCGAAGGTTGAGCGAAATCTTCTTGTCTTCGCCGCATGGGCGACGTCGGGCTTTTCCGCTCTTGCGTTTTTTCTGGAGGGTCTTGCACGCGATTCCTACCTCCTGTCGCTGGCGGGCGTCGCCCTGGTCGTCGTCACCTTCGCGATCCATATCGTCATCAACGCGGTGAACGATTGTGGCTTTTCCGCCGGCGAGGCTACGCTTGGCATCGGCGCCTTCGGCGTGTTTGCGCTCGTCTTCATCGCGGCATGGCTCGATGGCGGTCTGACGGCTGTCGATTACTGGTCAGGGCTCACGCTTTTCGCCGTGCTCGTCTGCGGCTTTCTCCTCTATCTTTCAACGCGGCACGGACTGAGGGGAGCGTTCTCGCGCTTCCACTTCAAACCGGCGGAAAGCGGGAATGAGCCCCAATGAGCAGCATTTCCGAATCCGTCTGGTTTCCGCTTTGCAGCCTTCTCTATATCGCCGTGATGCTGCACTGGGTACGCGTCTCCGCGCGCATGAATGTCGGGGACGGGGGCTTCTTCTCCGCCGCCCACTCCTTGGCGCCCTGGCTCTCGGCGCTGGTGATTGCCGGCGCCAGCCTTGCCGCCTGGTTCGTGCTCGGCGCGGGCAGCGCCATCAGTGACGACGGGTTCTCGATGCCGGTCTATCTCGTCGGCGGCGTGCTGGTCGCGCTCCCCGGCATCGTGTTCTTCAAGCGGGTGTGGTTTGCCGCGGAACGATTGCGGGTATCGTCTCAGGCGGAAATCTTCCGGGCCTATTTTCAAAGTCCGTTTCTCGTTGCCGTCGTCGCTCTGGTGGCGGTTCTGTTCGCCATCGGATTTTCCGGCCTGCAGATCAGGGCTTTTGCCAGTATCGCGTCGGTTTTGAGCGGCGGCGCGCTGTCGCCGCTCGTGGCCAGCACCGTTTTCGGCTTCGTTCTGTTTGCAGGGGTCGGCATCGGCGGCATGCGCGCGCTCGGCTATTTCGGCTTCATTCAGGCGGCGCTGGTTTTTTGCGCGATTGTTGCGCTGGCGGGTTTTGCGCTTTCGTGGAGCGGCGGCTTTGCTGCGCTCAATGCCAATCTCTATCGACTTGCGATGTCGCCGGACAATGCCCGGTTTTTCAGCGTCGACGGCATTATTCGTTTTACCGGCGGGCTTGGCCGCGGCGGTGACGCGGCAACGTCGCACACAGCCATCGCCAATCTCAGCCTCGCTTTCGCGCTGATGGGGTTTCAGGCCAGCCCGGTGGTGCTCAAAGTGGTGCTGTCGACGCGCTCGCCGAAAGGTTTTGCCGCCGGGCAGACCTGGGTCACAGCCGGTTTCTTCGGCGCATTGATCATTTTCGCGATCGCGATCGCCGGCCTGGCCGGCCTGCTCGATCCCGCTCTCAGGCTAGTGCCGCTGCTGGACGCTATGCAGGTTTCTTCGCCCTGGTTTGCGGCCTGGATCTTCATCGGCATCGGCGCCGGCGTCCAGCTCTTGGCCGGCCTCTCCCTGTTTGTGGCCGGCGAGACACTGGTGCGCCATCTCTACAAGCCGTATTTCAATGCGGCGCTTGGTCAGCGGGCGACAATCACGCTCACCCGCGTGGTGATCGCGGTACTCACCGTGGTGGCCCTGGTGATGCAGAACCTGACCCCGGTTACCGTGTCGGCGCTCGCTGGCCTGGCCTTGCCCGCTGCGTTTCAGCTCTGGGTTCCGATGCTCGGCGTGACATGGCTTGGCTGGATCACGCGTCCCGCTGCCGTTCTCGGCGTCGGGTTCGGTCTTGCCGGCGTCGTGCTGACGGAGCCGCTCGGCTATCAGTTACTTTCGTTCCTGGGGCTGGAGCTGCCCTGGGGGCGCTGGCCGTGGACGATCCATTCCGCCGTCTGGGGCATGGCCGCCAATGTTACCGCAGTCCTGATCATTTCGGCGATCACAAACCGCGATGCGCTTTGCGAGGAGGCCCGCGAGATCCGCAAACTCTATGCAACGCTTCTGGCGTCGGGCGGGGAGGCGCGCCGGTTTCGTGCTTTTGCCTGGTCGGCTGTCCTTGCCTGGTTTTTCCTTGCCGTCGGGCCGGGACTGATCTTCGGCAACACCGCCTTCACCGGCGGCGATGCTGCGGCCCCGGTCTGGCTTCTCGGCATGCCTTCGCTTTGGGCCTGGGCGCTCGCCGCGTGGATACTCGGCGTCGGGCTCGCCTGGTTCCTCAGCTACAAAATGGAGATGGCAAGCCCGGTTACCGTCGAAATACCGCCCTATGAACCGCCGCCGCGCCTTCGGCCTGATCAAAGCCGGGCCGAGCGGGAGCGGCTCGGTATCCTGGTCATAACCGGAGCCGTCAGCTTCGCTCTGGTTGTCCTTATTGCATTCAGTTTCGGCGGTTGAGGCCGGTTTTGGAGATAAACGATGGATAGATTTGCATTCAACACGGCCAAGTCGATCAGGTTCGGCACTGGCACTTTTGACGAACTGGCCGAACTGGTCAGCGCGCAGATCGGCGACCGCATCATGCTCGTGACCGATCCCGGAATGATGGCAACGGGCATGGTGGAGCGCGCGCTGAAGCAGTTTCGCGACGGCGGCATCACGGTCGAACTGTTCAAGGACGTTGAAGCCGATCCGCCGGAACATGTGGTGCTCGGGGCGGTCGCGGCCGCCCGTTCGGCAGGCGTTGAGGGCATCGTCGGGCTTGGCGGAGGATCGTCGCTCGATGTTGCCAAGCTTGTCGCGCTGCTGGTGCCGGGAACCGAAACGCTCGCGGATGTATACGGCGTCGGCAAGGCGCGCGGACCGCGCCTGCCGCTGATACTCGTGCCGACAACCGCCGGTACAGGTTCGGAGGTCACGCCGATTTCCATCGTCACGACCGGCGCCAGCGAGAAGATGGGCGTCGTCTCGCCGCTGCTCCTTCCCGATGTCGCGCTCCTTGATCCGGCGCTGACCTATGGCCTACCGCCGCACATCACGGCTGCGACGGGGATCGATGCGATGGTTCATGCCATCGAGGCCTTCGCCTCGGCCAGCCCCAACAACAACCCGCTGTCGCGCATGCTGGCGACGCAGGCGCTGACGTTGATGGGGCGTTCGCTTCTGAAAGCGGTCCACGACGGCAAGGATGTCGAAGCAAGGTCCGATATGCTCTTGGGGTCGATGCTTGCCGGGCAGGCCTTCGCCAACTCGCCAGTCGCCGCCGTTCACGCGCTCGCCTATCCGCTTGGGGGGCACTTTCACATCCCCCACGGGCTCTCCAATGCACTGGTTCTGCCGCATGTCCTGCGTTTCAACATCGTGACCACGCCGGGCCCCTATGCCACGCTTGCACCTTTCGTGTTTCCCGAACTGTCGGCATTCGAGGGACAGGAACGGGCGGCGGCCTTCTGCGAGAAGCTTGCGGACCTTTCGCGCGCCTGCGGCCTGCCGCAGAATTTGAGGGCAATGGAGATTCCGCGGGACATCCTGCCGAAGCTCGCCTCCGACGCGATGAACCAGACCCGACTTCTCGTCAACAATCCGCGACCCCTGTCGGAAGCCGATGCGCTTTCGATATACCGCGCGGCTTTCTGATAATTCACAAAGAAAGGAACGGCCGTGTCACTTCAACTCCAGGATCCGAGCCTGCTCGAACATCGCGCCTTTCTCGCCGGCACGTGGGTGGAGGCTGAGAAGTCCTTTCCCGTCACGAATCCGGCAACCGGGGAACGCATTGCCATGGTGGCCGATATTCCGGCTGCCGATGTCGGCAAGGCCATTGACCGCGCTTACGAGGCACAGAAGCGCTGGCGGGGACTGACCGCCAAGGATCGATCGCAGATCCTGCTTCGCTGGAACAGCCTGCTGCTGGAAAACCAGGAGGATCTGGCGAAAATCCTGACCGCCGAAATGGGCAAGCCGCTTGCCGAGGCCAGGGGCGAGATTGCCTACGGCGCCTCCTTCATCCAATGGTTCGCCGAAGAGGGGCGGCGCATCTATGGCGATGTCATTCCCGGTCATCAGCCCGACAAGCGGATCATCACGATCAAGCAGCCGATAGGCGTTGTCGGATCAATCACGCCATGGAATTTCCCCAATGCGATGATCGCCCGCAAGGTCGGCCCGGCACTTGCCGCCGGCTGCAGCTTTGTCGGTCGCCCGGCCGAAAAGACCCCGCTTTCGGCGCTTGCCATGGCGGTGCTTGGAGAAAGAGCCGGGATTCCCGAAGGCGTGCTGTCCATTCTGCCGGGCACCGACTCCAAGGGCATGGGCATGGAATTGTGCACCAATCCCAAGGTGCGCAAACTCACCTTCACCGGCTCCACCGAAGTGGGTCGCATCCTGATGCGTCAATGCGCCCACGATGTGAAGAAGCTTTCGCTGGAACTCGGCGGCAATGCGCCTTTCCTGGTCTTCAACGATGCCGATCTCGACAAGGCTGTCGAAGGCGCGATAATCGCCAAGTTCCGAAATGCCGGGCAGACCTGTGTCTGCGCAAACCGGATCTACGCCCAAAGCGAAATCGCCGATGCCTTTACCGAAAAGCTGGCCAGGGCAATTACGGGACTGAAGGTCGGTGACGGCATGGCCGAAGGGGTCGCGATCGGCCCGCTCATCGATGACGCGGCGCTTGCGAAAGTCGAGGATCATGTGGCCGACGCCGTTTCGAAGGGCGCGACCGTGATCGAGGGCGGCAGCCGGTCCGATCTGGGCGGCACATACTACCGGCCCACGGTTCTGGGCGGCGTCAAACCCGGCATGAAAATCCTGGCTGAAGAAACCTTCGGGCCGGTCGCGCCGGTGATCCGCTTCAACACCGTGGATGAAGGTATCAGGCTCGCCAATGATACCGAGTTCGGCCTTGCCGCCTATTTTTACGCCCGCGACATTTCGACGGTCTGGAAGGTGGCAGAGGAGATCGAGAGCGGCATGGTCGGCATCAATACGGGTTTGATCTCGACCGCCGAAGCGCCCTTTGGCGGCGTCAAATCCTCCGGCCTCGGGCGGGAAGGTTCCAAGTACGGGATCGAGGAATTCCTGGAGATCAAATATCTCTGCATGGCTCTGGACTGATGCGTTTCATGGCTCGCAGCTCTCGTCGGCCTGAAGCTGCGAGTCTTGGCGGCAAGATGGCCTCCGGGCGCGCTCCCTTTCACGATCTTTCGCCGGGTCTGAAGAGAGACGGAACGGACGTCCAGGGCGCGGTATGCCCGCCAAAGCGCCCGCGATCCTTTCATGCTCTGATCTGATACGAAGATGCCGGGAGCCGCGGCCTGGTCAGCCGGCAATCCCGCCAATTTGCAGCGCCGCGACGCTACGCGCCATGGCCCGCTGCTGTTCTGGGCTTTCGCCGGAGCGCGGACGATACCAGATCGTCATCCAGTTCACCGCTCCGAGCATGCCTTTGACCGCAAGCGACACATCGGCATCCCGACGAATGCTTCCATCCGCCTGGCCTTCGCGAAAAACGTCGGCGAAAAGCTGCTCGAACCGGTGTCGGATATCCATGATCTCGTCGAGGCTGATGCGCTGTTCGGGGGTTGTCGCGGTCAGCCGGTGCATGTGCACGCCCTGCACGACAACCGCTTCGTAGGCGATGTTCTGCATCATGGTCAGCGCATGCGCCTCAAGCATGCGCTGCAGCTTTTCGCGGCCGGTTCCGTCATCCCGTTTCGCCGCGGTCACCGCGTCCATAAGACGCCGCATCCCTTCGCGGTGAACATCGAAGAAAAGATCGGTCTTCGAGCGGAAGTAATGGTAGATGCGGCCCTTGGTCGCGCCGAGGCGCCGCGCAACATCATCAATGCTCGTGCCCTGGAACCCCATTTCGGTGAAGCAGAGCGCGGCGCAGTCCAGGATCTCGACCACACTCTCGCCAAGAGTGCCAGAATCTTCATGGCCTCGGGTCTTCAAGGCCCACTCCCGGTGCATGTCTTGGTTCGCCACACGGTCCCCCTGCAGTCAACTTATTCGGTACACGCTGTTCCAGCCATAAAGCCGATCGCGAGGTCGAACAACAAGCTTCGCGTCTTGATCAGGTCTGGACAGTTCGGAATTCGCATACTACTGAGTATGTTGCAAGCTTTAAGTTACGCATCTCCAGGAGGACCAAGATGACCGAAGCCGCTTCCCCTCTCGTTTCCGAATGGACATGCGTTGACCAGACGATGGTGGACCGGTTCGCCGATGCGATCGACGATCATCAGTTCATCCATGTCGATCCCGTGCGTGCGCGCGCCGAGACTGCCTATGGCGGCACGATCGTGCACGGTTTCTACCTGTCTTCGATGCTGACGGCCTTCGCCCGCAGCGCGCTGCCGCCGGCCAAGCCGGGCGCGGTCGAGGTGAATTACGGCTTCGACAAGCTGCGCTTTCTCACGCCGGTTCCGGTCGGTTCGCGCCTTCGCGGCAGCTTCACCCTGGCAAGCGAGACCCCAAAGGCAGGCGGCATGCTTCGCAATTACGCGGTGCGCGTCGAGATCGATGGCTCGGACCGGCCCGCTCTGGCGGCAAACTGGCTGGTTCTGACGGTGGGGGACTGAGCGCGAAGTGGCGCGCCAGCAGCGCACCCCGGCGCGACAGAAACGAAAATCATCAAGACAAACGGACCGGAGGAGAAAAAATATGTCGGTTTCATTCAAGGATCAGGTGGCGATCGTCACCGGCGCGGGGGGCGGACTGGGCCGCTCACACGCTCTCACCCTGGCCCGCCACGGCGCCGCCGTCGTGGTGAATGACTTCGGCGGCGCGCGCGACGGCAGCGGCGGCACGACGGAGGCCAGCGAAGCCGTGGTGCGGGAAATCACCGCGGCGGGTGGGCGTGCCATCGCCAATGCCGGCAACGTTGCCTCCGAGTCCGATATGGCGGAGATGGTCGAGCAGGCGTTTTCGGCCTTCGGTCGGATCGACGTGCTGATCAACAATGCCGGCATCCTGCGCGACAAGTCGTTCGCGAAGATGGAAATCGAGGATTTTCGGCGCGTGGTCGAGGTGCATCTGATGGGCACGACGATCGCGACCAAGGCCGTCTGGGCGCAGATGCGCGAGCAGAAATACGGCCGCATCCTCGTCACCTCGTCGACGTCTGGCAGCTATGGCAATTTCGGCCAGTCCAATTACGGGGCCGCCAAGATGGGCGTGCTCGGGTTGATGAACGTGCTCCATCTCGAGGGCGCGAAATACGGCATCCACGTCAATGCCATCGTGCCCACCGCGGCGACGCGGATGACCGGCGACATGATGGACCCGGAAATGCTGGAGCTTCTGGCGCCCGAACTGGTGTCGCCCGCCGCGGTCTGGCTGGTCAGCCGCGATGCCCCCTCGCGCATTGCGCTGCTTGCAGGCGCAGGCACCGTCGCGCGCCTTGCGCTGGTCGAAAGCCAGGGCGTGTGCTTCGCAGGCCAGGAATTCACGCCCGAAACCGTCGGTGACCGTTTCGACGAGATCGCCAGTCTCGACGGTCAGATCGAGGTGATGGCCGGTCTCGACCACGTTGACCGGATCATCGCCAATGCCCGCGCGGCATTGGCGAAGAAGGACTAGAGCGATGAGCGAACGTCTAGCGCCGCTTCCGCGCGGCGCCTATGCCTGGCATTACGATACGGTAGCACAATGGAACGATTGCGACATCTATGGCCATGTGAACAACGTGGCCTACCTGTCCTATTTCGATACGGCGATGAATATGGCGCTGATCGAGCACGGCGCGCTCGATCTCTCCGCCGGGGGCGAGGGACCGATCGGGCTGGTGGTGCAGAACGGCACGCAGTACTTCCGGGAGATTACCTTCCCCGCGAGGCTCAGCATCGGCGCCCGCGTCGAGGCCATCGGGCGCACCAGCCTGACCTGGGGCTTTGGCCTTTTTGACCGGACGGGCGGCGCATGTGCCGCCCGCGGGCGCGTCGTCCACGTTTATGTGGACCGCGCCACCCGACGCCCGATCCCGCTCACGCCTGAACTGCGGGCCTGCGCCGAGGCGCTGTCGCGCGATCCTGCCACAGACAACAAGGAGACCCCGTCATGAGGGAAGCCGCCATCGTTTCGACCGCCCGCACGCCGATCGGAAAAGCCTATCGGGGCGCGTTCAACGCCACCACGGCACCCCGGCTGATCGGCCATGCCATCGAGCATGCCGTCAGCCGCGCCGGTGTTGATCCTGCGGAGATCGAGGATGTGGTCGTCGGCGCCGCCCTGCAGCAGGGCACCACCCATATGAACATCGCGCGCACGGGCCTTTTGCGCGCCGGCCTTCCGGTAACCGTTCCGGGCCAGAGCGTCGACCGGCAATGCGCGTCCGGCCTGATGGCGATCGCGATCGCGGCCAAAGAGATCATATCGGACGGGATGGCTGTGACGATCGGCGGCGGAGTCGAGCAGATTTCGCTGGTGCAGACGCCCGAAATGAACACCCGTCACTGGCAGGACCCCTGGATCAGCGACCGGCTGCCGGCGACCTATATGGCGATGGTGGAAACCGCCGAAATCGTCGCGCGCCGCTATGGCGTGAGCCGCGAAGCCCAGGATGCCTATGCGCTGCAGTCGCAACAGCGCACCGCCGCCGCCCAGGCAGCCGGTAGGTTCGATGACGAGATCGTGCCGCTCAGCACCGTCATGCAGGTCACCGACCGCGAGACCGGCGAAACCACGATGCGCGAGGTGACGCTTGAGCGCGACGAGGGCAACCGACCTTCCACGACCCTGGACGGTCTCGCAGGCCTTGCCCCGGTCTTCAAGGATGGCCAGCAGGTGTCGCAGGGCGCGTTCGTGACGGCCGGCAACGCCTCTCAATTGTCCGATGGCGCTTCCGCCGCGGTGCTGATGGAGCGGCGCGAGGCGGAACGCCGTGGGCTCGCTCCGCTCGGCCTTTATCGCGGCATCGCCGTGACCGGGGTTTCGCCCGAAGAGATGGGGATCGGCCCGATATCCGCGGTCACGAAGCTTCTTGCCACCCACGATCTGAGCGTTGACGACATCGGTCTTTGGGAGCTCAACGAGGCCTTCGCCGCACAGGTCATCCCCTCGCGCGACCAGCTTGGCATTCCCGATGAGCTGCTGAACGTGAACGGCGGCGCGATATCGATCGGCCATCCCTACGGCATGTCGGGCGCGCGCATGGTCGGCCACGCCCTGATCGAGGGCAGGCGGCGCGGCGCGCGCCATGTTGTCGTCACCATGTGCATTGGCGGCGGCATGGGCGCGGCGGGACTATTCGAAGTCCTGTAGGCGAAGTCCCAGAAGCAATGAGGCGGCCACCACGCGCGGTGGCCGTCTTCCTTTTTCACCAGGCCGAAATGTCAGTCCGGCCCCCCGGGAAGAGTCCGATCAGGCAAGCCGGGCGTTTCAACCGAGACCGGTGCGCCGATTGAGCCAGTCCGGGTAAGGTTCGTCCCGCTGTGCCGTTTGCAACGCCTCCAGGCGAGCGGCGGCAATTGCAGGAAAAGGCGCGGCCCTTGGCTTGCCGGATTTGCGGGCGACATGAAGAAGCACCTGCTCGCACCAGGCCAGCCGCTCCCCGCTTTCGTCGAGCATCTCCTGATAGAGGTGCATCCGCTTGGCGTCGACCGCGAGCACCCTTGTGTTCACCGTGAAGGCGTCGCCCTCATGGCACTCGCGCTGATAGCCGATCCGCATCTCGAGCGTGTAGAGCGTCGCCTCGCTTTCGGCGCGATAGGCATCGTCGAGCCCGATCTTCTCCATCAGCGCGGTGACCGAGCGTGAGAAGGCGATGCCATAGGCGAAGTCGCCCATATGACCGTTGAAGTCGACCCAGTCGGGAAGCACCCGGAAGGCGCTCTGTGGTATCTCGGTGTTCATTGCTTACTCCTGACCGCCAGACGATGGCGAAACTCGCCCACGATCCCGCGACGGAACAGCAGAACGCAGACGATGAAAGTTGCTCCGAGTGCGGTGGTTACCGGAAAACCGGTGGTGGCGAAATAGTTCTGCAGGGTGACGACCAGCCCCGCGCCGACGATCGGCCCGGCAATGCTGCCGATGCCGCCGAGCAGGGTCATAAGGATCACTTCGCCCGACATGTGCCAGTTCACATCCGTCAGCGTGGCGAACTGGAACAGGATCGCCTTGAGCCCACCGGCCAGACCGGCAAAGCCCGCCGACAGGACGAAGGCGCCGAGCTTGTAGCGTTGCACCGAGTAGCCGAGCGAGATCGCCCTTTGTTCGTTCTCGCGGATGGCCTGCAGGATCATCCCGTAGGGCGAATGCACGATCCGCCAGATCGCGAAGATGCTGGCGACGAAGACGATCGTGAAGACGGAGTAGAGCGCGGTGGTGTCGGAGAGGTCGATGAGCCCGAAAAGGCGGCCGCGCGAGAACCCCTGGATACCGTCCTCGCCATGGGTAAAAGGGGCCTGCAGGCAGAAGAAGTAAAACATCTGCGCCAGCGCCAGTGTGACCATCGCAAAATAAATGCCCTGCCGGCGCACCGCCAGAAGCCCCATGATCAGGCCGAGCACAAGCGCGGCGACAACGCCTGCGAGAATGGCAAATTCGGGGTTCACTTCCCAGACCTTCAGCGCATGCGCCGTGACATAGGCGGAACCGCCGAAGAACGCAGCATGGCCGAAGGACAGAAGGCCGCCATAGCCAAGCAGCAGGTTGAACGCCGACGCGAACAGCGCGAAGCACATCAGCTTCATCAACAGCACGGGATAGACCCAGAGCGGCAGCAGCATCAGCGCTGCAATCAGCGCAAGCACCAGGATGCGCTGCAACCGGTGCGGACGCGCGGTTTCCGCCACCGTCTCGAATTCTTCGGCTTCGATCATGTCAGTATTCCTTTCCGAAGAGACCCGCCGGACGCATCATCAGGACGGCCGCCATGATGACGAAGATCGCGATATTCGCGGCTTCGGGGTAAAAGACCTTGGTCAGCCCCTCGACAATGCCAAGGAGGTAGCCTGTGGCGATGGCGCCGAGGATCGAGCCCATGCCGCCGACAACGACCACCGCGAAGATGATGATGATCATGTTTGAACCCATCGTCGGGCTGACCTGAAAGATCGGCGCGGCGAGCACGCCGGCGATCCCCGCAAGCGCGCAGCCGAAGGCGTAGGTCAAGGTCAGCAGCAGCGGTACATTCACCCCGAAGGCCTGCACGAGGGTGGAATCTTCGGTTGCGGCGCGCAGATAGGAGCCCATCTTGGTTTTCTCGATCAGCGCCCACGTGCCGAAACAGATCAGCAGCGAGGCAACGACAACCCAGCCGCGGTAGATGGGAACCGTCACGAAATCGGTGCGCAGGATGCCCTTCATTTCGTCCGGGGCCGCAAAGGGTTTCCCGGATGAACCGAAGAAATGCTGAAACAGGCCTTCCAGAAGCAGTGCCAGGCCGAATGTGAGCAGCAGACCGTAAAGGTGGTCCAGATCATAGAGACGGCGCAACATGGTCCGTTCGACCAGAGCGCCGACAATGCCCGCGATGACGGGCGCAAGCGCTAGCGATGCCCAATAGCCGAGCCCCAGATACTGGCCCAGCATCCAGGCGGTGAAGGCGCCGAGCATGTAAAAGGCGCCATGCGCGAAGTTCACCACGCGCAGGAGCCCGAAGATGACGGCCAGTCCAAGCGACATCAGCGCGTAGAAGGAGCCATTGATGAGCCCGATCAGAAACTGTCCGGTCAGCACCACCAGAGGCACGCCAAAAATCATTGTCATGTCATACTCCCAGTGCCTTGTTCAGCGTCTCGCGCCTGCCGGACAGTTCCGAGACGGAGAAGCTGTCGATCATCCTGCCTTGATCCATGACGTAGAAATGATCGGCGATCCTGGCCGCGAAACGGAAGTTCTGCTCGACCAGAAGAACGCTGAGCCCGTGGGCTTTCAGCGCCCTCAGCATCTCGCCGATCCGGTCGATGATCACCGGAGCCAGTCCTTCGGTCGGCTCGTCGAGCAGGATCAGGCGGACGCCGGTGCGCAGGATGCGCGCAATCGCCAGCATCTGCTGTTCGCCGCCCGAAAGCCTGGTGCCCGGGCTGTGCCGGCGCTCCAGCAGGTTTGGAAACAGCGTGTAGATCTCGTCGAGCGACATCGCCTTGCCGCTGCGGGCCACCACCGGCGGCAGCATCAGGTTCTCTTCGACGCTGAGCGAGGCGAAGATGCCGCGTTCCTCGGGCACGAAGCCGATGCCGGCATGCGCAACCCGATGCAGCGGCAGGCGCAGGATAGACCGTTGATCGAATTCAATCGTTCCGCTGCGCTTGCGCAAGATGCCCATCAGGCTGCGCAATGTGGTGGTCTTGCCGACGCCGTTGCGGCCCAGCAGGGTAACGGTCTCGCCGGGATAGACGTCGAGGTCGACGCCGTAAAGCGCCTGGCTCTCTCCGTACCAGGCTTCCAGGCCGCGCACTTTCAGTTGCGCGGCCTCCCGCCTTTCGCGGGTCGTCGCGGAAGCATCAGTCATCGTCCTCGGTCCCCATATAGGCTTCGCGCACGCGCGGATCGGCGCTGACCTCGGCATAATTGCCCTGCGTCAGGATCTCTCCGCGCTGCAGCACGGTGATGTCGTGGCCAATGTCGGCAACAACCTTGATATTGTGTTCCACCATCAGGACGGCGCAGTCCCGGGCGACATCGGAAATGAGCAAGGACATCGTCTCGACATCCTCCTGGCCCATGCCCGCCAGGGGTTCATCGAGAAGCAGCACTCGCGGATCGAGCGCCAACGTGGTTGCGATTTCCAGGGCGCGCTTGCGTCCATAGGAAAGGTCGGCGGCCCGGTGATCGGCCATGTCCGCAAGACCGACGCGACCGAGAAGCTCCATGGCGCGGGGCCTCAGCCGCGAGAGGCTTGCAAGCGAGCGCCAGAACTGCACGGCAAGTCCGTTTGGCCGCTGCAAGGCCACGCAGACATTGTCCACCAGTGACATGTCTCCGAAGGTGGCCGAGATCTGGAACGATCGGGCGACGCCCAGCCGCGCCACATCGGCCGGCGCCATGCGGGTGATGTCGGTTTCGCCATACATGATCGTTCCCGCGCTCGGCTGCAAAAACTTGGTGAGCAGGTTGAACACCGTGCTTTTGCCGGCGCCGTTGGGGCCGATCAACGCGTGGATCCGTCCGTGCCGGATGTCGATATCGACATCCCTGACGGCCTGGAAATTTCCGAAAGTCTTGCTGAGACCCCGTGCCGACAATGCGGCACGGGAGCCCTCCGGCGCGTTGCGCGCCGAAACGGTAGCCATCGTCATGATGTCCCTTTACCCGTTCACGAGCGGGCAATCGCTCTGCTCGATCGGCCGGAAAGCCTCGTCGCCCGGAATGGTGCGCAGGACGTTGTAATAGTCCCACGGACCCTTCGATTCCTCGGGCGTCTTGACCTTGACGAGATACATGTCATGGACGACCCGTCCGTCCTTGCGCAGGGAGGCGTTGTGGTTGAAGAAGTCGTCGATATCCATGCCGCGCATGGTTTCCATGACCTGTGATCCGCTCTTTGCCTGGCCCGATGCCTCGGCCGCCTTGAGGTAGTTCATCACCGACGAGTAGACGCCGGCATGCACCATGGTCGGCATCTTGCCGTCCATCCTTTCGCCGAACCGTTCAGACCAGGCGCGGGTTTCCTCGTTCATGTCCCAGTAGAACGCGGTCGTCAGCGTCAGGTTCTGCGCGATATCGAGGCCGACGCCATGAACGTCGGTCAGGAACAGCAGCATGCCGGCGATATCCTGCCCGCCGGCTGTGATGCCGAACTCTTCTGCCTGCTTCAGAGCGGTCATCGTGTCGCCCGAGGAGTTGGCGAGCGCGATGACATCCGCGCCCGAGGCCTGTGCCTGCAGAAGGTAGGACGAGAAATCAGAGGTCTCGCGTGGATGCATGACCTCGCCGACCACGGTTCCGCCGGCGGCCTCGACCGCCGCCGTGGTATCGGCCTCAAGCGCATGGCCGAAGGTGTAGTCGACGGTCAGGAAGAACCATTTCTTGTCGCCTTCCAGCGTCATCGCGCGGCCGGTTCCGTTGGCAAGCGCGTAGGTATCCCAGGTCCACTGGGCGGTCGACGGCGAGCAGGAAGCGCCGGTGAGCGCCGAGGAGCCCGCAGTCGAGATCAACAGCGCCGTGTCGCTCTGGCGGGTGATTTCCTGCACGGCGAGCGCCACCGACGACGTCGGCACGTCCGCGATTGCGATCACGTTCTGCTCATCGATCCAGCGGCGCGCCAGCGTCGAGCCGACATCCGGCTTGTTCTGGTGATCGCCGACGATGACTTCCACGTCTTCTCCGAGGAGCTTGCCGCCAAAGTCCTCGACGGCCATCTCCGCGGCGACCTGCGAACCCTTGCCTGAAAGGTCGTAATTCATACCCGACATGTCGGTCAGAACGCCGATCCGGTAGGGTTCGGCATGAGCCCCGGCCGCCAGAACGACAGAGAAGGCCGATGTCAGTATCGCCTTTTTCAGTACAGTCATATAAGTTCTCCTCCCATTGGGCACCGCTCAGGGTGCATGAAAATCCGGGCGATCAAACGCACCGGCCTGCATCAGGCCCCGCCACCCCCCTCGGCAAGCAGCTTGGCCAGAAAAAACTGGTCGCTCTCGGCCCCTTCGGCCCAGTTCCGGCGGGCGTGGGCATCGATCGCGGACTTGGTCATGCGAAGTGACATTGGCGGGATTTCCGCAATCTCGGTCGCCCATTTCCGACCCTCGTCGAGCGCCGCGCCCTGCGCAACCTTGCGGTCGGCAAGGCCGAGCGTCAGCGCCTCATCGGCGCCGATCACTTCGTCGCAGCACAGAATTCTCTTGGCCCGACCCGCGCCGACCCGTTCGGTCAGAAGCGGCAACCCGCCCCAGCCGAGCGTCATGCCGAGGCGAACCTCCGGAAAGCGAAGATAGGCATCCTCTGCCATCACCCGGAAATCGGCGCACAGCGCCAGGATTGCGCCGCCGCCGATGGCCGGCCCCTCCAGCGCGGCGATCACGATCTGCGGCAGCCGCCGCCAGGCCGTGGTCATGCGTGCGCCCGCATTCATGGACAGGTGCCGGGCGACAGCCGGACCTCGCGGTGTCCAGAGCCTTTCATCCTTCAGGTCGACGCCTGCCGCGAAGATTTTGGAGGCGCCGGCGAGCACGACCACCGAAATGTCGGGATCGAGCGAGAGCCTGTATGCCGCCGCTTCCAGTGCGCCGATCATTTCATGGCTCAGCGCATTCGCTTTTCCGCCCCGGTCAAACCGAACGGTTGCAATCGCGCCCTGAACGTCAACCTCTACCCCTGACATTACGGCCATTTCCCTCATCATTTTCCCGTCGCCGAGCGACATACTACTAAGTATGTTGCACATCGCGACCCAACAATGCAATATGAAATATGAGAGGACGAGGAGACGACGCGCGTCCTGAAATTGACTTTTTCCGGAGGAGGAGAAGATGGACCCAATGTCTGAGGACACGGCCCACAAGACCGTTGCGCCGAGCGATCCGGCACTTGACCGAAACCGTTCCGTTCTGCGCTATATCCTTGATGGATATGCGCAAACCCAGCCTGAAGCGCCCTTTGTCCAGTTCTGGCCCGGACCGTCATGGACCTATGGCGAACTGCATCGCAAGGTCCGCCTCAGGGCGAGCGCGCTCGCGCAGGCCGGTGTCGGCAGAGGCGATCACGTGCTCTGCCTCATGGGCAACAGTCCCGATCTGCTGTGCAGCTGGTTCGCAATAAACTATCTCGGCGCGGTCTATGTGCCGATCAACGCCGGCGCGCGCGGACATATGCTCGAACACATCCTCAGCGATGCCGACGCGCCTGTTCTGATCGCGCAGGCTGCGCTGGTCGAGCGGCTGTCAGAGATAAGCCCCGGCGCGGTGAAAACCGTTCTGGTGGTCGAGGGCGAGGCCGCTGCGATCTCAGGCTACGACGTCCGGACGCTGGTCGACCCGGAGAAGGAGGACATGCAGGCGCTGAGCCTGTCGCAGCCGATCGAACCCTGGGACCTGCACGCGATCATGTATACGTCGGGCACGACCGGCAACGCCAAGGGCGTGATGAGCACCTATGCCCAGCACTACACCATGGGGCCGGACGCCTTTGATTGCGTCGGTACCGACGACCGCTGCATGATCTGCGGCCCGATCTTTCACTGCGGATCGACGCTTTATGTCAATGCCATGCTGGCGCGCGGCCTCTCGATCGGGATGATGCGCGAGTTCAAGACGGACACGTTCTGGCAAGCCGTTCGCGAGACCGGCTCGACCTACTGCCTGCTTCTCGGCGTCATGGCAGCCTTCCTGCTGAAGGCTCCCGTTCGCCCCGATGACCGCGACCATCCATTGCGCCGCGCCTTCATCACGCCCTTTGGCGAGGATGGCCCGCTCTTCGCGGAACGGTTCGGCGTTGAGGCGTGGACGATATACAACATGACGGAGATCGCGAGCCCCCTGCACGCCGGCCCCGGCATCACCGCCAAGGGGATCGCCGGCAAACCGCGCCCCTGGTGCGAGCTTCGCATCGTCGACGAGAACGACATGCCGCTCGGGACAGGCGAGGTGGGCGAACTGATCATCCGTTCGCACCGCCCCTGGGCGCTGATGGCCGGCTACTACAAAAACCCTGCCGCGACGGTCGATGCGATGCGCAACGGCTGGTTCCACACGGGCGACAGCTTCCGGAGAGACGAGGACGGGACCTACTACTTTGTCGATCGTCTCAAGGACATCATCCGGCGGCGCGGCGAGAACATCTCTTCCTTCGCCCTGGAAAGCGAGGTCCTCGGCATGGCGGAGATCCGGGCGTGCGCGGCCGTCGCCGTGCCTTCCGAGTTCACCGAGGACGAGGTCCTGATCGTTGTTTCGCCCGCCAGCGCACAGGGCATCGATCCGGCCTCAGTCCTTGACCGGCTTTCCGTGACGCTGCCGCGCTATATGGTGCCGCGTTACCTCCGCGTTCTCGACGATTTGCCAAAAACCGCCTCGGGCAAGGTGCAGAAGCACCTGCTGCGCAAGGAAGGCGTAACCGACGATACCTTTGACCGGGAAGCAGCCAAGCCTGCCCGCGCCGAGGCCTGATCCAGGCTTTGCGACGCCTTTCGCGCCGCCGGCATTGCAACGTTGCTGCTGGCTTTACACTCGTATCGGCAAGACGAGAGCCGGCGGGGCGGCTCAGGCGGCCGGGGCGTCTGGCTCCGGTCGCGTCGCCAAGGCGATCTTCAAACAGAGACGTTGTCAGCAGGGGGCACCTGGCTGCAAGTTCATGACCAGACGGGAAGTCCGCGCGCGTGGCGCGGAAGAAGGGCGCACCGCCGCCCGGCGGCCATCGCCCGCCTGCCGCCCTCGCTGAGGACGGCATCGCATCAGGCCGCAAGCTTTTCCGGCGCCGGCCTATTGGCGCTAGCCTTGAACCAACGGCTCATCCTGCGTTCGCACCCCCGAAGGGTGATGGCGTGATTGGCCGGACCGCTGTCGATGCAGCCTTGCCCGGCCAGGCATATGCGGCAGTTCAGCCGAGCGAGATGGTGATTTCCTCGACCTCGGCCTTCGACGCGCCACGATAGGCGGTGACTTCGATCTCGACCTTGAAGTCCGGCGCGCCGAGCGGCGAGCAGGTGACGGTGCGCTGCGGATCGATGCCGCGGAAACGCTCGCCGACATATTCCATCACCGCCTTGGCATCCTCGACGTAGGGGATGAAGATCTTCGACTGGACGACATCGGCAAGGCAGGAGTCGACCGACTTCAGCGCGCCCTCGATATTGTCGAAGCACTGGCGGGCCTGCTCGACCGGATCGGTCGACATTTCGCGGGTCTTGTAGTTGCGGCCGGCGGTGTTGGACACGAAGATCCAGTCATCAACGCAGACGATGCGCGAATAGCTTTCCCTGGTTTCGAAGATGGAGCCGGATTTGACTTTGGTGATCTTGACCATGGTTTTTCCTGTTCTGTTTGGGTTTGAGAAGGACAAGGGAAGAGTGTCCGCAGGCGCTGCCGCCTGCGACGATGATGGGAATCGAATGAAATGCCGGCCGGGCGATTACTGCTTGTAAAAGCGCTCCGCCGTCTCCGCGCTGATGCGCCCTTCGGCAAGGTCGCGCCGGACGGCCGCCGGGTCGCGGCCCGCCGGATCGCCGTAGCCGCCGCCGCCGGGGGTGGTGATGGAGACGATCTGGCCAGGCTTCAGGTCGACCATGCCGGCGAAATCCGTGCGGCCGTCGCCGAAGTCGAGCATGGTGCCTCGCGCCGAGGTGCCGCCATCGAGGCCCCAGGGCTCGGAGGCCACCCGCGACCCTTCGACGGTGAACCGGCAGGCCTTTTCCGCGCGGTAGACGCGGCGCACGCCCATGCCGCCGCGCCAGGCGCCGGCGCCGGCGGAATCATCAACCAGTTCGTAGCGCAGCAGCGTCAGCGGATATTCGAGCTCCAGCGACTCCACCGGCAGGTTCGAGGTGTTGGTGAGGCTGACATGGATGCCCGAAAGCCCGTCGGAGGACGGCCGCGCGCCGCCGCCGCCGCCGATGGTTTCGAGATAGACCCAGATCGAGCCATCGTCATGGACACCGTTGAAGATCGCCCCTGTGCAGCAGCCATTGCCCGCCGCCATGACCTTGCCCGGAAGCGCTCTGGCGAGCGCGCCATAGACGAGGTCGCAGACCCGCTGGGCCGCCGCGATGCGGCCATCGACGGCCGCCGGATGCTCGCAGTTGAGGATCGACCCCTTCGGCGCGGTCACCGTCAGCGGACGGGCAAGCCCGGCATTGGGCAGGATCGTCGGATCGACGACCGACTTCACCGCGAAATAGCTCGCGGCCAGCAGCGAGGTGTAGATCAGGTTCAGTCCGGCGCGCAGCTGCGGCGGTCCGTCGAAGGCGAGCGTCATTTCGTCGCCGGCAATGGTGATTTCGACGGAAAGCTTGATCCTGTCGCCGCGCTGGTTTGAATCGAACTGGTCGGAGAAGCCGTAGGTGCCGTCCGGAATGGCAGCAATGCCGGCGCGCATCTTGCGCTCGGCATAATCCTGCAATGCCTCGCCGGCGGCCAGCACCTTGTCCGTGCCGTATTTGCCGCAGAGATCCTGCATGCGCTGAACGGCGAGCCGGTTGGCCGACATCTGGGCGCGCAGATCCGACAGGCGCTCGCGCGGGACCTGGCAGTTGAGCAGGAACATCTCCTGCAGGTCCTGGTTCAGCACGCCCTCGCGATAGAGCCGCACCGGCGGGATGCGCAGGCCCTCCTGATAGATATGCTCGTGGCCGCGATCGGCGAAATCCGAATGATGGGCGGTGTTGACGGCCCAGGCCACCAGCGTGCCATCGACGAAGATCGGCTCGGCGAGCACGATATCCGGCAGATGGGTCGCTCCGCCGGCATAGGCATCATTGGCCATGAACACGTCCCCGGGCTTGATGTCGCCCAGTTTGAACCGGCCATAGATCGCGCCGATCACGCCAAGGAAGGAGCCGAGATGCATCGGGATATGCTCGGCCTGGCAAAGCGTGTTGCCGTGGCGGTCGAACAGCGCGGTCGAGCAGTCGCGGCGCTCCTTGATATTGGTCGAATAGGAGGCGCGCACCAGCGCCTCGCCCATCTCCTCGACGATGGACTGCAGCGCCGAGCCGATGACTTCTACCGTGATGGGATCAATCGTGGTCATCGTTCAAACCTCCAGGATGAGATTGAGATAGGGGTCGACCGTGCCGGTCATCTCCGGCAGCAGCACGGTGGTCGTGTCCATCTGCTCGATGATCGCCGGGCCGGTAATGACGTTGCCCACCTTCATCAGCCCGCGTTCATAGACCGGGCAGGTGACGAAACCGCCGGCTTCCGACATCCACACATCGCGTTCGCCGATCTTCGCGCCCGAGGCATCGGGACCGTGATCGTCCTGTTTCTGGAATTCGGCCTTGTCGACGATGCCAGCGGCCTCGACGCGCAGGGTGACGAGCTGGATCGGTTCCCCTTCGGCGATGAAACCGAAGCGCTGGCGGTGCGCCGCCTCGAAGCCCTTTTCGAGCGCTGTGAAGGTTTCCGCCGTGATCGGCCCCGCCGGAACCGTGACCGAAAGCTCGTAATTCTGCCCGGCATAGCGCATGTCCACCGTGCGGGTGATGACGCGACGATCGGCGGCGATCTTCTCCGCTTCGAACCAGACATCGGCCTGTTCGGCAAGTGCAGCGAACCCCTCTTCCAGAGCGGGGCGCGCGGCCTCGGAGAGTTGCATCAGCCGCGACAGGGCGAAATCGGAGCGCAGGTCGGTCAGCAGCAGGCCAAGCGCACAGAGCGTTCCCGGCGTCAGCGGCACGATCACCGTCTTCATGTCCAGTTCGCGCGCAAGACGTGCGGCATGGAGCGGACCGGCGCCGCCGAAGGCCATCAGCGCATAGTCGCGCGGGTCATGGCCGCGCTGGACCGAGATCACCCGGATCGCCTTCGCCATATTGGCGGTGACGACGGAAATAATGCCCTGCGCGGTCTCCATGACGTCAACGCCGAGCCTGTCGGCCAGCCGCTGGATCGAAGTGAGCGCCAGATCATGCCGCACCTTCATGCGGCCGCCGAGAATTTCCACCGGGTTCAGCGTCTGCAACACAATGTTGGCGTCGGTGACCGTCGGCTCCTCATTGCCGAGCCCGTAGCAGACCGGCCCCGGATGGGCGCCGGCAGAACGCGGCCCGACCTTCAAGAGGCCACCAGTATCGACATGAGCGATGGAACCGCCGCCCGCACCAACCGTGTGAATGTCGAGCATCGGCGCCTTGATCGGATAGCCGTGGACATCGGCCTCGCCGGTGAGCTGGCAGACGCCGTTCTGCAGCAGCGCCACGTCAGAGGAAGTGCCGCCGACATCGAAGGTGATGATGTTGTCGAAACCGGCCATCCTGCCGATCGCCTGCGCGCCGACAACGCCGGTCGAGGGACCGGAGAGCACGGTGCGCACCGGCAGGCTGCTCGCCTGATCGAAGCCGATGACGCCGCCATTCGACTGGGTGAGCTGCGGCGCAACCTTCAGGCCGATTTCGGCGAGCCTATCCTTCAGCCGGCGGATATAGCGCTGCATCACCGGGCCGAGATAGGCGTTGACCACAGTGGTCGAGAGCCGCTCATATTCGCGGAACTCGGGCGCGACGGCATGGGAGGCCGATACGAACACCTCCGGCAGTTCCTCCGCCGCGATCGCCAGAGCGCGCTCTTCATGCGCGGTATTGAGGAAGCCGTAGAGAAAGCAGATCGCCAGCGCCTTGATATCCTCGGCGGCGAGCGCGCGAAAAGCTTCGCGCAGCGCGTCTTCATCCAGCGGCACGGCAACGCTGCCATCGGCTTTCAGCCGTTCGGGCACTTCCCGGCGCAGGTCGCGGGTGACGAGCTGTTCCGGCTTTTCGGCGAACATGTCGTAGAGATTCGGACGCTTCTGACGGCCGATCTCGAGCAGGTCGCGGAAGCCGTCGGAGACGACGAGGCCCGTTTTCACGCCGCGCAGTTCGATCAGCGCATTGGTGGCGACCGTGGTGCCGTGGCCGAGAAAGGCGAGATCACCGGCTTTCGCGCCGACCTTTTCCAGACCCTCGACCACGCCTTGGGCGATGGCGCGCGACGGATCGTCCGGGGTGGAGGAGACCTTCCAGATCTCGATTGCTCCGGTCTCATCATTGAAGAGGCAGACGTCGGTGAATGTTCCGCCGGAATCGACGCCGATTCTCCAGGCCATGTCATGTTCCCTTTGGCTATTGCCGTCGCGCCGCTCTTCAGGCGGCCTTGGCAGTCTTCGAAAAGCGTTCATACCGGAAAGGCGCCGGATCAACGCAGGTTTTCTCGTTGCGGACGAGTTCGGCCATCAGGCGGCCCGCGCCCGGCCCGCTGCCGAAGCCGTGGCCGGAAAAGCCCGACGACAGATAGAGCCCCGGCACGGCCGCAATCGGGCCGATCACCGGGATCGCGTCCGGCGTCGCATCGATCATGCCGGCCCAGCTGTGGGTCAGGCGGGCATCGGCGAAGGCCGGAAAGGCGCGCGTGAGGTTGCGGACCGCGTTGCGGTTGAAGGGCGCATGCGGCACAGGATCGAGCGTTCGGATCGCCTCGAAGGGCGTCGCCTCATCGAGCGACCAGCGGCGCGGCATGTTCAGTTCGCTGACCGTCTGGCCGTTGACGCGCAGCTTCAACTCCCGCCAGCTCGTCAGGAGCGTCGGCAGGAAATCGAAGAACAGGCGGAAGCTGTCCGGCGTGATCGGCGCGACATTGGCATTGCGCTGGGCAATGGTATAGCCGCCGTCGAGACGCCTGCGGAAGGAAAAGTCGCCGCCGCCGACCGGCATTTCCGGCACGGCGCCCTCGCTTTCGATCCGCGCGGCCGTGCCGAGCAGCTTCAGTTGCGGGAAGTTAAGCCCGAGATTGCCGAGGAAGAGCCGCGACCACGCGCCCGCCGCGACGACGACGCTCGATGTCGCGATCGTGCCCTTCTCCGTCACCACGCCGCTGATGCGACCGCCGGCCGTCTCGATCCCGCGCACGGCGCAGTTTTCGGTGATCGTCGCGCCGAGACGCACGGCGGCGGATGCCATTTGCGGCACGGCCCTTTCCGGTTCGGCGCGGCCGTCATTGGCGGTATGAAGCCCCAGCGTATATTGCGCGGCAATGCCCGGCAGCAGGCTCTGCAGACCGGCGGAATCGAGAAGCGTCGAGGGCATGCCGGCCTCGCGGCCGTATTTCTCCCAGGCGGTGAACTCGGCGATCTCCGCCCTGGTGCGGCAGACATAGGTGATGCCGGTTTCGCGGAAGCCGGTTTCGATGCCGAAGCGGCGATCAATATCGCGCCAGAGGTTGAGGCTTTCGATCGTCAGCGGCAATTCGGCGGGGTCGCGCCCCATCTGCCGCACCCAGCCCCAGTTGCGCGAGCTCTGCTCGGCGGCAACCACGCCCTTTTCGCAGAGGGTGACGTTGACGCCGGCCTCGGCCAGGAAAAGGGCGGTCGTGACCCCGGCAATGCCGCCGCCGATGACCACGACATCGGCGCGCTCGGGCAGGGGGGCCGAAAAGCCCGGACGTTGCAAATTCGGAACCGGCATGGCGCTCTCCTCAGAGCATGTCTTCGAGACGGCAGTTGACCAGCATTTCCGCCATCGCCGCGTTGTTGGGAAGTTCGATCGCGGTGCGCACCAGCTCGGCCATGGTCTCCGGCTGGATCATGTCCTCGGGCTTGACCTTGCTGGTGTAGGAACTCATCTCGGTGCGCACGAAGCTCGGGCAGATCGCGGTGGCGCGCACACCCTTTTCCCAGGCCACATGGCGCGTCGTGTGGGTCAGCCCCATGACCGCGAACTTGGTCATGTTATAGCCGACAAAGCCGTTGCGCACCCGCTTGCCGGACATCGAGACGATGTTGACGATCCGCCCGCGACCGGCTTCCTCCAGATGCGGCAGGCACAACCGGGTGAGCCTGAGCGGCGCCTTGACGTTAACCGCCCAGAGCCGGTCCAGCGCCTCTTCATTGTCGTCGGTGAGCAGCACCTGCTCGCCGTTTCCGGCATTGTTGACGAGGCCGTCGATCCGCCCGAAACGGGCGACCGTCCGATCGACCCACTGTTTCGCCGTCTCGGGCTCATAGGCATCGAAACGGTTATGGAGCAGCCTATCGCCGGGCGGGCCGAACTCGGCCTCGAGCCTGGCGGTATCGCGCGCACCGAGCGAAAGCCGGTAGCCGTGCTGAAGAAGATCCCTGACGATCGCCGCGCCGATGCCGCGATTGGCGCCGGACACCAGGATGACCGGGGCGCTCTGTGGTGTAGTGTGCATTTATCAAATTCTCTTGCAACGTTATCTGAAAGTCGCTCGCCGTTTTATGCGCTTATGTGCATTTTTATGAACGATACATTGCGAAATGACAACTGGCAATCGCCTTTCAATGCGAAAACGCGTTAAAAAATGCAGGTGGCTGCACTGTTTCTTCTGATTTTTGGCAAAAAACGTGAACCTTTTTGCGTTTTTGATTGACAGTTTTTGACGGGACTGCTTACTTTGACAAATCCGAAGAACGAAAACGTCTCGGTGCCCGGCCGAACAGCGGGCGGGCGCACAGCCTTTCGAAAGGGGAACCGAATGACCATCACTAGACGTGCGCTGATGCGCAATGCTGCCCTGGCCGGCGCGATCGGCGCCCTTGGCAATCGCGCCTTTGCCGCCTCCACCGTCCGTTGGGACATGGCGGACGAGTACAATGCCGACGCGCTCTCGGGCAAGGCGTCGAAACACTTCCTGACCGAGCTGCAGAAGAAGGTCGGCGACCAGATCGCCATCACCTATCAGGGCGGCGGCGCGCTCGGCTACAAATCGGCGGACCAGTTCGACGCCGTGCAGGACGGCGCGGTGCAGACCGCGGTGACCCTGATGACCCAGCTCGGCGGCATCGACCCGCTGTTCAACCTGTCCTCCCTGCCTTTCATCGCCAAAACCCCGAGGGAAGCCTATCTTCTCTGGCAGGCGGCGCGTCCGGAATACGAAAAGATCTTCGCCGACAACAACATGGTTCTGCTCTGGGCCATGCCGAACCCGCCATCCGGCATCTTCGCCGACCGGGCGATCACCTCGATGGACGCGCTCAACGGCCTGCGCATCCGCACCTATGACGTCAACGGCACGCAGACGCTGATGAAGGCCGGCGCGGCGCCGCTGCAGATCGCATGGTCCGATCTCATCCCCCAGCTGTCGACCGGCGCGATCGACGCGGTCCTGACATCGGCCGATGGCGGCGTGCAGCTCTCTCTCTGGGATTATCTCAGCGACTTCACCGAGATGAACTACGCCATGGGCCTGTTCATGTGCCATGTGAACAAGGACGCATTCGACGCCCTGCCGAAGGATGTCCAGGACGCCATGCTCGGCCTGACCGAAAGCTCAGATGCCTACAACTGGCAGATCATGACCGACAGCATCGAGGCCTCCTACAAGATCCTGCGCGACCACGGCATGACCGTGACCACCGCGGCCGATGTGCCGGATGACGTTTTCGCGACGCTGAACGCCGCCGGTGCTGCCGTGCGCGAGGACTGGGTGGCGAAAACCGGAACGCGTGGCGCCGACGTGCTGGCGAAGTTTGATGCGCTGAAGGCCGGCTGATATCTCTCCTCCTGCGGCTCGTCATCCCGATGATGGCGGGCCGCATGAATCACTTCATTCAGCGGACATGCAGCGCGGAGCCTTCCGCTGCCCTCCGTACGGGAGATGACCATGGCGCTCGAAGAAACGCATTCACACCACCTCTCCGAGGCGACCGACGATCCGAAATGGCTGCGGATCATCGCTCATGCCTCGACCATCCTCAATCGGGCGGCGGCCTTCGTCGCGGCCTGCATCCTGGTCCTGATGACCGCATTCACGCTTCTGGAAATCTGCCTGCGCGTTTTCTCGAAATCCACCTTCATGGCGGATTCGCTGGTCGGCAACGGCGTTGCCGCCGTCGCCTTCCTGTCGGCTGCCTGGGCGCTGGAAGAAGGCTTCATGATCCGCGTCAAGGTGCTGACCGATCGAGCCGGGCCGAAACTGGCCTGGATGTGTGAGTTCGGCACGCTCGTCGCGGTCGAGGCGCTGATGGTTTTCCTGGCCTGGTACCAGTGGAAGTCCGTGTTCAAGAACTGGAGCCGGGGCACCGTTTCCGAAACCTACCTCCCCATCCCGATGTGGATCCCCGAGAGCTTTTTCCTGATCGGCCTTTCTCTGATGGCGTTTCAGGTAATCGTACGGATCCTCCGGCTTCTGGCCGTCGGCCACGCCGATGAGCGCGCGCTCACACTCTAGCGCAGGAAGAAACGCCATGTCCGTCTCAATGTCCGCCCTGACGCTGCTGTTGCTGCTCGTCCTCTTCCTCGGCGCCGGCACGTGGATCTTTGCCGGCCTGATGCTGGTCGGCGCTGGCGCCATGTATTTCGCGCTCGATTTCAGTTGGGTCCGGATCGGCTCGATCGCCACCAAGGTGATATCGTCTTCCGCCGTGTCGTGGGAGCTTGCCGCCATTCCGATCTTCATCTGGATGGGCGATATCATCTTCCGCACGGATATCTCGAACCGTCTGTTCCGCGGCCTCTCGCCGCTGGTCTCGCGCGTTCCCGGCGGCCTGCTGCACACAAATGTCATCGGCTGCACCATCTTCGCCGCGATCTCGGGTTCCTCGACGGCGACCACCGCCACGGTCGGCAAGATCACCATTCCCGAACTGAAGGCCCGTGGCTATGACGTCTCGCTCGCCTCCGGCTCGCTGGCCGGCGCCGGCAGTTTCGGCCTGCTCATTCCACCCTCCATCGCCATGATCGTCTATGGCGTCCTGGCGCAGGTCTCGATCGCAAAACTTTTCGCCGCGGGGCTTCTGCCGGGCCTGATGATGGCAGCGCTCTATTCCGGCTATATCGGGATTGTCTCGCTCATCCGTCCCTCCGTGGCGCCGCCGCATGGCCAGCCGGTATCGTGGAGCGTGATCTGGAGAGGCGTTCTCGATCTCGTGCCGATCCTGGTGCTGATGACGATCGTGCTCGGCGCCATCTATACCGGCATCGCCACGCCCTCCGAAGCCGCCGCGGTAGGGGTTTTCGGCGCGATCGTCATCACGCTCGTCACCGGGCAGTTCGCATGGCAGCTGATGATTGACAGCCTGAAAAGCACGATCCGGGTTTCCTCGATGATCCTGATGCTGATCGCCGCCTCCGCCTTCCTGTCATCAGCCATCGCCTATATGCATCTGCCCTCGATGATCACGGAAAGCATCGCCGCGATGAACCTGTCGCCTTATGGCGTTCTGCTGATCCTCGCGGTTCTCTACATCGTGCTCGGCATGTTCCTCGACGGCACATCGATGACCGTCATGACCGTCCCGATCGCCGTTCCGCTGATCGTGCATGCCGGGTTCGATCCGCTCTGGTTCGGCGTCTACCTCGTCATCATGATCGAGATGAGCGCGCTCACGCCGCCGGTCGGCCTGAACCTTTTCATCCTGCAGGCCCTCACCGGCGAGACCATCGGCAAGACCGTGCGCGCCGCCTTGCCGTTTTTCCTGCTGTTGTGTATCGGTACCGCCCTGCTTGCGATATTCCCGCAGATTGTGCTTTGGTTGCCCAACGCCCTGTGACGCCGCCTGTGCGGAACCTCGAAGATCCCTGACCTGAAGGCTGGAACTTGGACGACGACAACAACACGGAAGAACTTCTGCCGGCCGAGCGCCGCCAGCAACTGGTGGACTGGTTCAAGAGCAACCAGGCCGGCACCAGCCAGGATCTGGCACGCATGTTCGGCATCTCGGTTTCGACGATCCGGCGCGACCTCGACCTGCTGGCGTCCGAGGGCCTTGTCAAGCGCACCCATGGCGGCGCCGTCAGCATCCGCTCGCGCGCGACCTACGAGCCGTCGACGGATCTGGCGCGCCGCACGGCGCTTGAGGAGAAACAGGGGATCGTGCGCGAGGCCATGCGCTTCATCGAACCCGATCAGGCGCTGCTGATCGACACCGGCGCGGTCATCTGCCACCTGCTGGCGGAAGAGATCGCCGGCCTCGATATTCCGCTGACCATCATCACCAACGACCTTCATGTCGCCAAGGTTCTGACCTACAAGCAGAACATCAAGCTGATTGTGCCCGGCGGGGCGTGCCGGTTCGGTTCGTTCAGCCTTCTCGGCGAGCCGGGCCTGAGCTTTCTCGCCGACATCCGCTGCGACCTGTTCTTCATGTCGGCTGCCGCGATCGACGAGCAATGCGTCTCGGAAACGCTCCTGGAACTCGTCCAGATGAAGCGGGCGATGATTGCCGCGGCAAACAAGGTCATCCTCATGGCTGAATCCAGCCGCTTCATGGAACGCGCCCTTCACAAGACCGCCCCGATCGACGCGATCGACACCATCATCACCGATGAAGGCCTCAGCCGCGAGCAGATCGACAAATTCCCCTCTCCGGGACCGCAGTTCATAACGGCGCTGATGTCGTAACAGACACTGCTGAACCGGTGTCTGCCCGGGACCGTCGCGTCCGGGGGGCCGGCTAGCGCATCGGCTCGCATCCATCCGGATTTCCACAGCATTGACCCCATCCTGTCGCGCGCTTCCGGAAAAACCTCCGTGGTTCGGCGGAAAGCGTTCGCCCTTGCGTATCGTTATGTTCTAAATAATAATAAACCAATTCATCGGGAGGAAGGGATGACAAAAACACCGATCCTGCAATTCGGCACGAGCCGTTTCCTGCAGGCGCATCTGGACTTGTTCGTTTCCGAGGCAGCGGCGCGCGACGCGGCGCTGGGCGGCATCACGGTGGTCCAGACGAGCGGCCACGGCGGACGGGCGAAGCGGCTCTCTGCGCTCGCCCGCGGATACGATGTCCGCCTGCGCGGCTTGCGCAAAGGTGAAAGGATCGACGAGACCGTTCACGTGACAAGCATCGAACGCGGTCTGGAACTGGCTGACGATCTTGCGCAGGTGCGGCGCATCATCGCCGAAGAAGCCGAGATCATTGTCTCGAACACGGCCGATGCGGGGTTTCTGCCGAAGCCGGCCGACAGGTCGGCGCGCTTCGATCCGGCCATGTCCTATCCGGCCAAGCTGGCGCACCTGCTGCGATCCCGCTTCGAGGCCGGCGGCGCCGCGCCGCAGGTCATGCCGACCGAACTCGTCCAGAACAACGGCGACGTTCTGCGCGGACTGGTGCTCGACGCCGCCGCGCGTATGGACGCGCCCTATCGGGCCTGGCTGGCCGAAGAGGTGCTCTGGGTCAACTCGCTGGTCGACCGCATCGTGTCCGAACCGCTTGAACCCGCTGGCGCCGTCGCCGAACCCTATGCGCTCTGGGCGATCGAGCACCGACCCGGCCTGCGCCTGCCCTGCCGGCATCCCGATATTGATGTTGTGACCGATCTCGGCCCGATCGAGCGGCGCAAGCTCTTCGTCCTCAACCTCGGCCATACATGGATGGTGTCCGACTGGCTGGCGCGCGGACGTGCCGGCGCGACCTTCGTTCGCGATATCCTCGCGGACCGGGACCGGACCGACCGCCTGCGCGGGCTCTATGCCGAAGAGGTGCTGCCGGGTTTTGTCGCCGCCGGCGAGGACGACGGGATCGAGGACTATATTGCAGTGACGCTCGAGCGCTTCGCCAATCCGTTTCTCGACCATCGACTGGAGGATATCGCTGCAAACCACGGTGAAAAGCTCCGGCGCCGGATCGGCGCTTTTCTCGACTGGGCCCGGCGGCATGGCGACGGGGGTGAAAAGCCATTGCTGGAGGAGGCCTTGAAGGAGGAAGACGCATGAAGACGAACCGGATCGGCCGAACTGCGGTGGCGGTGACCGACGTTTCCTTCGGCTGTTCCAGCATCGGCAATCTCTACCGGGAGATTACCGACGGTGATGCCGAGGCGGTGCTCCAGGCCGCGTGGAAGGGCGGTATCCGCTATTTCGATACCGCGCCGCATTACGGGCGGGGGCTTTCGGAAATGCGGCTCGGGCGTTTTCTCGAAGGGCGGGCCGGATATGTGGTGTCGACCAAGGTCGGGCGCGTTCTCTCCCCGGCGGCGGAGCCGATCGCGGAAGCGGACGGTTTCGTCAAACCCGCGCAAAACGATGTGCGTTACGACTATTCCGGCGACGGCATCGAGGAGAGCCTCGAGCAGAGCTTCGAGCGGCTTGGCCTTACCCATATCGACATCGTCTATGTGCATGATATCGGCGAGTATACGCACGGTTCCGGCAATGCGGCGCATATGGAGGATTTTCTCGGCTCCGGCTACGACCGTCTTGTCCGGCTGAAGGAGGCCGGCAGGATCGGGGCCTTCGGACTGGGCGTGAACGAATGCCGGGCGTGTCTCGACGTGATGGACCATGGGCCGATCGATGTCATCCTTCTGGCGGGCCGGCTGACGCTGCTCGACCGTTCGGCCGAAGCGGAACTCGTTCCCCGCTGCCGCAAGGCGGAAACCAGCCTCGTGCTCGGCGGCGTCTTCAACTCGGGCATTCTTGCGACCGGTGCGGTCGACGGCGCGACCTACGACTACGAACCCGCGCCGAAGGCGGTGCTGGAAAGGGTGGCGGCGCTGCAGGCGGAGGCGGAACGGGCCGGGCTGGCGCTGCCGACGGCCGCGCTGCAGTTCGCCAAGCGACACCCCGCATCGGCCTCGGTTCTGATCGGCACGGCCAGGCCCGCCACGCTTGCGAAAAACCTCGAGGCGTTGCAGGCCGGGATATCCGCACGGGCCGAGCGTTTTCTAGCGCATCGGCCCGAAAATCGGGTCTGATTTTCGGAAAGCACGATGCGTAGATTCAATAGGTTAGAGCGTCCTTTGTGCGTCCGAATGGACGCACGGCGCTCTAGGCTAGTTCGTGGAAGCGGAGCGACGAGAGAAGCGTCGTCTTGGAGGTGCGCAGATGGCGTGAGGCCGCGTCGCGCGCGGCGGCGGCATCGCGTCTTTCCAGGGCGTCGATGATCGCCAGGTGCTCCTCTATCGCGGCGGCGTTACGCATCTTCTCGTCGGTCTTGTCCCACATGTAGTGATAGTGGAAGATCAGCGAGATGACCTTCTGGAATTCCTCGACGAAACGGTTCTTCACGACCGAATTGAGCGCGGCGTGGAAGGCTTCGTCGAGCTTGGAGAACTCGTGATAATCCGTCTCGATGCTTTGCCGAAGCGCGATGTGGAGCCTCCGCAGTTCGGCAAGCCTGGCCCAGACAGGATGATCGACGGGCGCTTCGGCGGCCTGGTTCACCGCGTTGAGCTCCAGGACGAACCGGAAATCCGACAGCTCCACCGCGAAGTCCATCGTGAAGCCGCGCAGCATCCAGCCGCCTTTCTGGCGGCGGGCGACAAGGCCGAACCGGCTGAGGCCGGCGAGGAATTCCTTGATCTCATGCTGGGGGACGCCGAAGGTCCGGGAAAGATCGGCCACGGACAAGGGCGTGTCTGCCGGAACATCGAAGCGCAGGATCCAGTCGAGAAAACGCTGTTCGAGATCGTCGCTCGGCGTGTCCGGCTGTTCGATCCTGATGCGGTCGGCCTCGACCGGCTTGCGCAGCATCCGCTTTTCCCGTCCCTCCCACGAGATCAGTCCGCGCTCCTGCATCCGGCCCAGGCATCGCCGCACCACCGTGCGGCTGACGTCGGCGACGTCGCTCAGCATGGTTTCGGCCGGGATAGCCGTGCCGACCGGCCATGTCTCGCAATAATCGAGCAGCCGGTTATATGCATTTCTGTAGCGGGTGTCGCTTCTTGCCATTGCCTCATCCTCGCGAATCGCGCCGACGGTTCAGAATACCATCGTACTAAATTATAAAAAACAATTGACGCGCATCAAACGCCCGGTTATTCGGTACTAAATAATTACGTACAGAACGAGGGAGGAGACCTCATGTTCGATGCGAGCAGGCCGATGCGGGGGCGCGGCTGGGGCGGCGCGTCCTTCGGGCAGGCCCAGTTCCACCGGCTTTCTGCGCTTATGACGCTCGTATTGCTGATCATCGGGTTCGGCCTCGCCAACCAGGCCTTCTTTTCGGTCAATAACGGCCTGACCGTATTGCTGCAGACGTCGGTTATCGGTCTTCTCGGAATCGGTATGACGATGGTTATCATCACCGGCGGCATCGATCTCTCCGTCGGCTCCGTTCTTGCCCTTTCCGGGGTCATCACCGCCATGTCCGTCAAGGCGGGTTTGCCGGTCGCCCCGGCCATGCTGGTGGGCGTGACGGCCGGCGCGCTCTGCGGCGCCTTCAACGGGTTCGTCATCACCAGACTGCGCATCCCGCCCTTCGTCGCAACGCTTGGGATGATGCTGATCGCGCGCGGGCTGGCGCTCCAGCTGACGGGGGCGCGCCCCATCTCCCAGCTCGGCGAGGCTTTCGGAGTACTCGGCAATGGCGCGCTGTTCCGCATCGTCGAGATGCAGCCGAACGGCTTTCCCAAAGTGATCTTTCCCGGCATTCCCTATCCGGCGATCCTCATGTTTGCGATGGCGATCGCGGCCGCCTACCTGCTGAACCGCCGACAGGTCGGCCGCCATATCTATGCGACCGGTTCCAACGAGGAGGCCGCGCGCCTTTCCGGTGTGAGGACGAACCACACCAAGCTTTTCGCCTACACCATGTCCGGCGCCCTGGCCGGGATTGCCGGCAATGTGCTGATGTCGCGGCTCGTCACCGCCCAGCCCAGCGAAGGCGTGATGTACGAGCTCGACGCGATCGCCGCTGCCGTCATTGGCGGCGCATCGCTGTCCGGCGGCGTCGGCACGATCTCCGGCACCATGATCGGCGCCTTCATCATCGGCATTCTGCGCAACGGGCTCAACATGGCGGGCGTCTCCGCCTTCATCCAGCAGATCGTGATCGGCTTCGTCGTCATCGGCGCGGTCTGGATCGACCACGTGCGCAGCCGCAGGGGCGGCTGAGCCAAAAAGTTTTTCTGCATCTCAATAGAGGAGGAATGAGATGAAAAGCCTGAAATACCTTATCGCGGCATCCGCGTTCGCACTGACCGCGGGAATGGCGCATGCCGGCGAGATCGCCGTCATCGTGAAAACCACGAATTCCAACTTCTGGCAGAACGTCAACAAGGGCGCCCAGGCGGCAATGGCGAACCAGTCGGGGCACACGATGAGCTTCGACGGGCCGGCGGCCGAAAGCGACATCGCCGCCGAGGTGAACCTGGTCGAAAACGCGATCAATCGCGGCGTCGCCGGCATCGTGCTGGCGCCGTCCGACCCGGAAGCGCTGGGCCCGGTGGTCACGCGTGCCTATCAGAGCGGCATTCCGGTCGTCATCATCGATAGCGCGCTTTCCGACCAGTACAAGGACAGCTACCAGGCCTTCCTTTCGACCGACAATTGCGCGGCCGGCGAGCAGGTCGCAAAGCGGATGATCGAGGAGGCCGGAACCGAGGGCAAGGTTGCCGTCATGTCCTATGTCGCGGGCGTCGGCTCGGAAATCGGCCGCGTCGGCTGCTTTCAGGACTATATCGACGCCAATTCCGATATAGAGATCGTCGGTCCCTATTATTCGGAAAGCCAGATGGCCAAGGCGCTGAACCAGACCACCGACATTCTGGCCGCCAATCCCGACCTCGTCGGCATTTTCGGCGCGAACGAGCCGACAGCCGTCGGCATGGGCCGGGCGATCGTGCAGGCGGGCAAGGCCGGCGATCTCGTGGCGCTCGGCTTCGACGGCAATGCCGACCTGCAGGAGTTCGTGCGTGACGGCGTGCTGGAGGCCATTGCGGTGCAGGGCTCCTTCGCCATGGGCGAAAAAGGCGTGAACACGGTCATCGATCTGCTCAACGGCCAAAAGGTCGAAGACTTCATCAATACCGGCGTCGTCATGGTCGACAAGGAGAATATCGACTCCGACGAAGCCCAGAACGTGCTCTACTGAGCCTTTTGCCGGAGGCTGGCATAAAGCCTCCGGCATCTTTTCCCGTCTCCGTGAAAGGTCAAGCCATGTCCCGAACACCGCTTGTCGACATGATCGGCATCGAAAAACACTTTGGCGGCGTGCGCGCGGTGGACCATGTGTCGGTCGATCTCTATCCCGGCGAGGTGGTCGGACTGCTCGGCCACAACGGCGCCGGCAAGTCCTGCCTGATGAAAATTCTCGCCGGCGCGATGGTCCCGAACGAGGGGGAAATCCGGGTGGATGGCGAGACGGTGCACTTTACCGAGCCGAACGACGCCCGCGCCGCCGGCATCGAGACCATCTATCAGACGCTTGCGCTGTCGGACCATCTCGACGCCCCTGCGAACCTGTTTCTCGGCCGCGAACTGAAGACACGGTTCGGCAATCTGGATGACGCCCGGATGCTGCGCGAGGCGCGGGAGGTGCTCGCCCGGCTGAACCCGAATTTCAAGAATCTGCGCGATCCGGTCTCGAGCCTCTCCGGCGGGCAGCGGCAGGTGATCGCAATCGCGCGTGCCATCTATTTCGATACCAAGATACTGATCATGGACGAGCCGACGGCAGCACTCGGGCCTTCCGAAACCGCAATGGTGGCCGACCTTATCCTGAAGCTGCGCGATGAAGGCATCGGCATCTTTCTCGTCAGCCATGACATGCATGACGTGTTCGATCTGTGCGACCGCGTGGTGGTGATGAACAAGGGCCGGGTTGTCGGCGCGCATCCCATCAACGAAGTGACAAAGGATGACGTGCTGAGCCTGATCATCAAGGGCGAACTGCCGGCCGACTGGTCCGCCAAAAACCTGGAGCCGACAGACTGATGGATGCGAACACGGGCATGATGGAAAGCATCGTCTGCGTCGAACCCGGCCGGATGGCGCTCGAGCGCAGGCCGCGCCCCCTTAAGGCGCCGGAGGGCTGGGTTCTGGTCGACATCGCGGCGATCGGGATCTGCGGGACGGATTACCACATCTTCGAGGGTAAGCATCCGTTTCTGGACTATCCGCGCGTCATCGGCCATGAACTGTCCGGTCATATCGCCAGCGGCCCCGATGCCGGCAAGCTTGTCGTGATCAACCCCTATGTTTCCTGCGGCGCGTGCCGTGCCTGCCGGCGCGGCAAACCGAACTGCTGCAGCGCGGTTTCGGTGCTCGGCGTCCACCGCGACGGCGGCATGTGCGCACGCATCGCCGTGCCGGACGAAAATGTCTATCCGGCCGATGGCCTGACGCCGCAACAGGCTGCCATGGTGGAGTTTCTGGCCATCGGCGCGCATGCGGTTGCCCGCTCCGGGACGGGGCAGGGGGACGTCGTGCTCGTGACCGGGGCCGGCCCGATCGGCATCGGCACGGCGCTGTTTGCCCGGCTGGCCGGCGCCGATGTTCACCTGATGGACCTGAGCCGGACCCGGCTCGATCTCGCGCACGACCTGTTCGGCTTCGAAAAACGGCACCAGCCCGACGAGGACATTCTGTCGGGCGCGCTTTCCGAAGGGTTCGACGTGGTTTTCGACGCGACGGGAAATGCCAGGGCGATCGAGGCAGGCTTTCCGCTGCTTGCCCATGGCGGCAGCGCCGTGCTCGTCAGCGTGGTGAAGGACGACATCACCTTCTCGGATTCAGAATTCCACAAGCGCGAGGCCCGCATCATCGGCTCGCGCAACGCGCTGAAATCCGATTTCGAGCGCGTGATGGCCGCGATGCGCGCGGGCGACATCCCGACCGATGCGATTGCATCGGAAGTGATCGCCATGGCCGATCTGCCCCGACGTTTTTCGGAGCTGGTGGACGCGCGGGATCATCTCGTGAAAGTGCTCGTCAGACCGTAATTGCGGTCGCCCCCGCGACCGCGCTTGTCCGTGCGCAGGCGCATCGGCAGAAGGACAAGGGAACCCGCCGCCTCATCGAAGCGGCGGGTTTTGGGGTCTTACCGACGCACCGCCTTGACGTCATCCGCGCTCACAGACGGGGCGGAATTGCCCCAGGCGCTGCGCAGGAAGGTTGCAAGCGTTGCGATATCGGCATCCGACAGCCGGTCGCCGAAGGCCGGCATTTCCAGCCTTTCCGGGCGCTCCGCCGTCGAAGGCAGCGTCGCGCCGTGGAGGATGACTTCCGTCAGACCCCTGGTCGTCGGCGCCGTCACCAGCGAGTTTCCTTTCAGTGCCGGGAACACGCCGGGCGCGCCGCGGCCGTCCGGCATGTGGCAGGCATTGCAGTTGTTGAGATAGAGCAACTCGCCGTCCGAAAGGTTTTCGGCCGATTTCAGCTTCGCCGTCGTCGGACCGTCGGCGGCATCGAGCCGGTCCGTCGTCCGCTCGTCGGGGACGGGCTGCGGGTCGGGCGTGACGTCGGAGATCGCGCGGAGATAGCCGATCATTGCATCGGCATCCTCATCCTTCATGTATTGAAGGGATTCGCCGACCACGAGCTGCATCTCGCCGACCACGGCCGAATGGGCGTTGCGGCCGGTGGTGAGATAGTCCTTCAGATCCTCGTCGGTCCAGGTCTGCAGGGCGGATTCCGCCGTGCGCAGGTCGGGCGCCGTCCAGCCGCCGATCTCGCCGCCCGTCAGGAAGGCCGGATTGTCGGCATTGGTGCCATCCTGCGCCATGATCATGTTGCGCGGGCTGTGGCAGGCCGCGCAATGGCCGAGCGCCTGCACCAGATAGGCACCGCGGGCAAGCGCGTCGCTTTCGCTCGCCGCGTCATCCGGCCGGAAGCCGGGCTTGCCGAGCGCGGCCCAGTTCCACAGACGAATGCCCCAGCGCTGGTTGAACGGGAAGTCGAGCGCGGTCTCCTTCACCGGATTGTCGACCGCCGCGACGTCGTTGTGGACATAATCCCAGATCGCCCGGATATCCTCCTCCTTCATATGCCGGTAGTTCTCGTAGGGCATGGCCGGATAGAGGTGCACCCCGCCGGGCGCGATGCCGTCGACGAGGGCGGCGTGGAACTGGTCGTAGGTCCAGCCGCCGATGCCGGTTTCCCCGTCGGGGGTGATGTTGCTCGACCAGATCGTGCCCATCGGGCTCTCGATCGGCCGCCCGCCGGCGAAGGGCTCGCCGCCCTCGGCGGTGTGACAGGCCTGACAGTCGGCCATCTGGGTGACGTATTGGGCCTCGCCGGGCGCCGGCTCCCAGTCAGCCGCCAGATTGTCATCCGGCTTGGTGAGAGATGGCGGCACGAAGATGATCGCCGCAAGCGCCACCACGCCGATGACGATGAGGGCGAGGATGATGCGAAGAAAGGTTTTCATGATCCGCGCTCCTCACATCAATGGCCGGGGGTTGGGCAGGTAATCCTTGCGCAACGCCTCCAGCGCCCAGTAGGCGAGGCCGCCGACCGCGCCGGTCGGATTATACTGGATGTTCTGCGGGAAGGCGGAAGCGCCCATGACCCAGACGTTGTGACAGTCCCAGCTCTGGAGATAGCGGTTGATCGCCGAGGTCTTCGGGTCGGTGCCCATGATCGCGCCGCCGACATTGTGGGTCGACTGGTAGGGACGCACATCATACTGCGCGCCGTCGCCCTTGTAGCCCGATGCCATGGCATCCGGGTTCATGCTCTTTGCGATTTCCTCGATCCTGGCCTTCATGAACTGGGTCATCCTGATGTCGTTGTCCTTCCAGTCGAAGGTCATGCGCATCAGCGGACGGCCGTGGCGGTCCTTGTAGGTCGGATCGAGATCGAGGCAGGTGTCGCGATAGGCCATGTTGGAGCCATGAGAGCCGATCGAAAGGCTGTGGCCGTACCATTCGCCGACGGCCTCCTTCCAGCCCGCGCCCCAGGCCGGCGTGCCCGGCGGCAGCGACATCTGCTGGATCGGGCGGCCGCCGGTATGGCCGCAGGTGATATAGCTTCCGCCGATAAACCCTTCCTTGCCGAAATCAATCTGCGACATCGAGAAATCGTCGATCGACATGCCGCCCGCGCCGGTCCCCACGAACGGGTTGAAAACCTTGTCCCGGAACCACATGCTGGTGCCGCCGGTCATCTGGTAGGAATAGTTCCGCCCGACCACGCCTTCGCCGGTATCGGGATTGTAGGGTTCGCCGATTTCCGACAACAGCAGAAGATGGACATTGTGCAGCGAATAGGCGCAGACCAGCACGAGATCGGCCGGCTGGAACACTTCCTCGCCGGTCTTCTCGTCGAAATAGGTGACGCCCGTCGCGGTCTTGCCATCGGCGGCCTTTTCGATCTTCAGCACCTCCGAGCGGGTCCTGTAGCTGAAATTCGGCTTGCGTTTCAGCGCATCGATTATGCAGACCTGCGGCGACGACTTGGAGTAATTGTTGCAGCCGAAGCGCTCGCAGTAGCCGCAGTAATTGCACGGCCCAAGCTGCATGCCGTAATCATTGACATACTGGATCGAGGCATTGGCCGCCGGACGCGGGAACGGATGGTAGCCCATATTGCGGGCGGCATCCGCGAACAGCTCCGAATCCCAGGTGTTCTTCAAGGGCGGCATCGGATATTCGGCCGAGCGCGGCGCTTCGAACGGGTTGCCGCCCTCCTGGATTTCGCCATTGATATTGCCCGCCTTGCCGGCAATGCCGGCGACGCTTTCGAACTTGGTCATGTGCGGCTCCAGTTCCTCGGCCGTCACGCCCCAGTCCTGAAGCTGCATGCCTTCCGGAATGATGTCCGCGCCGAAGGTCTCCTCGACATAGGAGCGCAGCCGGTATTCGACCGCCTGCGGACGCCAGTTCTGGCCGTTCCAGTGGACGCCCGCGCCGCCGACGCCGTCGCCGGGCAGGAACGAACCGAGATGACGGTAGGGAAGCGCCGTCTCAGCCGTGTTGTGGCGCACGGTCAGCGTGGAGTTCACCGGCTTCTGCATCAGGTCGTAGCGGACGGCATATTTCAGCTCGTCGAAAATGTTGGGATACTGGAAATCGGGCACCGTGCTGCGGTCGTCGCCGCGTTCGAGCGCGAGGATTTCGAGCCCCTCATTCGCCAGTTCCATGCCCATGATCGCCCCGGTCCAGCCGAGCCCGATGATGACGACGTCTTTTTTGGGATCTGTTCTTGTAGCCATGGTTTACGCCCTGTCTCCGTTGATTGCCACGGGGCCGAGCGGATATTGCGCGTTCTCGCGGCCCGGCCAGGAAGTAAAGGCGCCGCGCGCGCCGGGAAAGCCGATATAGACCCAGGCCTGCATGTCGTGATTGCCGCCATAGGATGGATCGGCGAAATAGCCTTCCTTGGTGTTGGCAAGCAGGAACTGGAAGAAATCGCGCAACTCCGGCGCCAGCCCCACCTCTCCCTTTTGCAGCGATGTCAGCGCGGCATCCTGTGTTGCCGCTTCGAGATTTTCGAAATTGTCGCCATGCGTTTGGTTGCACCAGTCCTGAAAGACGGGGATCGCCTGGCGGTAGATCTCCGCCGGCGTCAGCGGGCTCTGGAAGCCGAGCGTGGGATTGGCGGCGGGATCAAACGGGCCCTGCATGTACCAGTCCGCCGCCTTGCCGAAATTGCCTGAGAGCTGCCGGTCGATGAAGACCGGCACCCGACAGTCGATCGCCCCCGGGCCATTGCCGCCGGAGGGAATGAGGCGATCGCAGGCGGCCATGACGAACGCCCATTCGGCTTCGTTGAAATAGACCCGCTCATACTGATCGAGCGGCGGCGGGGCTTCCTTTTCGGGCGCTTGCGCCTTTACCGCGCCGGCAAGCGAAGCAATCGCCACCCCCGCGGCGCTCCCCTTGAGGAACCCGCGCCGGGATGGACGTCCTGGCATATCTCGCATGATGTCTCCCTCTCGCCGGCTGGCACCGGCCTGATCTCCCCGCCGGTGCACGCCATCGATGATCTTGCAGGCAGCAGCGGCTTCATGACATCCGGACCGGGCCGAGCCGGACACGCACGTCTGTCGTGAACGACAGGACAACGCCAAAGTCTTCCATTTTGTTCCGTGTCCGCCGCCAAAAAATCTTTCGGCAGCCGAAGGCGCGCAGAACAGCCGCAGCAGGATCGAAACCCTGTTGCGGGCCGGCCGGGCATGATCCGGGCGGCCGGGTTACGCCGCCCGTTCAGTGGTCCGTTCTTCCTCCCACGCGCCGCCCGGGTGATATCGCCTTGCGATCCGCCCGTCCTCCAAGGCGAACAGATGCAGCCAGCGATTGTCGAACAGCGCCTTGACCCCGGGGTGCGCCTCGAGGATGCGGCTGATCTCCCCCTCCGGAGCCTCGATCAGCACCGACAGCCTCAGCGGCGTATGTTCCAGGCTTTCGCCATTGTGGAGGGCCTGCCACGGAAGACCGGGCCGCAGGCGGCCGCCATTGCCCTCGACGACGCCGACGCCGCCGACCACGTTATGGATGAGCTTGTTGCCGCCGCCGAAAACCTCCGGCGCGACGCTCGAGCCATAATATTGCAGGCTGATCCAGCTCGCGACGACGACGGGGGCGGTCAGGATCAGTTCCAGCGTCTTGAAGCCCTCGTCCGCGCGCCAGTCATAGCTGTGCAGAAAGGCCCGCCCGCCGAGGTTTTTCCCGGAAGTCAGATGGCGCGGCGCGGCAACAAAGGCGGCGCATCCGGCAAGGCCCCATTCGGGCCTGATCTCCGACCAGTCGGCGGCCCTGGCCGAAATCGACCGCGCGCTCGCGCCCGGCAGGCGCATCGCCCTTTCCGCGCGCGCCTGCGCGCCTGCTTGCCTCAGCCATGTCCGAAGTTGCTCCATCACGTTCTTCTCGCAGGGCAAGTCTCCGTCGAACACCGTGACCTCGTCCGTCGTCGTATCGTGCAAGGCGGCAACAAAACGGGTATCCTCCGGCAGGTCGATGCCATGTCCTGGCAGGCCGGCGCGGGTCTCGTCATCGTTCAGCAGGCCGGCCAGCAGCCTTGCCGAGACCTCGCCCGAATAGCCGCCGCAGGCGCCGCAGTGATAGGCGCTCCTGTGCGGATTGTTCGTGACATTTGCCCCATGACCGACCAGCAAAACCGTTTGGGCGTGCCCGCGCGTCAGGCTCATCGCCTTCAAGACGGAGGCGGCCGTGGCCGTCTTTGCCTCCGCGTCGAGCGCCGGGGCGAGTTTCGGCGCCGAATGGCATGCGGCGCACTTGCCGCCAAGGCCAAGCGTATCCTTCATCAGCTTGCCGGCATAGAACAATCCGGCCGCTTCCACATAGGCAAAGGAGGAGACCGCCGCCTGCCGGAACCGACCGAGGGCCCGGATCGTCCGCGCCTTGATGCGGGTCTTGTTTTCGCTCCCGGCTGTGCCGTGACCGGTCGACTGCAGGGCGGGTTTCAGCAACACCGGCAGATGGTTTTCCACGATATCCGAACCATGGTCCCGGTGGGCAACCGGCAGGCCGAAAAAGCCCGCAAAGCCGAGCGTTTCGATATCCGGGCTCTGGCTTTCGAGCGCGCGCCGGAAGATTTCCGAGCGCACGTCGATGCAGAACGCGGCCTGCAGGACCGGGCGGTTCCGGGCCTGCGGCTTTGCAGCGGCAAGATTGTTGGCAAGGGTCCGAAGATAAGCCCTCTCCGAAGCGTCCTGCAGGATCTCGTCAGCCACATGTTCACGCGTGGGCGCAAGCGGCGCGGCATAAAGCGCAAGCGTCGCCCGCCACCGATCCGCCACCTCCGGATACCGGCCCAGCAGGGCGTCTTCCCATATCAGCCGGATGGCCAGCAGGTCTCCCAGCGTCTCGTCGGATGTACCCTCCTGCTCGGCGCGCCACAGCAGCCAGCGTGCATGCTGCGCCCAGCCGCCGAGGTCCGTAATCAGCCGGTGGAAGAGAAACTCCGCCGCCTGCGGGCTGATCGTCAGCCGGCAGCACGCCTTGAGGATCGCCTGCTCCGGCGTATCGGGCGCTGCGGACACATGCGCGCAGAAGCCTGACAGTCCGGCAATTTCCGGCGTCAGGTCCCGGCTCGCCCAGGTCCGCCAGGCAGCGAATGCCCGCTGGTTCGGCGCAGGCGACCAGAGCGCCTGCCCGCGATCGAAATGACCGGCGACCCAAAGGCCGATCGTCTTTTCGATGATCGACGGCCAGTCGATGCCGGAAAGCTCGGCGGCCAGATCGGCAATCGTCGGAAAGGGCTTCGGCAAGGGCCGCTCCCGCATCGCCATTTCCTTCAGAAGCGCGAGGCTGCCGGGCTTGTCTGCGGCCGGGTTCGCCTGAAGCGCCGCGACGAGGTCTTCATCGCGGATGCGGCCCGAGACGATGGAGGCCTGGTACACGCGCCCCGCCTGGGTGAGGCTCACGCCTGCGCAGCGCGAAAGACGTGCGGATGCCGATGCGAAATCCTGGCCGGCCTGACCGAGGAACGGGTTGACCGCGACCGTCGCCTCAAGCGGGAACGCCGGCGGCACGGCCCGGATCGCCCGCATGCCGGCATCGAGAATTTCCGTCGCCTCCAGCGGGGCGAGATAGCCTTGATCGATAAACATTGGAATTCCTCTCACTGTCCGGATTTTGCAAGCCGATAGCCGCCGACGAAACGGTCGAGCAGCGCGTTCAGATAAAGGCCGTTCGCGATATGGACCCTGAGCCCTGCCATGGACGGGTGGTGCGCCCAGAGCGGGAACACCGCCTGGGCAAAGGCGACAAGGCCGAAGGACACGACCGCCAGCGTGATCAACGCCCATTCAAGCGGGCCCGCGACCGGCGCATGCGGCAGGCTTGCGCCCCACATCAGCTTTGCGGCCTGCTGGAAGGTGAAATAGGCCAGCGCGACGAAGAGCGCCGAAAGCGATGTGCGCCATGTCAGCTCCGCGGGCGCGGCGTCGGCCAGCCCCTGGGCCACCAGATAGGCGACGCCGAAAATCAGCATCGCGCCGATGGCGAGCGCCTGCGGCGTTTTCGGGCCCGCCGCCAGCGAGAAGACGACGGACACAAGGCCGTAGAGGGCCAGCGCGATGGCGAAGGAGCGCAGGACGTTGGCAACGCTCGGAATGGCGATGGGTCCGGGGCGGTGCAGGTTTGCGACCGCCGCAACGGCGCCGCCGGACGACAGGAAGGCATGCGCCTTGTAGAGCGAGTGGGCGACAATATGCAGAAGCGCGAGCGGCCAGAGGCCGAGGCCGCATTGCAGCAGCATGAAGCCCATCTGCGAGATCGTCGACCAGGCGAGCGCCGTCTTGACCGCGCTTTGCGTCAGCATCACCACCGCGCCGAAAAGCGCGGTCAGTCCGCCGAGGGCAACGACGACGCCCATCGCGCCGGGGCTCGCCTGCACGAGATCGGCCGTCCGGATCAGAAGGAAACCACCGGCATTGATGATGCCGGCGTGAAGCAGGGCGGAAACCGGCGTCGGCGCCTCCATGACCTCGGTCAGCCAGCCGTGCAGCGGGAAGGTTGCAGCCTTAAGCGCCGCCGCCAGCACGAGGCAGCCGACGGCCAGATGCCCGGCGAAGGACAAATGCGGTCCGACGGACTGAAACAACGCGCCGAGTTCGACCGTCCCCGTGCCGGCAAAAAACAGGGCGGCGGCGCAGAAAAGCGCCACATCGCCGGCATGCCAGACGAGCGCGAATTTCGCTGCGGCCCGCCTGGCGGCAGGACGCTCCGGATAGAACAGCAGCAGCTTTTTCAGGCAGATGCCGATGGCGACGAAACCGAGGAAAAGCAGCGTCAGGCTTGCGGACTGGACAACGATCTGAACCGCGGCCAGAGCGGCCAGCATCAGGCCGTGAAACCGCCCCTCCCGCGCTTCGCCGTCGAGATAGCGGCGGGAATAACGCATCACCACCCAGCCGATGAAGGCCACCAGCAGCGTCATCGTCACGCTGACGGGATCGAGCCGGACGGCAAGCATGAAGGGGCCTTCAAAAAGGCGCGCCGTGGATGGACCGAAGACAAGAAGCTGCGCCAGACCGGCCAGGGCGAAACCAAAAGCGGCGAGCGCGCTTGCCTCGGCGATCATGGGATACCGTCCCGGGCGGCGGCCGGGACGGGCGATCGAGACGGCGGCGACAGCCAGCAACACGATTGGCGCCAGCAGGGGCAAGGGAACAAGAAGCGACATCGAAACCTCAGGGGCGATTGAACATGCCGCCGATATAGCGCCTCGCTTTCATTGAAAAAATTACATATATTCTTCGTAAACGTTCTGTTTTATGAAAGTGAAGGCGTTGAACCTGCATCATCTGAGACTGTTCCGGGCGGTCGCGCGGGATGGCACCCTGACGGGGGCCGCGCGCGCCCTGAACCTGTCGCAATCTGCCCTGTCGTCCCAGATCAGGACACTCGAGGCGGCTCTCGGCCATGATCTTTTCGAACGGCGCGGCCGGGGGCTGGTGCTCACCGAGGCCGGACGGATCGCGCTGGACCATGCCGAAGCGATCTTCCGGGCGGCCGAAGATCTGACAGCCACGCTGAGGAATACGGGTAGGGCGCGCCGGGCCTTGCGCGTCGGTGCGCTGGCAACGCTTTCCCGAAACTTCCAGATCGGCTTCATCGAGCCTCTGATCGGCCGTTCCGATGTCGAGGTGGTGCTGCGCTCGGGCGCCCAGCCGGAGCTGTTGCGCGCGCTCGAAGCGCTGTCGATCGATGTCGTGCTGACCAACCTCGTGCCGGCGCGCGATGCATCCAGCCCCTATCTGGCGCACGCCCTGGCGGCGCAGACGGTCAGCGTGATTGCGCCGCCGGGCGCAAGCGCGCTTCTGGGCCGGCCCCTTCCCGAAATCCTGTCCTCGCAACCCCTGATTCTGCCGACGCCGGAATCGGCGCTTCGGGCCTCCTTCGATGCGATGGTGGAACAACGCGGCATTGCCACAAGGATTGCCGCCGAGGCCGACGACATGGCCATGATCCGCCTGCTGGCGCGCGCCAATGCCGGCCTTGCCGTCATTCCGCCAATTGTCGTGAGGGACGAACTGGCCTCCGGTCGTCTCATCGAACTGGGCAGGCTGGAGGACCTGCGCGAGGAATTCTTTGCGATCACCCTTCATCGCCGTTTCCCGAATCCGCTGGTTGGCGAGTTGATCAATGCCTTCAAGAGCTGAAAAGCGCCGGCAATCGAACCCATGGCGCCGTCAGTGATCAGGCCCGCAAACCCGGAAAATGCGCGTTCGGGCCGCTAGCCCGTCGCCGCGCGCGGAATTCCCTCCTCTTTTTCAAACGGTCCCCTCCCGCGCCGGCCGTTCCGGCGCTATAGATTGCCCATGCAACGCAACCGTTATCATCATCTTGAATGGCTTCACGGCATCGATTTTTTCGAGGCCGCCTTCAGCACGCAGAGGTTCACCCGCCATGCGCATGAGGGCTTTGCGATCGGCGCGATTGCCGAAGGTGCCGGCGGTTATCTCTGTCGCGGCGAAAGCATGGTGCTGCCTGCCGGTTCGCTCTCCTTGATGAACCCGGAAGAGCCGCATACCGGCCACGCGGCCTCGGAACGGGTGCGTTACACCATGCTGTACGCTTCCGAGGCGGCGGTGCGCGCGGTTCTGGGCGTGCGCAGCCTTCGCGGCTTTGCCGAGATCGCCCCGCGCGACCGCGGGTTCAGGCTGTCGCAGGCGCTTGCCCGCCTGGCCTCATGCCTCAACAGCGCCCGGATGGCCGATCATCGCCTGGCGGCGGAGGAGGCTGTCCATGCGGTGCTGGCCGAAGCCTTCGCGCATTACGGTCGCGCGGAACTGCGCCGGGCGGGCAACGAGCCCGCCGCAATCCGCACGCTGCTTGGCTTGATCGCGGAGGGCGTCGCCGCCGGAAAACCGTTGAGCCTGTCCGATATGGCGGCCGCCGTCGGCCTGAACCCGTCCTATCTCATCCGCAGCACCGTCCGCGCCACCGGACTGACGCCGCACGGCCATGTGGTGCGCGTCCGCCTGGATCATGCCCGCCGCCTGCTGCTCGACGGCGCGCCCGCGGTCGAGGCCGCGATTGCCGCCGGGTTTTGCGATCAGGCGCATCTGATCCGCCATTTCCGCCGCCATTACGGCGTGACGCCCGGCGCGCTCATCCGGCACTGAACGTCAATTTCGTCCAAGACCCGGCGCCTTTCTGCATGCCATGGCGTGGCGCGAAAGGAGACCGTCATGTCACTCAAACCCGTGATCATTCTGGATGAAACGCTGCCGACCGGCCTCAAGGCGAATTTCCCGGCCGTCATGGCCATGAGCCTCGGGAAGCTGCGGCCCGACCTTGTCGGCGCGGATACGCCGACCGGTGACGGGTTTTCCCTTGCCGGAATCACCACCGTCGCCTTGCCGGTTCTCGGTGCTCCGGCGGAAGAACTGCCTGCGATCTTCGACAAGGCGGCCGACCTGCCGATACGGCTCGCCTATATGCGCGCCGCTTTCGAGGCGCGCGACTATGCCGACTACACGGCCCGTATCGCCGCCGAACCCCTGGCCGCGCACAGGCCGCAGGCGCTCCTGATCGCCGGCTCGCGCAAGGCCGTGGACCGGATCTGCGGCCGCCTGCCGCTGCTGCGCTGATGGCGACCGCCCAAACGCGGCAGGCGATCCTCGGAAAAGGGACGATCTTTACACAATCGCGGCATCCGAGCCGCGTTTTGCCATAAACCGGACTTACCGGACCTGATCCAAGCATTCATCGCGCCGTTCGAAATCAAATCAAGGAAAATGCTGCATGCGATCCAGTGTCCTGTCGACCCTCTTACTATCCCTTCTTGTTCCCGTCACTGCGGATGCAGGCTGCATCACGCCGGACGGCGACGGCTTTGTCTTGCAGGGCGACGAGGCGACGAGCCGGGAACACGGGCTGACCTGGAAAAGATGCGCGATCGGCATGCAATGGGACGCCGGCGCAGGGGCCTGTTCCGGCGCGGCGCGCGACCTTGGACTGAACGAGGCGATTGAGTACGCCGCGCGGCAAGGCGACGGCTGGCGCGTTCCGACCGGGCAGGAACTGGAAACCCTTATCCTCGACACCTGCGAGGGTCCAAAGATCGACTCTGTCGCCTTTCCCGATATCGCCGCCACCGACTTCGGCGACGGCGCGTTGTTCTGGACATCCTCGGAAGCGATGCCCGACATGTTCTACTTCTTCGACTTCACCAACGGCTTTTTCGACATGCACAGCCAGGGTTTTCACCTGTCCGTCCTGCTCGTGAAAGACAGTGCGCGGCGATGACGACATGAGACAAGCCCGGGGCAGCGAAGCGTCCGGGCTTGTCACGAGACGTATCGTCTCTCCGGGCCTTGAGGCCCTTACCCGAAATGCCGCAGGATCCAGTCGAAGGCAGCGGCCTGCCAGAGGGCGGCGGCGCCGACCTGGCAATGTTCGCCGCCTCCGGATTCCTCGCTGAAAATGACGCTCTCGACAGACCGGGCGTTGGTAAGGCTCTTTTCGAAATCATCGACCTGGGAAACGGGGACGAAGTGGTCGATGGCACCGGCCAGGATCAGGACATCGCCCTTGATCCGGTTCGCGACACCTGCAAGCGTGAAGGCATGCGTGGCGTCGATGAAGGCCTCCGGGCTTTCCTTGCCGAACACCCATTGGCCGTTATCCAGTGCCCAGGCCACGCCCGGCAGTTTCGAATGGACCGGATGATGGATCATCGGCCGGAATTTCTCGACGACGGCGCCGAAATCATACATCACATCGAAGGCAATCACGCCGTCGATCCGGTCGTCGAACGCGGCTGCCCGCGGCGCAAGATAGCCACCGAGGCTGATGCCCGTCAGAATGACCCGGTTGAATTCCGGGTGTTTCGCCAGAATGTCGTCGAGGATCGCGCCGGTCGGCTTTTCCCATTCATGGGTGAAATACATCTGCTGTTCGCGCACCGGACCGGCCTGTCCGGGACCTTCATAAAGGAGCGTGCTGTATCCCCGTTCATTGGCCGCCTTGCCCATCATGAAATAGAGTTCTTCGAGCGTGCCGTCGAAGCCGCCGACGATCACGATCAAGGGCCGCTTCTCTCCGCCTTCGACCGGGAAAAAGATGCTCTTGAGCGCACCGTTTTCATAGGGCGTTTCATAGCGCTGATAGGCGATGGAATGGTCGGCAAGCCCCTGATCGAAATTTTCGATCTGGCCTTTCCAGGCAATGGCGCGCCGCTCATCGTCGCCGGGGAGAAAGAACTCCGATGTCCGCCAGTAGGTGTGCGCGCGAAAGCGGGCAAGACCGCGGCTCAAGCGGTCGCTGCCATCGTCTGCCAGCGTCTCGTTGACGCGCGCAATCCGGGCAAACGCGTCATACCACGCATCGGCGTCGCCTGCGGGAACGGTCGATATCGCCTGCAGCACTTCGGCGATATCGGCGGCGCCTGCGCCTGCGTCGCTCAGCACGCGCAAAGCCTGGAAGTGATAGGTCTGGTCTTCGAAAAGATGACGAATGCCCACGGGTCCTGCAGACGCTTTGTTGAAATCTGACATTGTCATGCCTCCTTATCGGTTTGAACGATCTCCGGTATCGCGCAGACCAGGCGGCATTTTTTGATATTTTCCGCCAATTCTTTGATATTTTCCGCCACTGCGCATAGTCTGGCACCCCGTCCCGTTGAAGGCTGCCGCCATGCGCACATTCGAGGCCAAGACATCCATCGATCTGTTCGACCAGCTGATCGACCTTGCCCGCCAGCATGACCTTATATCGAAGCTGGAGGCCGCTGGATTTCGAAAGGCTTCGGCTGTGTTGAAGAAGGGACATTCCGCCGGTTCTCACATGGGTGAAGAGGCTGTTCTTGAACTCGGCACGCTTCTGACCGATCGTTGGGGCGGGCCCGAGGTTGGCGCGGTCCTTGCCCTCAAGACGGACCTCACCCGGCTCGGCATCCTTGGGGAGCTGATCCTGCAGAGTGAGACGCCGCAGGCCGTTTTCTACCAGATGGCGCGGTTCAACCGCCTCTTGAACCAGCGCTCTGCCTTTGAACTCACGACCACGCCCTATCGCCTGACGATGACGCACAGCCATGCGAGGGTCGGGCCGAGGTTCAGCCGCGCCGCGCAATTCGGAACGATCTGGGCCCTGGCCAATGTGGCGCTCATTCCCGAACATGTTTTCGGGGCGGCCGTACGGCCGGTCTCGGCGCATTTCGATTTTGCCGCGCCTGCCGATCTTGAGCCGATCCATAAGGTGTTTGGTTCATCCATCCTGTTTGAACAGCCCGCCGCCGCCGTGTCCTTCGATCGCGCGCGCCTCAAGGATATCCGCAAAGACACCTCGCTTCCCGTCTGGAAGGCGCTGGAAGACGCCGCCGAAAGAGGGCTGGATGATGTTCCGGCTCTGGACAGTGTCGCAGGCCGTGTGCGTCATCATCTCGGTGAGCATATGGCCGGTTCGATAGCATCGGAGAGCAGTGTGGCCGCTCGTCTGGGCATGTCCGTGCGCACCATGCAGAGACGGCTTTCAGACGAGGGAACATCCTTCAGGCAAGAAGTCGATGCGGTGCGCTCCGAAACCGCGCGCCAGCTTCTCGGCGATCGCAGGATTTCCCTTTCGGAAATCGCCTTTCGGCTCGGCTACGGCGAACTGGCGGCCTTCAACCACGCGGCGCTGCGCTGGTTCGGTCAATCCCCGGGCTCCCTGCGGCGCGAAAAGGAAGCTGTTCCGGAGAACGAGAGGTGAGCCTTCGCGGCCTTTCAGGGCGAGGGCGCCATTTGGCACCCCCGTCCCGAACGGTTTCAATGACGGGACATGATCCGGAAACTAGCGACTGTGATCGAGATCGCGCACCTCGCCGCCCGTAGCCTTCAGACGCGTCATGTAGTCTTCCGCGTTCAGAAGCTGCGACGGGAAATAAAGCCCGGCGGAAACCGGTTCGCCGGACAGTCCGGTCAGCCGTTCGAGGAGCATGGCGACGCCCATGCCGGTGAGCGGCATCTGGCCTCCGGGGTGAACCACCGCCTGGATGGATTTCAGCGGCGCGCCATCGCGGGATGTGCCGGTGAGTTCGACAATGATCTCGGTGGAGAGAGGCTCGCCGCGCCGCCGCGAGGACGATTCGCCGATACCCAGACGGAACGCGACATTTGGGGCCCGTGTCGCTTCGGCGAGGATGAGGACATCATTGGGCGAAAGCATCTCGCCGGGCATCGCCGTGCCGTCAATTGCCGTCACCTCAGTCTGCACCTCTTCCCCGGCGCGCCAGACATGAGCGCCATTTTCGATCGACAGGGCGGCAGGCATCATCCTGGTCAGGCGTTCCATATCGGCATAGGTTGCCGGGCCGCCGATGTCGTTTTCGTCGATAATGGCGCTGACGCGCACATCGTCGATCGTGCCGAAGGCTCTTGCCGCTTCCAGGGCCGGGATCGTCGTCGCGCCCACGAGCCATTCGGCGCCGAGCACCACCGGCGCGGCGGATGCATTCAGCATATAGGCCGCGACTTCCGGCGCCACCTCGTGAATGCCGGACGAAATGCTGAGATAGGGGATCCCTCGCGATTGCGCGAAGCGCAGGCTGCCAAGGCTGTCCTCCTTGAAGAACAGCGCCAGCGCGGAAACCGGCTGATCGCCCAGTCCGAGATCCGGTGTCGCGAGGTCGACGGCAACGCCGCGGGCATTGCCGATTTCGGCCGCTGCCTCTTCGGCCCGGGCAAGGTTGCGTCCGCCGATCAGCAACGGGACGTCCGGGAAGTGCTTGCGCAGATGCTGCGCGGTCTGGCGGCCGACGAAGCCGGCGCCGCCAACGAGAAGAATGGGATCGGGTAGCATGGGATCTCCTATGTGTCGTGCTAGGGTGTTTCGATGTGCCCCGGCATCTGCGCCGCTGACGTTCGGTCGCGTCGGGCGGGGATGGCCTTTATCGGGATCGTGTGTTACAATCAGTAATATACTATTAGTAAGTTACTAAAGGTAATATAAGCGAAATCGTGCTGCTTTCAACCTCAAGGGCGTGACATGTCAAAAAAAATGCCGAAAGCGGAGCGGCGCGCGCAATTGCTGGAGACGGCGCGCGAAATGGTACGCGAAAGCGGCACGGATGCGCTTTCGCTTGGGAGCCTTGCCGAACGGGCGGGCGTCAGCAAACCGATCACCTACAACCACTTCGGCACGCGCGCGGGGCTATTGATCGCGCTTTACCGGGAGATCAACGATCAGCAGGTGCGCGCAACGCGGGAGGCGTTGGACAACGCGCCGGCGGCGCTTGCCGAGGTCGCACGGCTGCTGGCTGAGGCCTATATGGACTGCCATGAGGAGGTCGGCCCCGAATTTCACGTGATTGGCGGGGCGCTGAAGGGCGATCCTGAAATGGAGACCTATGAGCGGGACATGCTGGATGAGCATATCGCCCATTATGCAAATGTCCTGAAACCGTTTTCCTGCCTGTCCGAACCTGCCCTTCAGCGTCGCGCGATCGCCATTCTCGGCGCGGCCGACGCCCTGGCGGACGCGATGGCCCGCAGGCGGATCAGCAAAAAGGATGCCGTGGGCGATCTCGCAGCATTGATCATGTCAACGATTGGCCGGAGCTGATCCCGTTTCGACGGAACACGCCGATCGTCGCCTGGTGCTCATCAGACCGAGATCGAACGCGGTTTTCCGGCTCCTCCGGTGATCGTATCCCGCGGCGTTCTTTCGTCGGTGGCGTCGGGTTATCAAGCAGAGGCCGGAACAAGAGCAGTTCAATATCCTGCGCCAAGACAGAACGAATAGTAAACTCCTCTGTGGCTCGCCTTTGGCGCGACGTCGTCGGCCATTTGGTGTTGTGGATGTGTTTCCTTCAGTTGTACCCAATGTAAGGATTGCGTGCAGGAATATAGACCATTGGCTCTTTCGTAGGAGTTTCATGCGGCCAAACGCGGATTCACTGGTTGCGTTCCGCTCCAGAAGTTCCACGAGCCGACAACCTCGTTGGATTGACAGAGCGGATTACATTCCTGCGTAATCTGGATATAGAGGCAGGGCATCAATGTGCCGATGAACCGGCTGCTGGCTGCCTTGGTCCGGATGCGCGAGACGCAGCACTGAACAAAATGGTGCGTCGGAAAAGCGACGCCCCCGGACAGCAAAGTCATTCAAGGAGGAAACCAAGATGACAGTGGCATTCGTTGTGAATAACTCAAACGCTGAGGCCTCTGACAAGGGCACTTTTGACCGCATCGACCCGGTGACTGGCAAAGTCGCGACCACTGCGGCGGCAGCCAAGGCGGCCGATGCCGCGACCGTGGCCAAGGCGGCAGGTGCGGCCTTCCCCGCATGGGCAGCAACCGGCCCGGGTGAACGCCGCGCTCTGCTCAACAAGGCGGCTGACATCATGGATGCCAAGTCCGATGCGTTCATCGCCACCATGATCGCGGAAACTGGCGCGACCGGCCCCTGGGCGGGCTTCAACGTCATGCTTGCGGCCGGCGGGATCCGCGAGGCGGCCGCCATGACCACACAGATCGGTGGTGAGGTCATCCCCTCGAACAAACCCGGCACGCTGGCCATGGGGATCGCCACGCCAAAGGGCGCCTGCCTTGGTATAGCGCCGTGGAACGCGCCCGTGATCCTTGGCGCCCGCGCGCTGGCCATGCCGCTTGCATGCGGCAACACGGTGATCCTGAAAGGCTCTGAAGCCTGCCCCAAGACGCATCGCATGATCGTCGATTGCTTTGTCGAGGCGGGCTTCCCGGAGGGGGTCGTCAACTACATTTCGAACGCGCCCAAGGACGCCGCCGAGGTGGTCAAGGCGCTGATCGAAGCCCCTGAGGTCAAGCACGTGAACTTCACCGGCTCCTCCGCCGTGGGCCGAATTATCGGGCGGCTTGCCGGTGAAAACCTGAAGCCTTCGCTGCTTGAACTGGGCGGCAAGGCCCCGTTGGTGGTCCTCTCCGACGCCGACATCGACGGGGCGGTGAATGCCGCGATCTTTGGCGCCTTCATGAACCAGGGCCAGATCTGCATGTCGACCGAGCGGATCATCGTCGATGAAGATATCGCCGATACCTTTGTGCAGAAGCTGGCCGACCGGGCGTCGAAACTGCCCTACGGGGATCCGCGCGGGCAGGTCGTGCTGGGTTCGCTTGTGAATCCCGAGGTCGGCGAAAAGATGGATGCCCTGATCGCGGATGCAACGTCGAAGGGCGCGACGGTCGTGGCGGGCGGTCAGCGCGATGGTGCGATCCATGCAGCAACCTTGCTGGACGGTGTGACCGCCGACATGCGCATCTACGGCGAGGAAAGCTTTGGCCCGGTCAAGTCGATCATCCGCGTCAAGGGCGACGCCGAGGCGATCCGCGTAGCCAACGACACCGAATACGGCCTATCCGCGGCGGTCTTCAGCCAGGACATCCAGCGCGCGCTGTCTGCGGCGAAGCAGATCAAGAGCGGTATCTGCCACATCAATGGCCCGACCGTTAGTGACGAGCCGCAGATGCCCTTCGGCGGGGTGAACGATTCCGGATACGGCCGTTTCGGCGGCAAGGCGGCGATTGCCGAATTCACCGACCTGCGGTGGATCACGATCGAGGACCCGAACCAGCACTACCCTTTCTGATTCGATGTGAGACCAGACCCAGTGCGCTCACCCGGCGCGCTGGGGCTTTAGGCTTGATGCGAGCCCTTTTATGCGGGCAGCACGACCACGCCGCTCGGCGGTCAGTTCTCGACACGGCGCTGATTGCCCCGCCAGCTCGCCACAGGCGATCTCCTCTCCCGGCAGCATAACCTCGTTCTGGTCGGCGGAACGGGAACAGGAAAGTCGCATTTGCCGATCGCACTTGCCCGGGCCCTGATCCGCAACGGGGCAAGAGGACGGCTCTTCAATGTTGTCGACCTCGTCAATCAGCGGGAGACAGAAGCGCGCAATGGCAAACAAGGGCGGCTCGCCGACTTCATCGCCAGACGCGACTTCGTTATCATGGATGAACTGGGTATCTCCCGTTTGCCCAGGCTGGTGGCCAGCGTCTCTTCCATCTGGTCAGCAGGCTCTATGAGCGCAGCTCACTCACCGTGACCACCAATCTTGCCGCCGCGAACGGCAGTTCAGAGCCCGAAGCGACAAATGCTTTGGGCAGTCTGCGTGACTGTTGCGGCGGCATTCAATAGAGGAACGGGACAAATTTCGCGGTTTTTGCGGCGTATATTTCGAAGTCTTTGCCGTAGCGCTTTGCCAGATAGGCATCCAGCGCAGGAATGTGAAACCAGACAAAACTTGCGATGATAAAGATCGGAACCGGCCATGCGAAGAGGGATGCCGCGAGGATCGCCCATCCGCAAAACAGCACGCTGTCGCCGAAGTAGTTGATGTGCATGGAATACGCGAACAGACCTTCGGTGTAGCACTTGCCTTTGGACGTGGGTTTCTTTTTCCAGTGCCAGCGCTGGATTTCGGATCCGCTGTTCAGGAACGAGCCGATGATGACCATGGCTATGCCGACCCAGTCCAGCCAGCGGAACGGCGTTGCGGTGTCAGAAAGCGCGCCCGCTCCGAGCAAGAGAAAGCCGATTTCAAACACAGCCATAAAGACGGTCAGCCCAAAAACCTCGGACATCTCAACGCGGCGTTTGAGCAGGACAAACAGCGTCAGAACGTGCCGCAGAAAGTAGAGGAGGGCACACCCTGCGAGCACCTTTGCTCTGAGGGGGTCTGCCCAGTCAAAGCGGCCAAAGGCCAACCATATGCAAACGATCACCAAACCGGCATGAAGAGTGAAAAATGCCAGCTTCGGCCCGAGACTCTGGTCGTGATCGCGGTCGACGCCGCCGGATGTTGCCATGGGAAAGCTCCTCAATAGGGTTTGAAGACCATAAGACCGAGCGTGGCCAAGGACATGAGCAGAGCGGCGACGCCGACGGGGGCTGCTTTTCGAAAAACACGATCGTACTGGACCGGTAGGGACGCTTCGCCTGCGCGTTCCGTTGACATGGCGATCTCATAAAGTCGGCGTTCGAGACGGGCTCCGAAAACATAGGCTGCAATCAGAAGGATGCTCAACGCCACGGAAAGCCAAACCCACAATGCCTTGAAATCATATCCAGCCGCCCAGATCAGCGCGCCTCCCGTCAGCGGCAGAGCCAACAGCGCCGGTCCCATGACGTAGCTGTTGACGGCGATGACAATGCTCAACATCGCACCCGCCTTGGAGGAGGGCGCCTGTCGCGCACGATTGTGGATCAATCCATTAATCACGGTTGCGCCCACCATCAGGATCGCGGCGAGAAGATGGGCCAGCTTTAGGGAGAGGAAGAGATTAGGCATGTTTTAGACCACTTGGACTTTTTAAAGCCAATAGACAGACCTCAGGTTTCGTGTCAATGTTTTTTTCGACCACATGGACCATAAAAATGCCGAAGATCGTCAACCACGACGCCCACAAGGATGAAATCGCCCAGCGTGCGGCCGCCTATTTTTCAGAATACGGCTACTCCGGAGTGGGCATGCGCGGCGTCGCGCAATATTTGGGCATGTCAAAAAGCGCCCTCTATCACTACTTTCCCAACAAAGAGGCGCTGTTTCTGGCCTGTACCAAACAGGTGATCCGCCAGTTTCCTGAACCGAGCGGCAATAGCGCACTGGGAGAAGCGGCTCAGCTTCAAGAGCTGATGGATTGCATGAAGCAGGACTTTGGCTCCGAGATGGCGCTTGTTTTTGACTACCTGCGCGGCAAAAAGCCCGACGAGATCGCGGATGATCCGGCGATGCAGGAAACGATGGCGTATTTTCTGGGTACGGTCACGCGTATCGTTGGAGAGGAGCGGGCACCTGAAACGCTGGCGCAGATCATCGGGACTCTGCTGCTGCACTACTTTTCTGGTGGAAACTGGAAAGCAGACTTTCACGGTTTGCGCATTGACTGAACGATTTGGATTGACGACGATGTTCCGCGCCTTTTGCCTTGCCGCCTTCGCCATGCTCTGCACCGGCTTTTTCCCTTCTGAAACGAGGGCCGCGCCATATCATGCCGGTCTCGTGCGGATCGAGGTTGAGGACGATCTCGAAATGGCCCCTGTCGTCATCTGGTATCCGACCGACATTCCTGAAGAAGTCTCCTGGCAGGCCGGGCCGTTTGAAATCACCGCCGGCCGGGACGTGGCGGTAGCGAAGGGGCGCTTTCCCGTCCTGCTCCTCTCGCATGGTCATCTGGGCGGTCCTATGAGCCATCGCGATTTCGCGGCCTCTCTTGCCCGGCAGGGCTATATCGTGGTCGCGCCGACGCATCTGGGCGATACTGAAGGCCATCCGATTGCCGGCCAGGACCAAATACTGGCGCGCCGGCCGCGACAGGCCATCGCGGCGCTGGATGCGGCTTTGAAGGATGATCGCTTCGCCTCCCATGCCAACCACGCCCGTATCGGCATGATTGGCTATTCCGCCGGCGGCTACACCGCCCTCATGCTGGCGGGGGCTAAAGCCGATTTTGCGCTTGCGGCTTCCTATTGCCAGGCGCATGGCGACGCTGACCCCGGCTCCTGCGGACAGGAGCAAGACGTCTGGCCCCGGATATCAACGACGCTCGCCAGCTGGAAGCCGCCGATCAATCCCTACCCCATAAAGGCGGCCGTCCTGCTCGACCCGCTTGCGACGATGTTCGACGCCACAGGTCTCGCCGCCGTCAAAATCCCCGTTCTTCTCGTTCGCCCGGAGGATGAGGCCTACATGAAGGCCGACGCCAACGCGCTGGCGCTTGCCGGCAACCTGCCTGATCCGCCACATGAGCTCGTGGTGCCCGGACGTCATTTCGTTTTCATCGATCCATGTCCTGAAGAAATCGCGGCCGACGCCAGCCTGATCTGCGGCGATGAACCCGGCGTCGATCGGGCGTCCGTCCATCGTGAACTGGAGACCGAGATCACGGTCTTCCTGAAGCAGAATTTGTGAAGGGCTGACAACAAAACAGGCCAGAAAGGGGCTTTTTTGCCAAGTCCCGTGCACCGAAAACGCCCATCGGTACGGAAGCCCATCCTCTTGCGCAGTAAATTTCTTCACCGGCGGGCCGCGCCAGCGCTACATCGGGCCCGTGCAGCGCAACCGGTATCATCATCCTGAATGGCTTAACGACGACGTCGATTTTTCGAGGTCGCCATGGGCCTTGAGGACGGAGCGATCTGGCATCAAACGCCGGGCCGAAAACATTTACATAGCAATAAGATATATTTTCCGCTGCTTTCAGCATTTGACTTGCTTCAGGGATAACGGCGTTATGGGCGTGAGGAAAGCGGCCTTGCGCTCCGGGAGAAGGGCGGGTCGTTTGATAGGGAGGAGATCGTCCCGGTCTTGCGGGACTGATGGCGGCTGCCCGCGATCCGCGGACGGGCCCCTCCTTGCGGCGTGCAACATTCAGGGGGAGGTCTTGTCTATGCTGGAACGAATGTTCGATGTGCGCGGTCAGTCCGTGATCGTGACGGGCGGGGCCAGCGGCATCGGCCGCGCTTACGCGGAGATCATGGCCGCGCAGGGCGCGCGGGTCTGCATCTTCGATCTGGATCAGGCGGGCACCGAGAAGACCGTCGGCGAAATCAAAGCCACGGGCGGTGACGTCTGGGGCCTGAAGGTCGATGTCGCCGACCGTCCCGGTCTGGCGGCGGCCTTCGATGAAGTGGCCGAAAAACACGGCCGCATCGACACGGTCTACGCCAATGCCGGCATCGATCCGGGACCCGGCTTCATGACGCCGACAGGCGAGCGCAATCCCGACGGCGCGATCGAGAACATCCCCGACGAGCAGTGGGACCGCGGCATCGAGATCAACCTCACCTCGGTCTACAACACGGTCAAGAATGCCGTGCGCCACATGAAGCCGAGCGGCGGCGGGCAGATCATCGTGACCTCCTCGATCGCCTCGGACATCAACGAAAGCATCGTCGGAACGTCCTACATGCCGGCAAAGGCCGCCGTGAACCATTTCGTGCGCCACATGGCGATGGAGCTTGGCGCCTATGGCATCCGCGTCAACGCGATCCTGCCAGGCCCGTTCATCACCAATATCGCCGGCGGCCGGCTGCGCAACAAGGAAGACCGCGCGGCGTTCGAGGCGCAGTCCCTCATCGGCCGTATCGGCGATGTCGAGGATATCAAGGGCCTGGCGCTGCTGCTGGCCTCGCCGGCCGGATCCTACATGACGGGATCGCTGGTGGTCATCGATGGCGGATCGCTGATCCGCATGACCTGACAGGCAAATGGGCGTGCGTCTGCCGGGAGGCGGCAGGCGATACGTCGGATAAATGGGAGAGGAGAACAGAAATGGCTTATATCAACAAACTGATCCGGCCCACCCGCCGCGGCGTGCTGCGCGGCATGGGGGCCGGCCTTGCGGCAAGCGTTCTGGGATCGCCGGCGGTGCTGCGCGCCCAGACGGCGGGCAAGATCCGCATGGGCTATATTACGCCCGAAACCGGGCCGCTCGGCCTGTTCGGGGAAACCGACGGCTATACCGTCCAGAAAATCCGCGACGCGCTCGGCGGCAGACTGCAATCGGCCAATGGCGACGTCTATGAGATTGAAATCCTCGAGCGTGACAGCCAGTCGAACCCGAACAAGGCCGCCGAGATCGCCGGCGACCTGATCCTGAACGACGAAGTCCATCTTCTCGTGCCGGCATCGACGACCGATACCATCCTGCCGGCCATGGAGCAGGCCGAGCTTTACGAGACGCCGTCGATCTCGGCGGGCGCGCCGTGGCAGGCCGTGATCATGCCGCGCGGCGGCGGCGAATTCGACTGGACCTACCATTTCTTCTGGGGTCTGGACGAGGCGCTGAACACGTTTGTCGGCCTGTGGAACGGGCTGGAGACCAACCGCAAGGTCGGCATGCTGTTTCCGCAGAACATTGACGGCGAAACCTGGGGCAATGAGGAATACGGCCTGCCCGTACCGACCCGCGCCGCGGGCTACGAGGTCACCATCCCCGGCTATTTCCAGCCGCGCACCAATGACTTCTCGGCGCAGATCGCCACGTTCAAGCAGGCCGGCTGCGATATCATCGGCGGCATCACCTATCCGGACGATCTCAAGACCTTCGTCACCCAGTGCAACCAGCAGGGATTCAAGCCGAAGGCGGTGACCGTGGCGGCGGCGCTGCTGTTCCCCGGCAGCGTCGAGGCCATGGGTCCGCTCGGCAACGGCATGACGACCGAAGTGTGGTGGACGCCCGCCTTCCCCTTCAAGTCCTCGATTACCGGGCAGACCAGCCGGGAGATCGCCGATCAGTGGGAAAGCGAGCAGAACCGCCAGTGGACGCAGCCGCTCGGCTATTCGCACAGCGTCCTGGAAGTGGCGATCGACGTGCTCAAGCGTTCGGCCGATCCCCTGGATCGCGAGGCCAATCGCGAGGCGCTGGCGGCGACCAATCTCGACACCGTGGTCGGCCATATCAACTTTTCGGGCCAGCCGCACAAGAATGTCTGCACCACGCCGATCTTCGGCGGCCAGTGGGTCAAGGGCGAGAAATGGCCTTACGACCTCAAGATCGTGGACAACAGCGTCAACCAATTGTTCGAGCCGCAGCAGAAGATCGTGGCGCTGAACTGGTAGGATGCAGATGCAACAGCCAAAAGGCGAACGCCAGCGGCTTCTTCAGGCCCGGAACGTATCGAAAAGCTTCGGCGCGTTCCGGGTGCTGCATGATGTCGACTTCGATGTCTATCGCGGCGAGGTTCTCGGGATACTGGGACCGAACGGCGCCGGCAAGACCACGCTGTTCAACATGATCAGCGGCGACCTGAAGCCCACCGCCGGCGAGATCCGGCTGGGAGAGGTCATGCTGAAAGGCGAACCACCGCACCGCCGCTGCCAGATGGGGATCGGCCGCACCTACCAGATTCCGCAGCCCTATTCCGGAATGACAACCTTTGAAAACCTGCTTGTCGCCTCGGCCTTCGGCGGCGGCAGGTCCGAGGCAGAGAGCTATGAATTCTGTGCGCAGGTGCTCAGCGATTGCGAATTGCTGAACAGGGCCAATGTTCTGGCCGGATCATTGTCGCTGCTGGACCGAAAGCGGCTGGAGCTTGCCCGGGCGCTCGCCTCGGGGCCCAAGCTTCTGTTGCTGGACGAAATCGCCGGCGGGCTGACGGACGAGGAATCGAAGGAGCTTGTCGCCCTGATATCGCAGATCCGCGATCGCGGCGTCACCATCATCTGGATCGAGCATGTTCTGCATGCGCTGATGGCGGTGGCGGACCGGCTTCTGGTGCTGAACTTCGGCGAGAAGATCGCGGAAGGCGACCCCAGGACCGTCATTTCGAACCCCGATGTCATGCGGGTTTACATGGGGGTCGAGGCATGACGGAATTGTTGTCAACACATGGTCTGGTCGCCAGATACGGTGATTTCCAGGCGCTGTATGACGTCGATGTTGAAGTCGACGAAGGCGAGGTCATCGCGCTGATCGGCGCGAACGGCGCCGGAAAATCCACCTTCCTGCGGGCCGTTCTGGGGTTGCTGCCGGTAAAGCCGGAGATGGTCCGCTTCGAAGGCCGGCCCATTGGCGGAACGCCGACGGACCAGATGGTGAAGAAGGGCATGGCGGTCGTTCCCGAGGGGCGGCGGCTGTTCACCGGCATGTCCGTCACGGACAATCTGCGCGTGGCGATCGATCAGACGAGCCGTCATGGCAGCAAGGGCGACTGGACGCTGGACAGGGTGCATCAGCTCTTTCCCATTCTCAAGGAGAAGGCGCGCGTGCCGGTTCAGAACCTCTCCGGCGGCCAGCAGCAGATGGTTGCGATCGGACGCGCATTGCTGTGCCAGCCGCGTTTGCTGCTGTGCGACGAGATCAGTCTCGGCCTTGCGCCCAAGGTCATCCGCGAGATCTATGCCGTCCTGCCCGAAATCAGGGCGCAGGGGACGTCGATCGTCGTGGTCGAGCAGGATGTCGGTCTGGCGAAGAGCGCCTCCGACCGGCTCTATTGCATGCTTGAAGGGCGCGTGACGCTGAGCGGACGCTCCGACGACGTCACGCGCGAACAGATCAGCGAAGCCTATTTCGGGGGTGGCCATGCAGTGGTTTGACGCACTTGTACAGGGCATCCTGCTGGGCGGGATGTATGCGCAATATGCGCTGGGAATGGCCTTGATGTTCGGGGTCATGCGGATCGTGAATGTCAGCCATGGCGATCTGGTGATCCTGCTCTCCTTGATCGGCATCTCGCTGGCCTCGGCCTTCGGGCTTGGTCCGTTCACGGTGATGGCGGCGCTGGTGCCGCTGGCTGTGGCGATGGGCTGGCTTCTCCAGCGCGCGGTGCTGAACCGGGTGGTGGGCGAGGACCCGCTGCCGTCGCTGATCGCGACCTTCGGCCTGTCGCTGGCGCTGCAGAACCTGATGCTGCAGATCTGGTCGGCCAACAGCCGCTCGCTGCCGGGCGGCGGGATCGAAAGCCAGTCGATCCAGATCGGCGGTATCTATATCGGCCTCCTGCCGATGCTCGTCCTGCTGGTCGCGACCGGCCTGACGCTGGGGCTCGACCTGATGCTGAAACGCATGCGCTTCGGCAGGGCGCTGCGCGCCGCCTCGGCCGATGTCGAGGCTGCGGCCATGACCGGCATCAATCCGCGCACCGTCTATGCCGCGGCGACGGCGATTGCGGTCGGCATTCTCGGCTTTGCCGCCGTGTTTCAGTCGCTGCGCTCGACCGTGGCGCCTGCCGATGGCGGGGCGCAGCTGATCTACGCCTTCGAGGCCGTGATCATCGGCGGCATGGGCTCGGTATGGGGTGCGTTCGCCGGTTCGATGGTGCTGGGCATCGCCCAGGCTGTCGGTTTTCGCATCGACCCCGGCTTCGGCGTCCTGGCCGGCCATCTTGTTTTCCTGCTGATTCTAGCCGTGCGCCCTCAGGGCCTGTTCGGGAGAGCGTGAACCATGACTTCTCATTCCATCGCACCCAGCGCGGATGCAGCGCAGATCAGCATCAAGGTCCGGCGTCAGACCCTCTCCGGGATCATTGCGCTGAGCCTGTTCGTGTTCGCCCTGGTGGCGCTCGCGGCCATGCCGTGGTGGGCCAAGACCGGCACGATCCGCATGGTGCTCGAATTGTGCTGCTACATTCTGGCGGCGCAGATGTGGAACCTGCTCGCCGGCTATGCCGGACTGGTCTCGGTCGGCCAGCAGGCGTTCATGGGCGCGGCCGGCTATGCGCTGTTCGTCATGGCCCAAACCTTCGGCATCAACCCGTTCCTCGCCATCTTCCTGTCGCTGCTGGCGCCTGCGGTGCTCGCCGTTCCCTGCTATATGCTGCTGCACCGGCTGGACGGTCCCTATTTCGCCATCGGCACATGGGTTGTGGCCGAGGTGTTCCGGCTGGTGGCGTCCAATCTTGGATGGGTCAATGCCGGAGCCGGCATGTCCCTGGGCGTGATGCGGGATTATTCCACCTTCGAGCGCAACATCGCCATGTCGCTTCTCTGCGCGCTGATGATCCTCGTCGCCATCGGCGGCGGCTACTGGTTCCTGCGCTCGCGCTTCGGCCTCGCGCTGATCGCCATGCGGGACAACCCCGTGGCGGCGGCGAGCCAGGGCGTCAATGTCCGCCGCCTGCGCTTCATGATCTATGTCGCGGCGGCCGTGGGATGCGGCTTCGCCGGCTCGGTCTACTTCATGGCGCAGTTGCGCATCAATCCCGCCTCGGCCTTTGACCCGATGTGGTCCAATGTCGCGATCTTCATCGTGATGATCGGCGGGATCGGCACGATCGAAGGCGTTCTCATCGGCGCGCTGATCTATTTTATCGCGGATCGCTATTTCGGCGAATACGGCGCAAGCTACTTCATCGTCCTGGGCTTGATGACGGTGCTGGTCGCGCTCTACGCGCGCACCGGCATCTGGGGGATGATCTCCAAACGCTGGGACGCCCCGTGGTTCCCCATCCGGCGCCATCTGATTGTCGAGAAGGAGGAGAGCCCATGAAGGCGGTCATCTTCGACACTGTCGGTCAACCGCTGCGCGTCGGCGACATGCCTGATCCGACGCCGGCGCCCGACGAGGTCGTGCTGAAGGTCGCCGCCTGCGGCATCTGCGGCAGCGACCTGCACATCACCGAGGATCCCGCGCCCTTCGGCATTGCCGGCGGTTTCGTGCTTGGCCATGAAATCGCGGGCGAGGTCGTGGCGACCGGCGGCGGCGTCGATACGCTGAAGCCGGGCGACCTGGTTGCCGTCGTGCCGATGCGCGGCTGCGGACACTGCGCGCGTTGTCTTGCCGGCGATCCCGCGCGCTGCCCGGAGATGACGCTGATCGGCGGCGGCTATGCGGACTATGTCTGCGTCGCCGCCCGCCAGTGCCGCATACTTCCCGAGGGCGTTACGGCAAGCGACGCCGCGCTCGCCGAACCGCTTTCGGTGGCGCTGCACTGCATCGTCCGCTCCGGCATGAAGCCGGGCGATCGCGTCGCCATTCTCGGCGCCGGGCCGATCGGTCTGCTGGTCGCCTTCTGGGCGCGGCGACTGGGCGCTTCCAGGGTGGTGATGGCCGATCTCTACGATCATCAGGCTGAACGCGCCCGCGCTCTGGGGGCGACGGGCTTTGCCCTCTCCGGCGCGGGTCTTTCCGAAAACCTGAGCGATCAGTGCGGCGGCCCGCCCGACATCGTCTTCGAATGCGTCGGCAAGCCCGGCCTTCTGCAAGCGGCCGTCGAAGCTGTTCGGCTGCAGGGCAAGGTGATCGGCGTCGGTCTTTGCATCGGCGGCGATGAATGGGACCCGTTCGTGGCCTTGTCCAAGGAGATCGACCTGATCTTTTCGGTCTTTTTCCATCAGAGAAATGAATTCGGCGTGGCGCTCGACGCGCTTGTGAAAGGGGCCGTGGTCGCGCCGCAGGCGATCATCACCGACCGCATCGGCCTTTCGCCCGTGCCGCAGGTCTTCGAAGGCCTGCGCCGGCGCACCACCCAATGCAAGGTGCTGATCCAGCCCGAACTTGCCTGAAGGAGAGGATATGACTGTTCAGTTTGAGACATCAGAATACGAGATCGGCGGCGTTCACACGGTGGTGAAGGCCATCGGAAAGGGCAAGCCGGTGCTGTTCCTGCATGGCGCGGCGACGCTGGAAGGTTTCGATTTCGCCGCGGGGTTTTCCGATCGTTTCCGGGTCTATTGCCCGAGCCATCCCGGCATGGGCTATTCGGGCGATGCGCCCCATGTTTCGGGGGCGATGGATATCATCATCCATTATCTGAACCTGCTCGACGCGATGGACCTTCCGGAAAAGCCGCATCTGATCGGCTTCTCGATGGGCGGCTGGCTCGCCACGGAACTCGCCGCCGTTGCCGGCGACCGGTTCGACCGCGTCGTGCTGCTCGCGCCGGCGGGACTCAACGATCCCGACCATCCCGCGACCGATCTCGGATCGATCGCGCCGCAGGACCTTCCCGGCTTTCTGGCGCATGACCCCAAGGTGGCGCTGCGCTATTTCCCCGATGGTTCCGATCCCGCATTCGCCGAAAAGTTCGGCGCCGATCGCGCCCGCGAGGGAGAAACCGTCGGGCGGATCTGCGCGCCTTTCGGCATGGGTCACCCCAATCTGCGCCGCATGCTTGCCCGGATCTCCAATCCGGCGCTGGTGGTCTGGGGCAAGGAGGACAGGCTTCTGCCGGCAAGCCAGCTGCCCTTGTGGGTGGAGCAATTGCCGGACGGCCAGGCGCTGTTGATCGAAGGGGCCGGCCACCTGCTGCTGCAGGAGCAGCCCGATAGCGTGACAAAGATCGGCGACTTTCTCGCCGGACCAACATTGTAGGAGGAGATGACATGAACAAACATGTGAAGCCCGGATACTGGGGCGACAGCGTCGATTATCGCGACATCCTGAAAAAGATCGCGGACATCGGCCCGACGCTCGAAGCCAATGCGCCGGCGGACGAGGAAGCGGGCGAACTGACGAAGGAAAGCTTCGAGGCGCTGAAGCCGCTGCGTTTCTCGCATCTGATGGCAACGGAAGAGCTCGGCGGCGCGCAGATGCGCCCGACCGAGGTTCTGCAACTGATCGAGGCGGTGACCTGGTGGTCCGGCTCGGCCGGCTGGGTGTCGATGGTGCATTGCTGCATCGGCGCGATGTCGGCGGCGTTCCTGCCCGACAGTGCGGTCGAACGCCTGTTCGAGCCCGGCAGTGACAACCGCTTCTCGGGGCAGGGCGCGCCGCTTGGCATGCTCAAGAAGGTCGATGGCGGCTACACGCTGACCGGGAAATGGAGCTACGGATCGGGCTTCAGCCACGCAACCTGGTCGCATTCGGCCTGCTTCATCGATGACGGCAACGGCAAGCCGGCCAAGGATGCCGACGGCAATGTCATGGTCATGTGCGCCCATGCGCCGATCGGCGAGCATGAACAGCTTGGCAACTGGGATGTGCTCGGCCTCAAGGGTACCGGCTCGATCGATTACTCCGCCAAGGATGTCTTCATCCCCGATGATCTGGTGTTTCCGATCCTGTCGGCGCCGCCGCAGCGTCTGAAGGAATTGTTCAGCCTCGGCATTGTCGGTCTTGCATCGATCGGTCACACCGGCTGGGCCATGGGCACGGGCCGGCGCATGCTGGACGAGATCGCCAAATTCGCCCGCAGCAAGTCCGGCCGGGCCGGCATGCTCGGGGAAAGCGAAAAGTTCTGGTACGATTATGGCCGCGCGGAAGCCAATTATCGCGCCGCGCGCGCCTTCGTCATGGAAGTCTGGGGCGATATCGAGGCCAGCGCCGAGGCGGGCAAGATGATGACAACCCGCCAGATCAGCCTCGTTCATCTGGCCAAGGCCCAGATCCACGAGGTCGGCGTCGATGTCTGCAATTTCGCCTATCGCGCATCCGGCGGGGCTGGGCTCAGGGCCGGCGTGATCCAGCGCACTCTTCGCGACATGATGGTGGCGGCAAATCACTTCACCATCGCGCCGTCGCTTGTGACGTCTGCCGGCCGAGATATCGGCGGGCTTTGGTCCGATCGGACCTGGCAATTCTACGATCTGATCGAGAAGTAATAACCGGAGGGGGCGCAGAATATTGCGCCCCCGCCCGAACAGACTGCCGGAGCTATGTTTGATGCCTGAACACCATACCGTTGCCGAAGCCTTTCGCGAGGCTTTTCGTTGTCATCCCGCGGGCGTTGCGGTGATTACCGCCGATCCCGGCGATCAGCCGGTGGCGATGACCGTGTCTTCGCTGATTTCCGTCAGCGCGTCGCCGCCGACCATCGCCTTTTCGCTTTCGGCGCGATCGCGGTCCACGGCAACGGTGTTGCAGGCGGAAACCGTGGTTGTCCATATGTTGCGCTATCCAGATCTGGAACTGGCCCGGCTGGGGGCCACACCCGGCGCCGACCGCTTCGGTCCAGGCATCGCCTGGACGCGGCTTCCGACCGGCGAGCCGCATTACACCAATGTTTCGACATGGTTCAGGGCGCGCATCAGCGGAACGCTTGCAGTCGAGGGCGCAACGCTGGTAGCCGCGGAACTGATCGAAGGGGCGACCGCCGATCTCGCCGCGCCCGAACGCGAGTCGCTCGTCTACCTGGATCGCCGCTGGCACCGGCTGCGCGAGGACAGCAGCGGCGTGGCCAGTCTCGCTCTGCTGGACGAGGAATATCGCGACGTTTTCCGCTGAAGCACGCGGCGATGTCGCCGGAATATAGCGCAACCGCGGACCGGGGCTGTCGGAGGGGCGGTTTATAACTCGAAGCGATATTTTTGCGCAACTATCCGATCATGCCGCCGGAAAGACAGGTCTAAGGTGGCGCGAGGAGGAAACCAGCCCGGGCAACTGCAGCAGAAGCGCGGAACGAGGCTGGTGAATGGAGGGGAAGAGGATCATGGCAATCCTTTCCGTAAAGGGAATGTCCAAAAGCTTCGGCGCGCTGAAGGTCGCCGACGACGTCAGTTTCGCGCTTGCCGAAGGCGAGGCGCTGGGCATCATTGGCCCGAACGGCGCGGGGAAGTCCACGCTTTTCAACCTCATCACCGGCAATCTGCGGCCGGACGGCGGGCAGGTGATGCTGGGTGACCGCGATGTCACCCGGGAGAGCCCGATGCAGCGCTGCATCAGCGGAATCGGCCGGTCGTTCCAGATCCCGCAGCCTTTCGACCATCTGTCGGTCTATGAGAACCTTCTCGTGGCCGCGCGCTTCGGCGGAGCCGTGGGCGCATCCGAGGCGCCGGGATTGTGCATGTCGATTCTGGCGCGGACTGGGCTGGAGCAACTGGCCCTCCACAAGGCCGGCGCCCTGCCGCTGCTGAGCCGCAAACGGCTGGAACTGGCGCGCGCGCTCGCCACCCGGCCGCGCGTTATCCTGCTGGACGAGATCGCCGGCGGGCTGACCGATGGGGAGTGCGCGGAACTGGTGACCACGATCCGCGCAATCCACGCCGAGGGCACCGCCATTCTCTGGATCGAGCATGTCCTGCATGCATTGAACGCGGTGGTGTCGCGGCTGATGGTCCTGAACTTCGGTCGCATGCTGATGATCGGCGATCCGGAAGAGGTGATGGCCGCGCCCGAGGTGCGCGAAGTCTATCTGGGGATCGAGGCATGAGCGCGCTTCTGGACATTCGCGATCTGACCGCCCATTACGGCGACTTCCAGGCCCTGTTCGGCATTGACCTGACGCTGAATGAGGGCGAGACGCTGGCGATCATCGGGGCAAATGGCGCCGGCAAGACCACGCTGATGCGCGCCATCACCGGCATCGCCCGGGTGACGGCGGGCACGGCCACCCTGAACGGCGCACGCATCGACCGGCTCACCGCGCCCGACATTCTGCGCGCCGGCATCAGCATGGTGCCGGAGGGACGGCGACTTTTCCCCAGTCTCACCGTCGAGGAGAACCTTCTGATCGGCGCCCATGTCCGCAAGGGCAATGCCTTCTGGAACCTTTCGCGCGTTTTCGAACTCTTCCCGGTCCTGGCTGAGCGCCGCGGCCAGCCCGCCACCGCATTATCCGGCGGTCAGCAGCAAATGGTCGCGATCGGACGGGCGCTGATGTCGAACCCGTCCGTGCTCCTGTGCGACGAACTCAGCCTGGGCCTTGCGCCCGTCGTCATCCGCGAGATCTACGCCGCCTTCCCGACGATCCGCGAGAGCGGAACCGCGATCATCGTGGTCGAGCAGGACATCGGCCAGGCGCTAAAGATCGCCGATGGCGTCCATTGCATGATGGAAGGCCGCATCACGCTGTCGGGCCCCCCTTGCGAACTCTCGCGCGATGCCATCCACGACGCCTATTTCGGGATCAGTCACGCATGATATGGCTTGAAACACTCATTCAGGGCTTGCTGCTCGGCGGATTGTACGCCCTGTTCGCCGCGGGGCTCAGCCTCGTCTTCGGCATTATGCGCCTGGTCAATCTGGCCCATGGCGATCTGATCGTGCTGGCCGCCTATCTGATCCTCGGCATCGGCACGGCCATGGGGCTGAACCCGTTCATCGCCGCGCTGATTGCCATGCCCATCATGTTCGTCCTCGGCTATGTGCTGCAGACCGTGCTTTTGAACCGCGTGCTGGGCGAGGACATCCTGCCGCCGCTGCTGGTCACCTTCGGGCTGTCCGTCGTCATCCAGAACGCGTTGCTGCAGCAGTTTACCGCCGACAGCCGCAAATTGCCGGTCGGTCCCATCGAGGCGCAGTCGCTGTCTTTCGGGTCGGTCAATGTCGGCATCATGCCACTGATCACCTTCGCCTCGGCCATACTGGTGATCCTCTGCCTGAACCGGATCTTCTACCGGACGGCGCTTGGCAGGGCGTTCCGGGCCACGTCCGATGATCCGGTGACGGTTCAGCTTATGGGAATCCGGCCAAGTCGCATTTTCGCGGTGGCGACGGGCATTGCCATGGTCGTCGCCACCATCGCCGCGCTGTATCTGGGCGCGCGCGCCAATTTCGATCCGTCCATCGGTCCCGCCCGCCTTCTCTATGCCTTCGAGGCGGTTATCATCGGCGGGCTCGGGAGCCTGTGGGGCACGCTGATCGGCGGGCTGGTCATCGGCGTTGCGCAGGCCTTCGGCGCGGCGCTGAACCCGCAATGGCAGATCCTGGCGGGCCATGTCGCCTTTGTTGTCGTGCTGCTGTTGCGGCCGCGCGGGCTGTTTCCGCGCGCCTATGATTGAGGACCGGCCATGAGAAAACCCCTGGAACTCCTCTTCGTTGCCATCCTCGTCGCCATCATGGCGATCATCCCGCTGTTCGGCCTGCGCGCGCTGGTGCAGGACCTGTTCATGGTGTTGTGCCTGCTGGTCCTGGCATTGAACTGGAACATGCTTGCCGGCTTTGCCGGCCTCGTCTCCGTCGGCCAGCAGCTTTTCGTCGGCGTCGGCGCCTATTCGATGTTCGCAGCCGTTATTCTGTGGGGGATTGATCCCCTGACCGGCGCGGTGATCGGCGGCGTGGTCGCCATGGCGCTGTCGGTCCCGGTCGCCTTCTTCACGTTTCGTCTGAACGGCGCCTATTTCGCCATCGCGACATGGGCGGTTGCCGAAATCGGCCGGCTTTCCATCGGCCAGTGGCGCGCGCTTGGCGGCGGCACGGGCACCGCGCTGCCGCGCGGGGCCGCGCGCGATATGCCCGGCGTTCAGCTCCTGCGCGATGTTCTCGACATTTCGGGTGCGGCGGCCGTCGATGTGCTGACCTACTGGCTGGCGCTGGGACTGGTCGTGGTGATGCTGGTCGCCAGCTGGCTGTTCCTGCGCTCGCGCATGGGGCTCGGCCTGCAGGCCATGCGCGACAATCCCGTCGCGGCCCGTTCCGTCGGCGTCGATGCCGTGCGCCTCAAGGCGCTGGTCTTCCTGTTGACCGCGTTTGGCACCGGACTTTGCGGCGCGCTGATCTTCATACAGACCGGACGCATTGCGCCCGACGCCGCGTTTTCCGTGATCGACTGGACGGCCTTCGTCATTTTCATTGTCGTCATTGGCGGTATCGGCACCTTGCCTGGCCCGATCGTCGGCGTGCTGGTCTTTTACGGGCTGCAAAGGCTGCTTTCCGACTACGGCACGGTCTATCTGATCGTTCTGGGCGTGATCGGCATCGCGATCATGCTGTTCGAAAAGAGGGGATTGTGGGGCGGCCTGATTCAACGGACCGGTTTCGACCTGCTGCCGCTTGAACACATCCCGCCAGGACCCGGTCCCGATAAACGCACAACAACCTGATGCGCCCGAGGAGGAGCAACGCATGAGCTATTTCAACGAAACGACGTCAGCCGACACGGTCAACGCCCGCATGGGGCCTGAAACCGACCCGCGTCTTGCCGAAGTCATGACATGTCTCGTTCGCCACATTCATGACTTTGCCAAGGAAATCCAGCTGACGCAGGACGAGTGGGAGTATGCGATCGCCTTTCTGACCAAAACCGGCCAGATGTGCTCGCAGGAGCGGCAGGAATTCATTCTGCTGTCGGACGTTCTGGGCGTTTCCATGCTGGTCGACGCGATCAACAACCGGCGTCCCGAAGGCGCGACCGAGAACACCGTTTTCGGGCCGTTCCATGTCGACGGGGCGCCGATCCGGCAGATGGGCGACAATATCTCCCTGGACGGCAAGGGTGAAAGCTGCCTGTTCGAGGGCCGGGTGCTGGACCGCGACGGCCATCCGATCGAAGGCGCGACGGTGGACGTCTGGTCGGACAATGCCGAGGGCTATTATGACGTTCAGCAGCCGGGCATTCAGCCGAAATGGAACAATCGCGGACGGTTCATCACCGGGGCGGACGGCCGCTACAGCTTCGTCGGCATCAAGCCGGTCAGCTATCCGATCCCTGACGACGGGCCGGTGGGACAGATGCTCGGCCATCTCGGCCGCCACCCCTACCGCCCCGCGCATATGCACTATCTCGTCACCGCGCCGGGCTATCAGAAACTGGTGACACACACCTTTGTCGGCGGTGACGAATATCTGGAATCCGACGCGGTGTTCGGCGTCAAGAAATCGCTGATTGCGCCGTATGAGAGGGTTGAAGGCAGCACCACGCAATGGCGCTCTCCGTTCGACTTCGTCCTCGTATCATTGTGAGGTCTGAATGCCCAACGTCAAAATATTCGTCGACGAGGCGCTCTACAACGCGGCACAGGAGAACCTGGTCGCGTTGCTGCCTGATCTGCGGATAGCGCTGTGTTCACTGCTCTCGGTCGACAATGCCGCCTGTCATCTGGCCATGCTTCCGGTTCTTGGCCTGTCCGATCAGCCGCAGGTCAGCGTCGAGCTCAATCTGTTGGCGCGGCCGGACCGGACCCGGGAGAAGGTCGCCGAAATTGCCGGAAAGCTTCGCGAAAAGGTCGGCAATGCCACGGGCCAGCCTGTGGCGGTGCGCATCTCCATGCTGGACCCGGAGACCTATGTCGCGCTGAAATGACCTTTGCGCTTCAGCGCCGCCGGTGGGTCACCTGTTCCTCATGATCCATACTGGCCTGCAGGCGCTGGGCCTCGATATGCAGGAATTCGATGAACTGCCGGGCTGCGGGCGGTCTCTGTCTTTCGATCATGGTCAGAACGCCGAGCTGGCGGTCGGGATGGTCGATTTTCAACGGCAGCACGGCCAGAGGGATGGTGCGGCGGTTTTGGAAAACCACGGAATAGGGCAGAATGGTCAGGGAGTCCGATCCCATCAGCAGCGACTGGATCGAGGCGAGCGTTCCGCCGGAGAAATTGATCATGAAATCCTTTTGCCCGATCGATTTCAGCGCCCGTTCGAGATCGCGGTAAAGCGGGCTGTTGGCGGGCGGCGCGATCCAAGGATAGCGGGCGACGGCGTCAAGCGTGATGCCCTTGACCCGCGTCAGGGGATGGTCGGCGCGGCAGGCGACCACGTTCCTGCCCGAAAGCAGCGGCAAAAAATCCATATCCGCAGGCACCTGCCGCGGATGAAGCGGCAGAATGGCGATATCGAGACCGCCATTGCGCAATCCGACGGAAAGGCTGTCCAGGTAACCGTAGGACTGGTCGATATACACATCCGAATGACGCGACTGAAATTCGGCGATCATGACCGCCACGACGCCGTCGGTGAAGATCGGCGATCCGCCGACGCGCAGCCTGCCGGCCAGACCCTGGCGGAAGCGCCGGACCAGAAGGCTGGCTTCCTGGTTGGCGCTGCGGATGCGGCTGCCCAGCCGCGCGAGACTGGCGCCCAGTTCGGTGGCGCGCAATGGCCTGCGCCCGGGCTCGAACAGCGGCATTCCGATCCTCTTCTCGAGCAGGGCCATGCTGCGCGAGACCGAAGGCTGCGACTTGCCGAGCTCATCCGCGCCTTCGGTCAAGCCGCCCTTTTCGACGATCGCCGCCAAGATTTCGAGATGCTCACTGTCTATTTTCATAACCAAATGCAATATAATATTCCGATCATCCGATCAATATCTCCGTTTGATTAGGCTATGGTGATTTCCAGTCTTCACAGGAGGGAGGAGCCTTTGTCTTTTTTTCGCGAGCAATTCACCGCGCGCAGCGCGGCCGTGCGCGTTCGTTTCGGCGCCGGCGTGCGCAAATGCCTCGCCGAGGAGCTGGAGACGCTGGGCGCGCGCCGCGCATTAATCCTGACGACGCCCCAGCAGGCGGACCTGGCCGATGCCTTTGCCGAATACTGCGGAGCGCGCGCCGCCGGCGCCTATACCAATGCGACGATGCACACGCCGGTCGACGTCTCGGATGAGGCGGCCAGCCGCGCCGCGGAGCTGGGCGCGGATATGCTCGTTTCCGTCGGCGGCGGCTCAACGATCGGGCTCGGCAAGGCGATCGCTCTCAGAACCGGCCTGCCCCAGATCGTCGTGCCGACCACCTATGCCGGATCGGAGGCGACGCCCATTCTCGGCCAGACAGAAAATGGCCTGAAGACCACCCAGACCAATGCGAAGGTGCAGCCCGGCACCATTCTTTACGACGCGGAACTGGTCACGACCCTGCCGGTCGAGATGACGGTCACCTCCGCGCTCAACGCAATGGCGCACGCTGCCGAAGGGCTCTACGCGCGTGACCGCTCCCCCCTTTCCTCGCTGATGGCCGTCGAGGGATTGCGCGCCTTCCGCGACAGTCTGCCGAACGTTCTGGCCGCACCGACCGATGTGGCTTCGCGCGGGGAAACCCTCTACGGGGCATGGCTTTGCGGCACGGTGCTGGGACAGGTGGGCATGGCGCTGCATCACAAGCTCTGCCACACGCTGGGCGGAAGCTTCAACCTGCCCCACGCGGAGACGCATGCGATCATCCTGCCGCATGCCCTGGCCTATAATGCTGTCGCCGTGCCAGAACTGCTGGCGCCGGCGGCAGAGCTTTTCGGCGACGACAATCCGGGCAGGGGACTTTATCGCTTTGCCAGGGAGATCGGCGCCCCTCTGGCCCTGCGCGATCTGGGGATGAGCGAGGCCGATCTCGACAAGGCGGCGGAACTGGCTGTCGCCAATGCCTACTGGAACCCGCGTCCTGTTGAACGGGACGCGATCCGGGCACTGCTGCAGGCGGCCTGGAGCGGGGACATGCCGGCCTTTTAATATTTCGGCGGCATTGTCCGCCTTGTTCTGTTCTTGGGAGGAGACCTTATGCCAGACATCACCACCGATGTATTGATCATTGGCACCGGCCCTGCGGGCTCGGCCACCGCCGCCTTGCTTTCGACCTACGGCATCGAAAACATGGCGGTGAACCGCTATCGCTGGCTTGCCAACACGCCGCGCGCGCATATCACCAATCAGCGCGCCATGGAGGTGCTGCGCGACCTCGGTCGCGAGGTCGAGGACGAAGCCTATCTGTTCGCCACCCACCAGGCCTTGATGGGTGAGAATATCTTCTGCGAAAGCCTTGCCGGCGAGGAAATCGGCCGGATGAAGGCCTGGGGCAATCACCCGCTCTCCAAGGCCGAGCATCTCATGTCTTCGCCCACGAAGATGAACGACCTGCCGCAGACCTTCATGGAACCGCTGCTGTTCAAAACCGCATGCGCGCGCGGAACCCAGGCGCGGATGTCGACGGAATACCTGCGCCACCAGCAGGACGCCGACGGCGTCACCACAACCTGTCTGGACCGGCTGACGCAAAAGGAATTCACCATCCGCTCGAAATATCTGATCGGCGCGGATGGCGGCAAGTCCCTGGTCGCGGAGCATGAAAACCTGCCCTTCGAGGGCAGGATGGGCGTCGGCGGCTCGATGAACATCCTGTTCAAGGCCGATCTGACGAAATATGTCGCCCATCGCCCGTCCGTGCTTTACTGGGTGATGCAGCCGGGCGCCGATGTCGGCGGCATCGGCATGGGTCTGGTCCGCATGGTGCGGCCATGGAACGAATGGCTGATCGTCTGGGGTTACGACATCAACGGTCCCGAGCCCGAGGTTACGCCGGAGTTCGCCACCGGCGTTGCCCGGCAGCTGATCGGCGATCCGGATCTTGAGATCGAGCTCCTCTCGGCCAACACGTGGACGGTGAACAACTTCTACGCCACGAAAACGGCGAGCGGGCGCGTGTTCTGCATGGGCGACGCAATTCACCGCCACCCGCCCTCGAACGGACTTGGGTCCAACACCTCGATCCAGGATGCCTTCAACCTCGCCTGGAAACTGGCGATGGTTCTGAAGGGGCAGGCGGGCGAGCATCTGCTCGACAGCTACGACGCCGAGCGGGCGCCCGTCGCCAAGCAGATCGTCACCCGGGCAAACCAGTCGATCGCCGAAACCGGCCCGATCTTCGCAGCCCTCGGCATGGCCGAAGGGGTGGACCCCGAGCAGATGCAGAAGAACCTCGAGGCGCGCACCGACGGCACTCCCGAGGCCGAGGCCCAGCGCGAGGCAATCCGCAAGGCGATCGCCTTCAAGAAATACGAGTTCGACGCGCACGGGGTCGAGATGAACCAGCGCTACAGTTCTGACGCCGTGGTAACGGATGGACAGATCGAGCCGGCTTTCCAGCTGGATGCCGATCTCCATTACCAGCCGACGACCTGGCCGGGGGCGCGCCTGCCGCATGTGTGGCTATACCGTCATGACAACGGAGCCGAGGTCTCGACGCTGGATCTGTGCGGCCATGGCAGGTTTACCCTTTTGACCGGACTGGGCGGCGAGGCCTGGGTCGAGGCGGCGGTCCGGGTGGCGGATACGCTCGGCATCGAGATCGTTACGCATGTGATCGGGCCGCGACGGGAATATGTCGACCACAGTGGCGAGTGGGCGAGACTGGCGGAGATTTGCGACAGCGGATGCCTTCTGGTCCGACCGGACCACCATGTCTGCTGGCGCGCGACATCGCGCGCCGATGATCCGGAAGCCGAACTGCAGCGCGCGCTGAAACACATTCTGGCCCGGTAGGGCATCAGAAAACCGGCGGGCGGCGCGCAACGCGCCGCCCGGTCTCGAATGCAAGACGGCCCGAAACCGGACCGGCGAAACTTCATAACAGAAAGTCATGCAAGCCGCCCAACATCGCATAATCAGCGCTTCCGCCATGCGCTAGTATGATGCGCGAGGAGCATTCGGTTATTGGCGCAATAGCCGATGACGCGCGGGAACCGAACATGCCGCACCTGAAGCCCGTGTTTCATGGGACGCTTGGGAGGCAACAGCTCGAATTTTTCGCGTCGGCATTCGGGAGCGGAGCGCTGTTGCAGGCGGATGAGGAGTTTCGGCGGCACTGCGTTTTCAGGCCGATAACGTCTTCGCCGGACCACCCATGTTCATGCGTGGGTGTCGCCGGAAGGGGCGCGCACAAGGGCATGGTCATGCGCTTCGTGCGGGTCGAACAGTTTGATTTTTATGGGAGGATCATATCGTGGCGCAAATCAGCGGCTATCATCATCTGACGCTTTCGACGGATGGTGCGCAGGAGGATTTCGATTTTTACACCAAGACGCTGGGGCTTCATTCGGTCAAGCGCACAGTGCTGTTTGACGGCGTGATTCCGGTTTATCACCTCTATTACGGCTCGCCCGACGGCGATGCCTCGACCATCATCACGACTTTCCCGTTCCGCAAGCCGGGCGTCTATGGCCGCCGCGGCACCAACCAGTCGCGCACCATCATGCAGGCAATCCCGAAGGGCGCCGCGAACTTCTGGGTGGACCGGCTGAACGAGCGCGGCATCAAAGCCGAGAAGATCACCCGTTTCGGCGCCGATCGCGTCGTCTTCGCCCATCCCTGCGGCATTCCGCATGAGCTGGTGGAGAGCGACAGCGACGACCGCACGCCGATCGCCAACGAGGCGCAGGGCGTGAGCGCCGAGCACGGCATCAAGGGCATTTACGGCGCCCTGATCGCCTGCTTCGACCGCAGTTCGATGGATGATTTCATGACCGTCGCCCTGCCTTTGACCAAGGAGGCGGACACGGATGAAGGCACGGTCTACCGCGTGCCCGATGCGAATGGCATCATTCAGCGCGTCGAGGTCATCACCGACCGGGAAAGCCCGCAGGGCACCTGGACGCTGTCGGGCGGCACGATCCATCATCTGGCGCTGAACACCGGCGATGAGGAAAACCAGCTGAAATTGCGCGCCCATATCGAGGGTCTCGGCTTCACCGACATTTCCGAGCAGAAGGACCGCAATTACTTCAAGTCCTGCTATGTCCGTTCGCCGGGCGGGGCGCTGTTCGAACTGGCCTGGACGACGCCGCAAGGCTGGGCCCGCGACGAGCCTCCCGGCCAGATCGGCAAGACGCTTGTGTTCCCGCCATGGTTCAAGGACCGCGAGGATGAGCTGCGCGCCGGGCTTGAAGAGGCCGAGTTCGTTTGATGGCTTCGGGTGCGCTTCATCTGCCGGCGGAAAAACAGGCCAGGGCGATCTGTGTGTTTGTGCATGGCCGGGGGCAATCGCCCGAGGAAATGAAGGCACATGTCCTGGACCGCCTTGAAGCGCCGGAGGTCGCCTTCGTGCTGCCGCGGGCCGAAGCAGGCTCGTGGTATGATGCGAGGGCGATCGATCCCCTGACCGACGGGACGCGGTCTGCGCTTGCGGCCGCTCTGGAGCAGCTTGCCGCCGATGTGGCGGGCGCGCGCGCTGCGTTCGGCGCGCTGCCCTTGCTGCTCGCCGGGTTTTCGCAAGGGGCCTGTCTTGCTCTGGAATATGTCTTTGCGGGGCTTGCCGCCCCGCAGGCGCTCGCGGCCTTCACCGGTTGCCGGGTGGGCGCGGAGACGGATGAGCGGCCCCGGCGGCTGGCGCCGGATCTGCCGGTCTACCTGACGGGCTCGGACGCCGATCCATGGATTCCCGTCAAAGCCTTTGCCGAAGCCGCCAGGGAGATCGGCGCGGGCAAAGGTCGGCTGCGCGCGGACGTCTTTCCCGGTCGCGGCCATGAAGTATCGGATGCGGAAGTGGCCATGCTGCAAAGCCTGTTGCGGGATCTTGCTGCGGGAGCGCCCCTTGGCATGGGGGCGGCGCGCTAGCGCATCGGCCCGAAAATCGGAATCGATTTTCGGAAAGCACGATGCCTAGATTCAATAGGTTAGAGCGTTCTTTGTGCGTCCGAATGGACGCCCGGCGCTCTAGCTGCATATTTTCCCGAGCCGCCGTTGCGGAGGCGTTCGCGATGCGGATGGTGACCGGCGGGCAGAGGGATCGGAACACAAAGGGAGAGGAAAAATGATCAACAGACGAAAGTTTCTGCGCTCCACGGCGGCCACCGGGCTGATGCTTGCCGCGCCCGGGCTCGCAGCGCCCGCGATCGCCCAGGGCCGGAAGATCAAGCTCGGCTATGTCTCGCCGCAAACCGGCCCGCTTGCCGGCTTTGCCGAGAGCGATAATTATAATATCGAGGCCTTTCTCGCTTCGTCGGTCGGCAAGAACTTCGAGGTCATTGTCAAGGACAGCCAGTCCAATCCCAACCGCGCCGCCGATGTCGCAAAGGAGCTGATCCTGAGCGACGAGGTCAATCTGATGCTTGTCGCCTCCACCCCGGAAACGACCAATCCCGTATCAGGCGTGTGCGAATCCGAGGGCATTCCGGTGCTTTCGACCGTGGCGCCCTGGCAGCCCTGGTTTATCGGCCAGCAGGCCAATCCGCGTGATCCCTCAAGCTGGCAGCCTTTCGAATTCGCCTTCCACTATTTCTGGGGCATGGAAGATGTCATCGCGGTCTACACCGCCATGTGGGATCAGCTCCAGACCGACAAGTCCGTCGGCGGCCTGTTTCCCAACGATGCCGACGGCAATGCCTGGGGCGATCCCGAGACCGGGCTGAAGCCGGGCCTTGCCGAACGCGGCTATGCACTGACCAATCCCGGCAGCTTCCAGAACCTTTCGGATGATTTCTCGGCCCAGATCAACGCCTTCAAGGCGGCGAACACCGATATCATCACCGGCGTTCTCATTCCGCCGGATTTCACCACCTTCTGGAACCAGCTGCGCCAGCAGGGCATGCAGCCGAAGGCCGTCACGGTCGCCAAGGCGCTTCTGTTCCCGCAATCGGTGGAGGCGCTCGGCGAAGCGGGCAACAACCTGTCGTCGGAAGTGTGGTGGACGCCGAACCATCCGTTCTCATCCTCCGTGACCGGGCAGAGCTCGGCCGAGCTTGCTGCGGATTTCACGGCCAAGACCGGCCGTCCGTGGACCCAGCCGATCGGCTTCGTGCACTCGCTGTTCGAGGTCGCCGCCGATGTGATGGGCCGGGCCGAAGACCCCTCCGACGGAGAGCTCGTCGCAGACGCGATCGCCGCCACCGACATGGAATGCGTCGTCGGCCCGATCGCCTGGAACGGCAAGGGCGTGCCGCCGTTTGCGGCGAAAAACGTTTGCAAGACGCCGCTCACCGGCGGCCAGTGGCGGATCAAGGATGACGGCGGCTATGACCTGGTGATCGTCGAAAACGGCGCGGCGCCGGAAATTCCGACCGGCGGCAAGATGGAAGCGCTCAACTAGCGCGTCTTTCGGCCGGATACCCTTTGTCTTCCGCCCGGATGACAAGGCAAGAGGTCTGGAGCGGGTCTGCGTCTCGATGAAACGCAGACCCGCTCCAAATTCATCCAATCAATCGGTGCTCGCGCGCGCCGAAGGCGACGTTGCCGCCCTTTGTCAAAAAAAACTGGCCTGCGCAATCCGATCGATTCAGACTGGCATTGGCGGGCTCGCCTTGAACCAACGGGCTCGGGGTCCTTGATGTCTGCATCGACGCAAGGGCCGTGGGCATCGACGTTGCCTGGAGTGATGAACATGGTTGAAACAGAGACCGTCGACGACGGCGAATTCGATTATATCGTCGTCGGAGCGGGATCTGCCGGCTGCGTGCTGGCCAATCGGCTCAGCGCCAATCCGGCCAACCGCGTGCTGCTGCTTGAGGCGGGCGGGCACGACAACCACCACTGGGTCCACATCCCGGTCGGTTATCTCTATGCCATGGGCAATCCACGGCTCGACTGGTGCTATCGCACGGCGCCGGAGCCGGGGCTGAACGGCCGCGCGCTTGCCTATCCGCGCGGCAAGGTGCTGGGCGGCTGTTCCTCGATCAACGGCATGATCTACATGCGCGGACAGGCGGCGGATTACGACCAGTGGCGGCAGGCGGGCTGCACCGGCTGGGGCTGGGAGGATGTGCTGCCGCTGTTTCGCAAGTCCGAAAATCACTTTGGCCCGGCAAGCGCCGTCCACGGCAAGGGCGGCGAGCTGAACGTCTGCGAACAGCGCCTGCACTGGCCCGTGCTCGATGCCCTTGCTGCAGCGGCCGAGGAAATCGGCATTGCCGCGACCGACGACTTCAACGATGGCGACAATGAGGGCGTCGGCTACTTTCCGGTCAACCAGCGCGGCGGGTTGCGCTGGAACGCCCGCAAGGCCTTCCTCAACCCTGCCCGGTCGCGCCGCAATCTGCGCATCGAGACGAAAGCCCATGTGCAACGCATCGCCCTTTCGCAAGGGCGCGCGGAGGCTGTGATCTATCGCCAGAACGGCCGGGTCAAACGGGCGACCTGCCGCGGTGAGATCGTGCTCTCCGCCGGCGCCGTGAACACGCCGCAGCTTCTGGAGCTTTCCGGCATCGGCGATGGCGGCCTGCTGCAATCCCTCGGTCTTCCCGTGACGCTCGATATTCCCGCCGTGGGCGAGAACCTCCAGGACCACCTCCAGATCCGCACCGTGTTCCGCATCACCGGGGCGCTGACGTTGAATGACCGTCTCGCGACGCTTGCGGGCAAGGCCGGCATCGCGCTCGAATATGCCTTGCGCCGCACCGGGCCGATGTCGATGGCGCCGAGCCAGCTTGGCATCTTCACCCGGTCCTCGCCCGAGCATGAGCGAGCCAATCTCGAATATCATATCCAGCCGCTTTCGCTGGAAGCCTTCGGCCAGCCGCTCGACAAGGAGCCGGGGGTTACGGTTTCCGTCTGCAATCTGCGGCCGGAAAGTCGCGGTACGATCCATATCACCGCGCCCGCGCCTGACCGCCCACCCGAAATCCGGCCCTGCTATCTTTCCGCGCGCGCCGACCAGATCGTCGCCGTCGACAGCCTCCGCCACGCCCGGCGTCTGATGGCCGCCGCCGGTCTGGTGGGGCTGAACCCGCGCGAGATCAAACCCGGCCCGGATGTGCAATCGGACGAGGATCTTCTGAAGGCCGCCGGCGCTCTTGGCACCACCATCTTCCACCCGGTCGGCACGGCCCGCATGGGCGGCGACCCCGCAAGCGTGGTCGACCCGGAACTCAGACTGCGCGGCCTCGCCAATCTGCGCATCGCGGATGCCTCGATCATGCCCACCATCCCCTCCGGAAACACGCATGCGCCGGTGACGATGATCGCGGAAAAAGCCGCGGAGATGATGCTGGCGGCCCGATAGGCATCGCCCGGCATAAGATGTTTGTCCTATAAACGCGGGCTTCAGCGTGTCACGCGCTGGCCCTGTCATGGATCATGCGCGGCAAACGGGACACTGACGTCTGCTCCACGGCCAAGCGGGCATCGGTAAATATCTTCCCGGAAAGATGATCTTCGGCAGATCGACGCCGATCGCGCCTTCATGCTTCCGGCGGCGGGCCGAAACGGTTCGGCTTGCCGCCGCCCGCGCGGGCAAGCAGCACGATGAGGTAGATCGCGGAGCCGACCCCAGAGAGCGCCGCGACGGTGACCACGGCAATGATCTGCGGACCGGTATTGCTGAAGGTCGCGACCTCTTCGAGCGGTTTGGAGAGGCCAAGGAGCAATGCGAAGCTGATGAGGGTGAGGGCAAGCGGCAGCCCGGCAGGCAACAGAATCCACCATCCCCGCCGGTTCACGTCATGCAGGCGGCGGACGCCGGCCGAAAGCAGGGGAAGCAGCGTGACGATGATGAAGAATACCGTGACCGGATGACGGTCCGCAAGCCCGCGTTCCGGATCGGCCGGAAACAGAAGATCGTCGGCCATGCCGGCTACCAGCTGGCCGATCACAAGCGCCAGCACGAACCACCAGTATTCCGCCCGCGAGGCCCGCCCGCCGAAGCGGGCGAATTTCCTCAAGGAGGTCAGGATCGCCCGATGCGGACTCATGGCGCATTCCGGGCGGGGGTCGCGTCTCCCTGCAGCCGGCCGTCACGCCAGAGCTGATGGGAGACGGGGCCCTCGGCATCATAATAGGTCGTGGTGCCGTCGCGCCTGTCGTGTTTCCACATCTGCACTTCCTCAAGCGCGCCGTTTTCCGCCAGGATGTAGCGCGGCCCGTCCTTCAACCCGTTGCTGAAGCTTGTGGCCGTGATGCGGTAGCCGTTGCCGTCAAAGGTCGTCCAGCGGCCTTCCTTTATGCCGTGGTCGTAGCGGCCCTGTCGCGTCTCATCGCGATAGGGCACCTGTTCCAGCCATTCGCCGTGCTTCTCGCCGTCGACATAGCGCCCGCCGGCAATCATCCGGTCGCCATCCAGTTCCTTGTAGGGCCCGTTCAGTACGCCCGCCTCATAGGTGGCGAGCCGCTTCAACTCGCCGTTCATCCTGTATGTGCGCTGCGCGCCAGTCAGCTTGCCGTCATCGTCATAGGTCTCGCGGATAATGTCGCTGGAGTGTTCCGTCCGGCGCCAGTCGCCGACGCGCTTGCCATGGTCGTAATAGCCCCGGTCCAACTCCCGGCCGCGCCAGGCGCGGGTGTAAAGGCCGTCCTCCTTGCCGTCGACATAGTGCACGCGGGTGGTGATCTGGTCGATCTCGGTGGTCGAGACGAACAGCCCGCGATATTCGCCGTCAACCAGTTCGGTGCGGTCCAGCAGCTGGTCGTTGAGATACTTCGTGAAGAGGAGATAGCCTTCGGCCTTGATCTCGGTCTCGGTGAAATTGCCGTAATGTTCGACAGTCTTTCGTCCTTCGCCGCGGCCTTCGATCTCGACCGGTTCTTCGAGCCAGATCAGCGCTCCGTCCTTCCATTTCCGGTTTCTCAACGCGCTGCCATCCCCGGCATAGTCGGTCTGGGCGACGAGTTCTCCGGATTCCGACCAGCGCTTTGCGCTGCCGGTCGGTTTGCCCATATCATAATGCTGCTCGGCTCTGCGCGCACCCGAGGGCCAGTATTCGGTGACGACCCCATCGGCCGCGCCATCGACATAATGGCCTTCCTCGATAAGGTTGCCGTCCTTGTCGTAGTCCCTGTAGGGGCCGTCGCGCCGGCTCATCGACCAGTGGATTTCGGCGGCAAGCTTGCCGTTCTCGTGGTATTTGCGTTCCACGCCGTCGATATGGCCGTCGACATGATTGTTTTCGGCCGAAAGCGTGCCGTCCTCATAATAGAGACGCCAAGGGCCGTTGAGCACGCCATCCTTCCAGGTGGTTTCGCGCAGGGCCTTGCCATCCGGCCAGTACCGGACCTCCGTACCGTTTTTCTTTCCATCCTCATAAGGCGTGCGGCCCACGACGTCGCCGTCTTCGTCGAAGGTCACCATCTCGCCGTCGCGGCGGCCGGCCTCGTTGAGCGGAACGCGGATCTTGAGGTAGCCCGAGCCGGGATAGAAGGTTTCGATCTTTCCGACCTTGCGGCCCTCATCCAGCGTCGGGGCGGTGCTCCAGACGCGGGCATAACGGTCATCGTCTTCATCGTAGATATCGATGATATAGACGCCGTCCTTTGCCTTTTCCGGCGGCGTGTAGCTGTAGGCGCCGTCCGGGGCGGGAGCCAGATTTTCGTCGACATTGGCGGCATGTGCCGCGCTCGCGGCAAGGGCGAGCAGAAGGGCGAGAGCGGTTTTCATCGGGCGTCCTCCCCCGGTTCGGGCAGATCGGGAAAGCGGATTTCGAAGCGCCGGGCCAGCGGGTCGGAACCGGCGTCCGCTTCAAGGATGCGTTCGGGCCGGCCGGCGGCGCGGATATGGCCATCGTCGAAGCGCGCCGAAGCGAGCGTGTCGTCGGGGGCGAGGGGCGTGCCATCCGGCGCGACCAGCGCCAGCGCCGTGCCCTCGGCATCGACCAGCCGGAAACGGGCGTTGAATGCGCCAATCGTCATGGTGCTGTCTGCGCCGAGCGCTTCCGGATCGATCAGCCATGGCCGTTCGGGATCGAGCGTCTCGGTCGCCTCGCGCCATGAGACGACGCTCGCGCAATCGATGACAACGGTGATCGGTTCATGTCCGTAAAAATGGGTGCGGATGCCGTCATCGGTTTCAAGCTGAAGCGTCGTCGTGCCGGTCCGTTCGTCAGCTTGCGTTTCGAAGACAAGGTCGTGACCGGCAAGGGACACGGGCTCATCCAGCCCCGCCTCGCAGTGCTTCGCTTGCGTCGTCGCGAGCCTGAAACGCAGCGCGGCCAGATCGAGGCCTTCGGGCGTGAGCGCATCGAGCGCCGGCGGTGCGCCATCCGGATAAAGCGACCGCGTCTCGGGTTCGGTGTCGGGATCGAGGCGTTTGCCGCGTTCGGTGCGGAAGGTGACCGTGCGGGTCGTGGCCGGGTTTTCGGCGTAGCGCTCGACGCGGATTTCGATCTTCTCCGGCACGGTTTCAGCCTTCAGCGCCACCTTGAGACCGCTGTAATCCGGCAGCGCCAGCCGGCGGGCCTGGCTTTCGGTCGGCGTCAGCCAGTCCGCGCCGCTGTCGGCGGCATATATCTGCCCTTGGACGTTGCTGCCTTCCGGGAAGGAAAGGCCGAAGAAATCCCAGGTTTTTCCCGACAGGAGAAGTTCGTAGCCGTCATCGGTCGGCCGGAACTCGGCTGAGGCGCCGTTGCGCGTGGCGCTGGCCTTCCCGTCCGCATCCGGTCGCAGCGTCAGGGTGAAAGGCTCGGAGGGATACCAGTCGACCTTGGCGCGGAGCTCCGTTGCCCGATCCAACTCGTCGCGAACATCGCCGATGCCGACCGGACGCGCTCGCGAGACGGTCCGGAAACGATCGCTGGACTGCGGAACGGTAACGGGCATGGTGGCGATGAACGCGGTCGGCAGTTCGGTGTCGCCGTCGAAGAGATGGAGATCGTGCAGCGCGAAGCGGCCGATATTGCTGCCCGTTGCGGGATCGTGGGTGAAGCTCAGCGTGTAGGTCTTGCCGTGCTTGTCGGCCTCTCCCGGCTTGCCGGTGAACACCATGTCCGGCTCGGGCGGCATGACGATGGTTGAAAACGGAAAGGTCGGCATGTCATGCCATTCAGGCTCGCCCCGGAATGCGTGGGTGTAGAGCGGGAAGGGGCTTTCCGTGTTCGCCATCGCGATGGTTTGACGCGAGAAACGCTCGTCGTCCGCGCCGGGATCGATGCGCGTATCATAGGTCATCACCGAGCGCTCGACCCAGCCGCCGTCGCGCGCAAGCACCGAAACGCCGGACAGTCTCGTGTCTTCCGACGCGCCCTCATAGCTGAGGAAAACCGCATCCGGCGTCACCGCGCTGACGGTGATCTCGACATCGGCGATGCCCGGCAGCGTGGTGGTGGTGGACCAGCCTTTCTCGGCTTCGATTGCGACCGGCAGGACCGGCTGGCCGAGCTGGTCGCGCATCTGGGCGAGCATGGCTTCCGGCATCTCGGCATCACCGCGCGGGGCGAAATCCGTGAGCCCGTGACTTTCCGGATCGATCGTGGCGGAAAAGCCTTCGCGCATCAGCGCGGCAAGGTCATCGGGCGCATCGCCGAAGGCGGTGCTTGTCACCCGCGACCCCTCGTCATAGGCAAACCACAGCGGGAAGACATCCATGCTGATCTCGCCATCATCGTCTCGTCCGGTGACCGCAAAGCGGGTCAGCGCCGAAACGAACTGGTTGTCGTAAAAACCGTCCGAATCGCTGAAGCCGGAAGCCATGGAAATTTCGAGGTGATAGGTCCGCTCGCTGCCAATGTCGGGGTCGAAAATGATGGTCTCGGCCTTTGCCACGCCGGGAATGGCGGCGACAAGCAGGGCGAACCAGAAACGTCGTTCGATCATGCTTTCTCCTTCGATGGCGCAGTCATGATGGGGCAGGCGGGTAGAGGCAAGTAACTGTAAGTTGAGATTTACTCCCTGTCGGGAAGGGCCGTTGTAACGATCGGATTTGTTTATGCTTTTTGGTCGGGCTATAAGGTTCCGTCACCCGGATTCGCCACACCAAAAGCCAGGGCGTCAGCCATTTTTTTCATGAAACTACGCTCGTTTTTTCAGACAGTTTTCTCTCGCCGGCATCGCGAATTCGAGGGCGGTTGTTCGTTCGCAGCGAGGCGAATCGGCACGGCCTTTCTGCTTGTGCTGATCTGGCTTGCGCCGGTTTCGGCGCGCGAGCGGATCGAGCGTTTCGAAAGCGACATCGCGATTGGTCCCACTGGCCGCCTCGATATCACCGAGACCATCGCGATCAAGGCGGAGGGGTACCGGATCGAACACGGTATCTTTCGCGACCTGCCGATCGCGGGACGGACGGCGGAAGGCGGCGTCGATCCCGGCGCGCTGCAGATCCTGTCGGCCACACTCGACGGCGCGCCGGTGTCCATGCGCGTCGCCCGCCGCAGCGACTATATACGCATCTTTCTGGGGGATGCCGGAACCGATCTCGAACCGGGCGTTCACACCTTCCGGCTTTCCTATCGCACCGGACCGCAGGTCGAAAGCCGCGACGGTCACGACGAATTCTACTGGAATGTGACCGGCAGCTACTGGGCCTTCCCGATCGACAATGCCGCCGCGACCATTCATCTGCCGGAGGGTGCTGCGGCCACACAGGTTGCCGGCTATACCGGGCCACTCGGCTCGACGCGCACCGAGGTGTCCCGCCGCCTCAGCCCGGATGGCGGCACGGTCGATGTTTCGACCTATCGCATTCTCGACCCGGAGGAGGGGCTGACGGTCGCTGTCGGCTTTCCGAAGGGCTTTGTTAGCGAGCCGGCGGCCGCAGAGCGGTTCCGTTGGTGGGTGCGCCGCAATCCGGGCGTGGCGATTTCAGGCGTCGGCCTTGGCGCTCTCGGCCTGCTGTTCCTGTTCGTTTCCCGCAGGATCAGGCGGCCCGGAGAGAAGCAGGCCTCACGATACCCTGTGGTCGAGCGGCGCAAGCCGCCGCGCGGCACGACGCCGGCTCAGGTACAGTATATTTCGATGCGGCGCATGCTCGGCCATTCCGCGCTCCTCGCCACGGTCATCAATCTCGGCCTGCGCGGGCTGATGACCATCGTTCCCGAGGGCAAGGCCTGGCGGATCGTGCTGGATGATGGCGACACCGGCACGCTGGCGCCCGAGGAGGAAGCGCTGGTTTCGGGCGTGCGCGCCGAAGGCGGCAGCGTCCTGGTCGAGCGCAACAACCGGCAGACGCTGAGACGGCTTTACGGCGATTTCGCCCGCGTGGTGCGCGCCACCCATGGCCGGCGGTATTACGCGCCGAACGGCAAGTGGAAACTGGCGGCCGCCTTCCTCTGCTCCGGCCTTGCCGCGGCCCTTGCGCTGACCGGCATGGATGGCGAAGGGTGGATCCTCGCCTATGGCCCGCTGCTGCCGATCGCGCTTGGCCTTGCCTTTGCCGGCTTCGATGCGCGCGCCTCGGCGGATACGGTCAGCAATGCCGCCGGAAACGGCATGGGCGGCGGGCTGGTCGCGAGCGCGGGTCTGTGGCTGGTGACCGGTTTCTTCACCGGCGCCTTCGGCTGGGCGACAGCGCTCGGCCTCGTCGCAACGCCGGTGCTGTTCTGGTGGTTTGCCGCGCGGATCGGCCAGCCGACGGAGGAGGGGCGGGCGCGCGAGGCGGAAATCGAGGGACTTCGCCTCTATCTCCAACGCGTCGGCGACATGCGCCATGCCAATCGCAGCGAAAGGGACGCGCTTCCCGCACTGCTGCCCTTCGCGGTGGCGCTCGACATGAAGTCCGAATGGAGCCGGGCCTTCGACAGCGTGATGGACGCCGGTCCAGGCACCATCAACCCGATCCCCTTCGGCCTTCACCCGACCTTCTACGACACAGGCGCGAACGGCGCGACCATCTTCGGCGCCTGCCAGGCGCTCAGCACCAACCTCACGGCCTGCATCTCGCCCAACGGATCGGGCTCAGGCGGCGGCTTTTCGGGCGGCGGCTTCTCCGGCGGGGGAGGCGGCGGCGGTGGTGGCGGAGGCTGGTAAATCAAGCCGCCACCATCGCTATTTTTGCGAGTAGGGCCAAAGGTCGCAATGATCGGCTAGAAGCGGACCTCGAAATAGTCCCCCATATCGGGTTCCTCATCCGTCACCTTGGCCTTTGCGATCTGGATGGCAAACCCGATCGAGCCCTTGGTGGCCCAGACCTCGGCGAAGTCCGGCGTAAACCGGATCAGCCGGATGTCCGGATCATCGATGCCGTCGAACCAGCTCGAAGCAACCGGGTTCCAGAGCTCCTCGAGCTTTTCCCGGTCCTGGACCACCTCGGACCGTCCCTCGACGCGGGCATGCATCTCGCCGTTACCGGTGACGATCAGCGAGCTTTCGCTCTCGCCGGCCTCGATCGCCTTCACCAGATCGGTGCCCTCAGCGGTGATGAACCAGATCTCCCCCTCCTTGTCATTGGGATACGGTGCCATCGGCACATGGCGGGCCGATCCGATGCCCAGCATTGCGGCGCGAACGTCGTCCATTTCTTTCCAGAATTCGGATTTTGACATTGTTTTCTCCTTTTGAAGAAAGAAACGTCTTCCGTCCGAAAAAGTTGCTTGCCGGAATCGCGGATCGGGCCACGCGCCGATATTTCCGCAAGGCCCCGTGAGGGCGCTGTCGCGAATGCGCCGCGTCTGCAGGCGGGCGCGCGGAGGGACGTCTATCGATCTTCACCGCCGCCCGAAGCTTCGGGCGGCCCCGCCATGCTGTTCCAGCGCAGGTTCATCACACGGTCGAGCCAGCCGAGACCGGCGAGCGCCAGTCCGAGCCCGATGAGGGAGACGACCCGCAAAAGCCCTTCCAGGCCGGAAATATCCACGAGGAAGACCTTCGCGATCGTCAGTCCGGCCGCGGCCATGGCGACCTTGCGCAAGACGTTGGAACGCCTGGAGAAGCTGACGGCGAGCAGGATTGCGCAGACGATCAAGAGCGCGATCGTGTAGCTGTAGAGCTCCGGCTGGGTGACGCCGGGCGCCGAAAGGTCGGGCCCGTGCCAGAACCGGCGGATTTCGCAAACGACATAAAAACCGGCCAGCAGGCTCGATATGCTGACAAGGCCGGTCCGCAGCCACGGCCCGAGATTGACGATCCTCCAGGCTCCGATCGCCAGCACGGCCGCGAGCGGCAGGTAGCTGAGCGCAAGACTGTCGAAAACCATCGGACCCGTGACGGGGTTGAACCGGAACAGCAGGGGATTTGAAATCGTCAGCGGTACGGCAATCAGCGCGGCGGAAACGAGGCCGAAGAGCACGGCAAGACCCAGCCGGAACAGTCTCAGCCACCTGCCCGTCGTCGGCAGCCGGTTGATCTGCGCCAGCATGGCGACGGCCATCACGGCGGCCAGAAGCCCCGGCTCATCCGGCACCAGCCGCTGCAACACCGCGCAGGAGAAGACCGCGGCGACCGTCCATGTGGTGGTCTCGATGGCCGCCTGGACAGACTGACGTGCACGCAACACCGTGAGGCGCCATCCGGCATAAAGCAGCGCCAGCGTGCCGCCATAGGCTTCAAGCAGCGCCAGCCACGACGTGTCGCTGCGCACGGCCCAGAAAAAGCCGGGATTGGCCACCAGCCGGAAGGCGATGATGGCGAGCGCCGCCTTGGTGAAGAGGCCGATCAGGGCAAGGTCGAACCGCCGGTCGAGCGCGATCGTGAGGACGACGACAACGCCGAGCGCCAGCGTGAGCGCCGCCTTCGTGAGCACCACGAACAGCGCCAGCGCCAGCATCGAGAGCGCGGCAATGGCGAAAAGCGCCGCGCGCATCTGGCGCCGGCTGCGCTCCTCCGCGCGCAACGTCCGCTCGGTCAGCAGCGCCATGACGGCCGATACCGCCAGGAGATGGATGCTCCAGAGATAATCCCCGAAAGCCGCGCCGGGCGACCACAGAAACTCGAAAATGAAGGCGGTCGCCGGGGCAAACGCCGCCGCGCCCAGCGCAAACCCGAGCGCCGTGTTTTGGTCATCCCCGGAACGGGTCATCCGCCAGAAGGCCATCAAAGATGCACCGACGGACAGGATCAGTGCGAAGGTGATGAAAGCGGAAGATCCGGCTGTTGCATCTGCCGGAGGTTGCAGCGCGGTTAGGAATGACGCGAACAGCGGGCCGCGCTCGACGACCTGCAGGACAGGCACGGCCAGAAACGCGGCGGCAGGCAGGAGCGACATGTCCCTCAGCGCTTCCGCAGGGCGCATCCATAGAAGCGTCGCCGCGAGGACGAGGACGATGAGCAGAAAGGCAAAACAGGCCTCTGTCGCGGATGGCGCATCGATGGACAGGAGAAGGCCGGCGCCGCTGACGAACAGCGTCATGGCCGCGACGACCCGGGTGGGGAAATCGGCGCGCGGCTTGAGACCCGCAAGTGTCGCCAGAACCGTCTGGCCGGCATGAGAGGGCACAAAGCTTTGCACCGGGAGGATCACAGCCGCCAGCCAGGAGAGAGCAAGAAAGGCCGTATAGTGGATCAGGCCGCCGGTCGCGAGGTAAAGTCCGGTTGCGGCCATCGCCGTTGCGGTCAGCACGAGGGCTGAGACCCATGCCCAGCGCTTGACGCTATCCACCGCAAGGCCGGCAATGGCGATGAAGGCGAAATAATAGAAAAACAGCCAGCCGCTCTCCGCACTGCCGCCGACCAGAAACGGCGCGGCGGTGGCGCCGATAATGCCGACGGCGCTCAGGACCGAGCCGTAAAGCCAGCCGAGCGCAACCGCGAGAATGCTGACCAGAACCAGCCCAACCAGCGTCATCTCGGCGGAAACCAGTCCATAGAGAAGACGGGCGGCAAGCACGGCGGCAAACAGCGTCACCAGCCCCGCGCCCGCAAAGACGGAGGGCAGGTAGCGCGTTGACGGCGTCGTCTCGTCGCCGAAGCGGCGTCGGAGCCCTTCGCCGGCGCCCACCAGCGCCACGCCCAGCATCAGCGCCCCGCAAACCCGCCAGACCGGCGTCAGAAGCCCATTTTCGACGCCATATTGCACCATGAAGATGCCGCCCAGCGCCAGCGAAAGCGCCGCGAGCGCGATTGTCCAGTTCTGGCGCAGCCATCCGCCGAACGTCTGCAGCAACGCTCCGGTAAAGACGAAGGCCCGCGGCGGGCCGCCGGTTGCCGAGGGCATCTTTCCGGCGTCCGTCGATCCTGATTCCTCAAGTGACCGGGCCGTTTCCGGTTCTGCCGTTTGGGCCGCGTCCTCCGCCCGCTCCGCCATCGCTCTTTCCGGCACTTCGGCCGTGACGGCCGTGGCGGCGGTGGCGGCATCACCGCGGCGTTCCAGTTGCTCCAGCCGGCCCCGAAGGCTCCGCTGAGCTTCCTCCAGTCTCTTCATCCGCTTCCGCATCCCGGCATTGGACGCGATCAGCGCCAGAACAAGGATGAGAACCAGAAACTCGAAGAACGATGTCATATCAGGGCATTCCACTTTCACGACGCAATAGGGGAGGTCTAGCGCATCGGCCCGAAAATCGGAATCGATTTTCGGAAAGCACGATGCGTCGGTTCAACAGGTTAGAGCGTCCTTTCGTACATCGCCGCTGCGTCATGCATGCGCAACCGGGCTCAATCGCCTGACTAAAATCTCGGCCGCTCACGGTTGCGCATCGCGGCCCGGCAAACTAATCGGGTGCTCTCAAACAGAAAAAGACTGACAGGCAAAAGGACGCACTCCATGGAAATCGAGAAAAAGCGCAGGCACACGTCCGGACGAACCCTGCTCTGGTCCGTCGCTGCGATTGCCGTGATCGCGGCAGCGGGCGTGGTCGGCGGCAAGGTCATGCTGGAGAAGACGGTCAGGACCAGTCTAGAGCAGAGCGGAGCGCAGGCGGCCTCGGTCGAGGTCGACTTCACGGGTCATGTCCATCTGAGCGATGTGACCGTTCCGCTGGAAAATGACCAGACGCTGCATATCGCCTCCATAGAGGCGCGGCCAGAATTCCTGTTTCTTTCCGGCATGATCGACGCAAGGGACCTCGCCTTTGAGGCAGGCCCGATGCATGTCTCTGTCCCGAGCGTGCTGATTGAGGACGCCGGCATCAACCGCGCCTTTCTCGCCGCGGCGTCCGGCGAGGCCGATCTGACGCCCGCCGAGCGCGTCGCGCGGCTTTCGGCAGGCCGCATCGAGATAGCGTCCGTCGCGGTCTCCCAGAGCCAGCAGGGGATTGACCAGACCACGACCTATTCCGACGTCGCGCTCGAGAACATCGTCGACGGCCATGTCGGACGCTATTTTGCAAGCGGCATGACTAGCGACACGGAAGTCGCTCCCGATCCGCGCGCAGACGGGGATGCGGAGCCGGTATCCGTCAAGCTTTCGGTCGGCGCGATCGAGGGCGAGGACATCGATGCCCCCTTCCTGACGCGGATCTACACGGAAGCGAAGCCGGCCGATGGCGAGAACGCGGCGCAACAGGTCTACGGCCCGGTCACGGCGAAGGATTTCGTGATGGAGACCGCAGACGGCCGGGTGACCTATGCGGAGATGAGCAGCGACGGCTTTTCCATGCGCCTTGCCGATGAGCCGTTCCTCACAACGCTGGAAAGGCTGGGAGCGTTATCGGACACCGAGGCGCTGCTGCCCGGCGACGAAGAGCGGCTGGGTCTCGAGGCCTTTCTGCTTCTCGATGCCATCGCGAAAGGCGACCTGCAGATTTCCGGCATTGGCCTGACCACGGACGCGGAGCCGGACATGACCTTCGCGATCGATAGACTGGCAGTCACGTTTGATGATCTTGTCCTCGGCTTTTCGATGGACGGGCTTGACGTGCGCGCCGGAGACGACTCCCTGACCGTGCGAAGCGCGTCGTGGACTGACTTTTCGCTGGCTCCCACGCTGGCGGGGATTCGCGAATATCTCAAGGCCGGCCCCGGCGCGCCGGACATGGCCTGGAAGGCTGCGTTCCTGCCTGGTTTCGGCACCCTCAGCCTGTCGGATTATGCCGTCAACATGAACCCCGGCGCTGAAAACGGTTTCGATGTCGAGAAGCCTCTCAATGTCGCGGTCAAGGATTTCAGCCTGGCGCTTCAAGACCCCGTCAACGGCATCCCCAGCGATATCCGCATGGTGATGAACGAACTGAAGCTGGATCTGGCGGGACACGACGACAACGAGGCGTTCGCCCTCTTGAAACAGCTCGGCTATCAGGAGGTGAATATCTCTGAAAACATCGCGCTTCACTGGGACAAGGCGAACAAGGCGCTGATCGTCGAAGACATCGGTTTCAGCGGCGACAACATGGGAAGCGTCTCGCTTTCCGGCGTGGTCGGCGGCTTCGGGGAAGCGTTCTTCTCCGGCGACAAGGCGCTGATGCAGGCTGCCGTCTTCGGCCTGACCGGCCGCGCGGTGGCGCTGAAGGTCGAAAACGACGGCCTCTTTGCCCGGGCGCTGAAGCTTTACGCCGATCGGAACGGGATGAGCGTGGAACAGGCCGCGCTCACCCTGTCAATGTTGCCCTCGATTGCCGCGCAGACCGTCGGCGAGGGCGATCCCGGCGTTCAGGCCCTGATCGACGCGGTTTCGGCCTTCATCGCCGACCCGAATAAGCTGGAAATCGCCATAACCGCGAAATCGGACCAGGGCATCGGCGCACCGGCCTTCATGGCCGCGACGATGGATCCGGCAAGCCTGCTGCAACAGGTCGATATCACGGCAAAGGCAGACTGAGAGGCAGGCCGGCGGCCCCGTCTCGGGGCTGCCGGCTTCACATGCCATCCCGGTCATCCGGCGGCGGCGGTCGGGGGCTCGTCACCGAGATTGCGCGATACCCTCTGCGCCAACGCCCGCTGGCCAGTTCGCGCAAGGCGATGACACGATGCAACCGGCGCCGCCAGCGGCCGAATGTCAGGCCGGTTTCCCCGAGCATCAGCCGTTTGAGGGATCGCTCGCCCATGGCGGCACAAGCCACCCGGGATGATCCGCGGGGCGAAAGGGTTGCAGATCACCGCTCTTGCCCTTAATTTTGCTCCTGGCTTACACAAAAGAGTGGAAATCACCCTCCTCAATGGTCACATAGTCTGATGCTGGACGAAACAATCGATACCGAACGGATTTATGCGCTCTGGGACGAGCTTTCGGATTTCGAGGCCTCGCGCATGCCTGAGGCGCGCGTGCATCTGCTGTCTGTCGTTTGCGATATGATCGACGCGCGGCAGGCCGACTGGATCGGCGCCGTCAGGCTTGTCGACAACATCCATCGCGATCCGCTTTTCGGCTGGCGCCCGCGCAGCCTTTCGGCCCTTTATCCAGACGCGGAAGCCGCGCGGACCATCCAGGAAGCCTTTGCCCTGATGGAGAAGGGCGAACCCGACATCACCACGATCCGCAATGCCGAGCTTGCCGGACAGTTCCGGGTTTTCATGCTGGACGAACTTGCAACGCCCGAATGGTTTGAAAGCTATTCCTACAAGACCTTCTATCGCGGTCTGGACCGGCTGGATTCGATCTGGGTCGGCATTCCCATCAATGCCGACGCCGAGATCCAGATCGGCTTTCACCGCGCGCTCTCGCAACCGCGATTTTCGGAGCGCGATCGGCGGATTGTGACGCACGCCCTGCGCGGCATTCGCTGGTTCTATCGGCTGCAGATGCTGTCGGAAGGGATCGGGGTCGCATCCGAACCCTTGACGCCGATGGAAGGCAGGGTGCTGCGCGACCTGCTGCAGGGGCTTTCGGAGCGCCAGATCGCCGAAAACAACGGCCAGAGCCCGCATACCGTCCATGATCATGTCAAGCGGATCTACCGCAAATACGGCGTCTCCAGCCGCGCCGCGCTGATGGCGCTCTGGCTGGGTCAGCCCATACCCCCCTGATCAGGGGATTCCAAACGCAGGACGGCTGGTCGATAAGCCTTGGCAAAACAGGGTCTCGTCAAATCCGGCGCCCGGCGCCGCCGTCATCAGGCTGAATGGAGAGCAGGGTCCCTTGTGCAACGATCAATGTTGGGGGAACCATGCGTCAAACAGCCCTGTCAGAGAATCCCGGTTTCTTGACGGTAACGCACCTGAAGTTGCTTGCACTGCTCGATGAGGAAAAGGCTGGGGTCAGCCTTCCGGAGACATCGCGCAAAAACAGTCCTCCCGCGCGTCCGGCTTCCTCATGGTGGGGGTTTCTCGCCTGTGGTCCGCTGGCGATCGTCGGCCTCTTCGCGCATGCCGACACGGCGCACGCGCAAACCGCAGAGCGGATCGAGCAGACGGTGGCCGGCCAGACGACCATTCTCGAGCGCTTCACCCCGCCGCAGCGTATCGGCACGGTCGATATCAAGGTCCAGGACCAGCGCAAGCGCACCCCCGAAAAGGATGCCGCCCAGGTTCGCTTCACGCTGAATTCCCTGACGGTCGAGGGCGCGGAGACGCTTTCCGACGCTGCGTTTTCCGATCTCTGGCAGGGCATGACGGGCAAGGTCATCACGCTTGCCGATCTCTATCGCATCGCCGCGGAGATCGACGCCCGGTATCTGAGCGCTGGCTATCTCGCCATGACCGTCGTGCCGATCCAGGACTTTTCTACGGGAAAGATTACGATCAGGGTCTATGAGAGCTATGTCGAGACGCTGGAAGTCAACAGCGCCATTCCCGGCATCCGCAAGCGGCTTGCGCCCTATATCGACCGGATCATCGCGATGCGGCCGATCCGGATCAAGGAGGCCGAGCGCATCCTGCTGCTGATGAGCGATCTCGGCGGGCTCGATATCGAAGGCACTCTGATCCGACCGGAGACCCCGCAAGGCGGCGGGACTCTGCGGCTCGACATCGGTTTCGACCGCGCCTCGGCCGCAGCCGGGCTCGACAATCTCGGGACCGATGAGGTCGGACCGCTGGAACTCTCCGGCAATGTCACCGTCAACGACATGCTGGGACTTTTCGACACGGCGAGCCTCGTCGGCGTCACGGTTCCCGACACGCCGCAGGAGATGATTTTTCTTCAGGCATCGCAGGATATCCCGATCGGCTTCAACGGCCTGTCCGCCGGATATGACCTTTCCTACATCACCCAGAAGCCCGGCGGCGACCTGAAGGCCGACGATATTCATATCGAGTCCGTGATCGGCACGGCGCGGCTCGACTATCCCTTCATACGCACGATCGACCAGAGCCTTTTCGGCAGGATCGAGGTCAATCTGCGCAATGACCGCGTCGATGTGATGGGCGCCCGGGCGGCGCGCGAGCAGACGCGGTGGGCGGCCATGTCGCTGACCTACGACCGGCAGAACGGCGACACGGCTTTTCTCACAACGGCCGAATTCGGCCAGGGGCTGGGACAGGAAACCGCCCTTCCGGAAGTGCCGGAGGATTATCGGTTCGCGCGGGTGAATTTCGACATCGCGCATGATCTTGGCGCCGACACCGCGATCCGGCTGCGAAGTGCCGGGCAGTATTCCCCAACGCCGCTGCCGGCGGCCGCGCAGTTTTCGCTCGGCGGCGATCCCTATGGCTGGGCGTTTGACGGCGGCACGCTTTCCGGCGCCAGCGGGGCGGCGGCTGCCCTGGAACTCAGCCATGACATTGAAACCGGCTGGTCGGCGCTCCCGGGTCTGACCTGGACGACGTTTGCGGATTACGGCGTGGTCTGGAACGAAGCGGCGAGCGCGGACTATGCCCGCGATGCCCTCGGCTCCGTCGGCGTCGGCGTGAGCGGCATGCTGGCGGAGAAAATGAGTTTTCAGCTGATCGCGGCCGTGCCGTGGTACAGTCCCGACAATGGCGAGGATAAGGGGCTCAGGATCTTCTTCAGGCTGGGGCTGCCGCTCTGAGCCGGGACTGACCGCATCAGCATTCGACAACGAGATATTCCGGCCGCGCCGGTGATTGCAACAAGGATAGGGGTTATCATGTCACAGTTCAGGGCTTCGCGCCGCCATTTCCTGGCAACGGTTTCGCTGGCTTCCGCTTCGCTGGCCTTGCTCTCGGCTCCGGCACTTGCCGATATGCTGCCGCCGTCACGCACGCCAGGCGTCCCGGTTCCGCCCGGACAGATCGACGCGGCCGTGGCGGCGCTTGACGGCATCGTCGAAGACATCAAGGCTCACAGCGGCGTGCCCGGCCTTGCCGTCGCCGTGGTTCACGGCGGCGAGACCGTCTATGCAAAGGGCTTCGGCACGCGCGGCGGCGAGGGCGACCTGCCCGTGACGCCCGATACCGTGTTCCAGCTCGCTTCGCTGTCCAAGTCCGTCGGCGCGACGGCCGTCGCCCGTCAGGTCAGCCGCGGCGTGGTCTCCTGGGACAGCCGCATGCGGGATCTGCTGCCATGGTTTTCGCTCTCCGATGCGGCGGTGACGGAACGGCTGACGATCGGCGATCTCTACAGCCACCGCTCCGGCCTGCCGGACCATGCCGGCGATGAACTCGAGGACCTCGGCTTCGACCGCCGGACCATTCTCGAGCGGTTGAGGCTCCAGCCGCTTTCGCCCTTCCGCACCAGTTACGCCTATACCAATTTCGGCCTGACGGCGGCGGCTGAAGCTGTTGCGGAGGCTTCCGGCATGACGTGGAGCGAGCTTACGGAAGAAGCGCTGTTTCAGCCGCTTGGCATGACCGAGACCAGCGCGCGCTTTGACGATTTCATGGCGCGGGAAAACCGGGCGACGCCCCATGCCAAGACCCCGGACGGCTTTCAAGCGCTCTACCAGCGCGAGCCCGATGCCCAGTCCCCGGCGGGCGGCGTCAGCTCGACGGCCAACGACATGACAAAATGGATGAAGATGGTGCTCGCCGATGGCGGCGACCTCATCCGCCCCGAAGCCCTGCAGCCGGCGATCAGCCCGCAGAGCTTTTCCAGCAGGCCGCGCAGCCCGGATGAACGCGCGGGTTTTTACGGCTATGGCTTCGGCGTTGGCACCGACCCGAGCGGCCGGGTGGTGCTCAGCCATTCCGGCGCCTTCATTCTGGGCGCTGCCACCTATTTCGCGCTGATCCCCTCGCTCGATGTCGGGATCGTGGTGCTCTCCAACGCCGCTCCGGTGGGCGCCGTCGAGGCGATCGGCGCGAGCTTTACCGACATGGTTCAGACCGGCAGCGTGACCCGCGACTGGTTCTCAGGCTATGAGGCGCTGTTTGCCGGACTTTACACGCCGCTCGGCGAGACCGCCGGAATGCCGTTTCCCCAGGCGGCCGCGGCGGCGGCGCCCGCCAGCTATCTGATCGGTCGCTACAGCCATCCCTATTTCGGAACCGTGGAGGTGGTCGAGGACGCGGCCGACGGCCTGGTCTTGCTGGCCGGACCCGAGCCGAAGGCGTTTCCGCTGATGCCGTGGGACGGCGCAATGATGGTGTTCGATATCGAAAATGAGAACGCCCCCGCGGGCTCCCGCTCCGCCGCCACGTTTTCCGGCGGCCAGGACAAGGCGGAAACGCTGGAGGTCGAACTCTTCGTCATGAACGGACCGGCTCGGTTCGAGCGGGTATAGAGCGGTTTCCAGCCAATCATTCTGGGGCAACGCCTTGCGGGCGGATCGTGTCCCGCGGCGCGGCGCATCTTCCGGATCGGCCGCACTAGATGTGGGCTTTCAGGAGGTTGTCCATTCGGAGCGTACCGAGGAGACTGGAGTTACCACGCTTCAGCACTCACCGGAGGCTCCGAATGAACATTCACAAGAATGCCCGACTGACCCCGCTGCGTCGAGAGGAGATGGCTGTTGCCGTTCTGTCTGGCGCGCTCACGAAAGCGCAGGCGGCTTTAGTCTATGCCGTTTCCCACAAGATCGTGTCTCGTTGGGTCGAGCGCTTCAGAAAGGGTGGACGCGCTGCAATGGCTGACCGGTCGTCGCGGCCCAGAAGCAGTCCCCGGCAGACCGATGCCATCTTGTGCGAGCGCATTGCCGCCCTTCGTCGTCAGCGCCTGACCGGCAGGCACATCGCCATGGAGACAGGCGTGTCACCGGCCACCGTCAGCCGCGTTCTCAAGCGGGTCGGTTTGTCCCGGATGAAGGACATTGCTCCAGCCGAACCGGTCGTGCGTTACGAATATGACGAGCCGGGCGGCCTGATCCATCTCGACATCAAGCGCCTTGGCCGCTTTAATCGCGTCGGCCACCGCATCACAGGTGACAGGACCGGCCAGAGCAATTCACGCGGCATCGGCTGGGAATATGTGCATGTGTGTATCGACGATGCATCCCGGATCGCATTCACTGACATCTTGCCCAACGAGAAGGCTGAAAGCGCCGTCGCATTTCTCAAGGCGGCAGTCGCCTATTATCAAAGCCTCGGCATCACGGTGAAGCGGGTCATGACCGACAATGGCTCGTGCTACATTGCCGGGGATTTCGCGAAAGCCTGCAAGGCGCTCCATCTGAAACATATTCGTACCAAACCTTACACGCCAAAGACAAACGGCAAGGCCGAGCGCTTCATCCAGACAGCATTGCGCGAATGGGCCTATGCGCGCGCCTATCCATCCTCAGAGCACCGAAAACGGCATCTGCCGAACTGGAACCACATGTACAATTGGCACCGTCCGCATGGCGGCATAAAGTCAAAAACACCGATCAGTCGACTCGGCATGAACCGAGACAACCTCTTGAGGCTCCACATCTAGAGCGCCGTGCGTCCATTCGGACGCACAAAGGACGCTCTAAACTATTGAATCTACGCATCGTGCTTTCCGAAAATCGATTCCGATTTTCGGGCCGATGCGCTAGCGGTATCGCCGCTTCCAGCATGCGATCGCGCGCGCCCTGCGGCATCATCGCTGCTCGATGCGGCGTTGTCGCTGGTCCGCGCCAAGGGCTGCACGGCCACCGCCGGCGCATTCTTCGCCAGCGCCCCCTATCACGACCATGATGATCCGTTCGAGCGGCTGATCGGCTACATCGAGTTCCGCAAGGCGATCATCGAGGGCGACCTCGCCGCGTTCACCTGTCTCGTCGGCACCATGACGCAGGAGGTCTATGGGTCAAATCCGGCGATCCGCGATGCCTGCGCGGCAAGCATTTTCGGGCATGCGGCCACGCTGGAGCCCGACATCGAGGCGGCGATGAAAGCGCGCGGGATTGCGGCAGACTGGACGCGCGCCAGCCTGGCCGCCCACACCCAGGCCGTGCTGCAGGGCGCGTTCATACTGGCCAAGGCGACGGGCGACCGCGCAATCGCGCGCGAGACCGTCGATCACCCGAGACGCTATCTGCTGCTCCTGTTCGAAACGGCGCCGAAGATCGGTGCCTCGCATTCCCGAGGAGGATCATCACATGACTGGAATTCCAAATCCTGGAACGAAGGCGATCTCCGGAATTGCCCGCCGGTCCGGATTTGTGTTCAATGCACCGCGTCCATAAGTATACCGTCAAGTCATGAGATGCGGAGATCGGGTCAATTGAGATTACGCGCGGTTCTGACGTTCGCTCTCGTTTTGACCGCCGCCGCGGGCTTTCTTCTTTGGCGGCTGGCCGATCATGACCTCGACCGGCGCAACAGCGAGCGCTTCGACTTCGTTTCCGCGGGCGCGTCCGTGTCGGGGACGCTCTGGCTTCCCGACGAGACGCCAAGGGCAGCCGTTGTCCTCGTCCATGGCGACGGCGCCCAGGATCGCACGTCAGAAGGCGGATACGCTCCGCTGATCAACGCCATGCTCGATCGAGGCATCGCGGTGGCGTCCTGGGACAAGCCTGGCGTCGGTTCGTCTGCGGGTAACTGGCTGCAACAGACCATGGAAGAGCGTGCGGACGAAACGCGCATTGCGCTTCAGCTGCTGGCCCGGCGTTTCGATGGCCTTGCACGCGGGGCTGTCGGCTTTTCTCAGGCTGGCTGGGTGCTGCCGCAGCTTTCATCCAACGATGCGGATTTTGTCGTTCTGGTCGGAGCGGCCGTGTCCTGGCAGGATCAGGGGGACTATTACACGCGCACGCGGCTTGCGCGCGAGGGGCTTGATCCGCCGGCGGTCGATCTGGCGATTGCCGATCAGAAGAAGGAAGACGCGCGCATCTTCGGGCCGGAGGCGGCCAGTGCGCCCGCCGGAATGTCGGCAGATCGCTGGCAGTTCATCAGGATCAACCGATACGCCGATGCGCGCTCTGCGCTTGCCCGGCTCGATCTGCCCTTGCTTGCCATCTGGGGCGCAAACGACCTGAATGTCGAGCCTGAGCGCAATGCGGCAATCTTTCGTGAACTCGTTTCCGGGCGGAATAGCCAGAGCGAGATCATCATCTGGCCTGGGGCCACGCATGGCCTTTTGAAATCATCCGCCTACAACTGGCAACTGGCCGATGACTGGACCTGGTTTGCAATCATGCGCTTTGTCCTCGAGGGCCGTCACGCCTTTGCGCCCGGTGCGCTCGACACGGTAACCGAATGGATCCTGGCCAGAGGCAAAGTCGGAGCGTCGGTGCGGCAACAATCATGAGAAACCTTCCGAGGGGATGAAAGGTTGCCGACCATTGCGCCGCGACCGGCATGTGCCCGGTCAGTTGCGGGCGCCATCTCTCAGCAGCATCGCCTCGATATCATCGAGTTGCGATTGCAGGTCGACGCTGTCCTCCGCCCCCCAGATGCGCAATGTGAACAGCCCCTCCACCGCCAGAAAGGCCGTTCGCGCCGCACGCGCCTCTTTGCTGTCGCCCATTCGGGACAGGATCGAGCGGTACCAGTTCGCCGTCTCCATGCGGTTTTGCGGGTTTTGCATGTAGGCGATCATGAGCCCCGCCAGCTTGGCGTCAATGGTCCCCTGCGACGTGCGCATGGCGGCGATGTAGCTCAGCACAAAGCCGATCGGCCCCACGCTCTCGATGTCGGCGACAAGGGCATCGAATTGGGTGGTCCAACGATCGACGAGGCCTTTGACCAGTTCATCCTTCGACGAAAATGAATATTGAACGCCGCCTTTCGATATGCCCGCAGCTTTCGCCAGGGCATCGATCGTCAGCGCCTGTGGCCCCTCGATGTTCACGATGTCCTCGGCGATCGTCAAAAGCCGGTCCCGGCTGATCGTCGGTTTTCTTCCCATCGTCTCTCCTTCAACAAACGGAATTCAGGATTGAAATCCATACGTATGTATTTATATACGGCGCTGCAATTTATCAGTCAGGTGACCCAATGTCTGCCCCTCCTCGTGATCCGAAGCGATGGCTCGTCCTCGTTGCCGTGACGCTCGCCTTCCTCCCCGTCGTCATCGACATGACCGTGCTCCACGTCGTGATCCCGACACTGACCCAGTCGCTTGGCGCCTCCGGCACGGAAGTGCTCTGGATCATTGACATCTATCCCCTCCTCATGGCCGGCCTGCTGGTGCCCATGGGCACGCTGGCGGACCGTGTGGGAAACAGGAAGGTGCTATTGTCGGGCCTTGCGATCTTCGCCTTCGCATCGGTTGCGGCCGCCTTTTCCACAAGCGCGGCGATGCTGATCGGGGCGCGCATCCTGCTTGCGTTCGGCGGCTCGATGATCGTGCCTTGCGTGCTGGGGATCATTCGACGCACCTTCGAGGATGCTGACGAGCGTGCGGTCGCGCTTGGATTATGGGGAACGATCGGATCGGCGGGCGCAGCCCTCGGCCCGTTGGCCGGCGGCGGACTTTTGCAGCATTTCTGGTGGGGTTCGGTGTTCCTCATCAACGTTCCGCTCATGCTGGTGGTCGCGCCCGCATGCTATTTCCTTTTGCCGAGAAAGGAAGCGACAACGCCCGGAAAATGGGCCTTCGGCCAGGCGCTGCTGCTGATCGCCGGCATGATTTCGCTTGTCTACGCCATCAAGGCGGGCTTCGGCGGCAGCAAGCCGCTCGCGATCATTCTCCCGATCCTGGCCTTCGGCATCGCCATGCTGGCGCTTTTCACGCGCACACAGCTTCGCTCGGACAATCCGATGCTGGACCTCACCCTGTTTTCCCGTCCCGCGATCGTGGCCGGCATCATCATGGCGCTTGTGGCCACTGCCGCGCTTTCCGGCGTCGAGCTGACGCTCGCCCAGGAATTGCAATACGTGATCGGCAAGACGCCGCTTGAGGCGGGCATCTTCATGATCCCGATCATGGTCGCGGCCGCGATCGGCGGGCCCATAGCCGGCTGGTTGTCGAACACGTTCGGGCTGCGCCGGGTGGCGACGCTGTCGCTGCTGCTCGCCGCCGGTTCGCTGGCCTATCTCGGCTGCGCCGATTTCCGCGCTCCGGGCTTTGACGTCCCGGCCGCGCTGGCTGTGGCCGGCCTCACCCTCAGCACCGGGCTGACGGCGTCATCAATCGCCATCATGGGGTCTGTGGAGCCCGAAAAAGGAGGCGCGGCAGGCTCGCTCGAGGGCACGGGTTATGAACTCGGCTCCGGCCTCGGGATCACTCTTTTCGGCGTGTTCATGGCGAGCGTCTTCGGTCGGGCCATCGAAATGCCGCCGGACCTGGCATTGCCCCTTGCCGAACAGGCGCGCCGTTCCATTGGCGACACCTATCTTGTGGCGGCGCAGCTGCCCGGCGAACAGGGCGCCGCCCTGATTGCCGCCGGCAAGGCCGCATTCAGCGCAGCCCACGTTGCATTGCTGTCCGTCGCGTCCGCCGTGATCGCGGCCCTTGCCATCTCCGTCTACGTGCTGCTGGCCCGCTATCGCCCGATCGGAGGCGCTGGCCACTGAATGCGCCGGTCAGAGGCCGGCAGCGTACGCCCCGGGAGCGATGCGCCTTGACGGGTCCCGGCGCGGCAACCGGATTTCGACGGCAAGGCCGGCGTTTTGGGAAGGAAGGATCAGCGCATCGCCGCCATGCGCCTTTGCGATCGCCCTGACGATGGGCAGGCCGAGACCCGAACCGCCTCTGGCCCGCCCGCGCGAACTGTCCGCGCGCCAGAACCGCTCGAAGGCGCGCGCGCGGTTTTCTTCGGAAAGCCCGGGGCCGGTATCGGTGCAGCGGAAGAAGACGTGCTCTCCGGCGCGGCCGGTCTCCACGAGCACGGTGGTTTGCGGCGCATAGCGGCAGCAGTTTTCGAGGAGCGCGACAAAGGCCTGCCGCAATCGCGAGCGGTCGGCATGGGTGACCACGCTCTCCAATTGCCGCTTGATGGTGATCCCGGCCGTGGCGAGCGGCTCCTCGAGCGAGGTCAGCGCCGCCTCGGCCTCCTCGGCAAGATCAAGATGCGAGACCTGCAGTTCGAGCTGGCCGGCATTGCCCAGCGCCAGCGTGCGCAACTCCTCCACGATGGCCGACAGATCATCGACATGCTCGATGAGCCGGCCATAAAGCGCCGGGCTGGGCTCAAAGGCGCCGTCCAGCAGGCCCTGCAAACGCCCGCGCAAAATGGTCAGAGGGGTCCTGAGCTCATGCGCGATCGCCGAGTTCGAATATTGCAGCTCGGCCTCGGCGCGCTGCAGGCGCTCCGCCATCTGGTTGAAATCGCCGACCAGATCGCCGGCCTCGCCGAAATTGCCGCGGCGCACCGATGCGCGCGCCGAGAAATCCCCCTCCGCGACCTGGCGCGCGGCCCCGGCAACCGATTTCAACGGCGCGACGATCCGCCTTGCGAGGAACCAGCCCAGCAATGAGGCCGACGCGATGCCGATGCCGAGCAGCAGGCCCAGGGTGACGATATCGCCGGTGCGCAGAAAGTCATCGTCGGTGAACTCGGGATAGAGCCATTCATAGATGAAGAAGAAATAGGCGATCAGGCCGAAATAGACGACGGCGAAGGCAAGCAGCGTCAATGCGATCATCGCGCGGACAATCTGGGAATTCAGGTTTCTAGCCATCGATGCTGTCCAGTCGGTAGCCGACGCCGCGCACGCCGGTGAGCAATCCGTCCGCTCCGGCGGCGGAAAGCTTGCGGCGCAGATTGCTGACATGGCTGTCCACGGTGCGGTCGAGCGCCTCGCCTTCCGGCAGGCAGGCATCGACCAGTTCCGAGCGCTCGAACGCCCGTCCCGGGCTTGCCGCCATATGGGCGAGAATGCGGAACTCGGTCCGGGTCAGGTCGAGCGCCGCCGATCCGGCCGGCGTTGCGACCGCCGCGCGATGGGCCAGCGGATCCACGGTCAGCGGCCCGACGCGCAGCACCTCATCGCCGCCGCGCCCCATCGTGCGGCGCAGAACGGCCTTGGCGCGGGCCACGACCTCAAGCGGATTGAACGGCTTGACGACATAGTCGTCAGCGCCGATGCGCAGCGCCTGCAGCTTGTCGAGATCCTCCGCCAGCGCGGTGACCATGATCACCGGCGTGTCGCCGCGCCGCCTTATCGCCGCCAGCACCTCGTAACCGTCCTGCCCGGGCAGCTTGATGTCGAGCACGACCAGATCGGGGCGCAAGCGCAGATGATGCGCAAGCCCGACCGTCCCGTCGCCCGCGGTGATGACCCGGAAGCCCTCGCGCGCCATGTAGGTCCCAATGATTTCAGCGATCTCGGGTTCGTCTTCGATAATCAGGATCAGAGCATTGTTCATGGCCATGCCTTCGATCTTTGAGACACCGTCTCCGGATGTTCACGCAGCGCGCGCCGTGCTTTTCCCAGAGCCCTTGTTCCGCGATTTGCGCGTCGTCAGTCGACTGACTGTAACGTAAAGCACCGGCACAAAGAAAACCGCAAGCACCGTTGCCGACAGCATCCCTCCGAACACGCCGGTTCCGATGGCGTTCTGGATTTCGGAGCCGGGGCCGTGCGCGATCATCAATGGCACAACGCCGAGGATGAAAGCCAGCGAGGTCATAACGATCGGCCTGAGCCGCAACCGGGATGCCCGCAACACCGCCCGATAAAGACCCATTCCGTCGTTTCTCAGATGCCGGGCATATTCGACCAGCAAAATGGCGTTCTTGGCCGACAGCCCGATAATGGTGATCAGCCCCACCTTGAAGAACACGTCATTGTCCATGCCGCGCGCCAGCACCGCCAGCACCGCGCCGAGCACGCCGAGCGGCACGACCAGCATCACCGAAAGCGGGATCGACCAGCTTTCATAAAGTGCCGCAAGCACGAGGAACACGACCAGCATCGAGGCGGCCAGCAGCATTGGCGCCTGCGCGGCGGATTGCCTTTCCTGCAGCGACTGGCCGGTCCATTCCAGCGCGAAGCCCTGTGGCAATTGTTGCGCCAGACGCTCCATCTCGTCCATCGCCGCGCCGCTCGACACGCCGGGCGCCGCCGAGCCCGAGATATTGGCAGCGGGGTAGCCGTTGTAGCGCTCCAGTTGCAGCGGCGTCGTTTCCCAGACGGGTTCGACAACTTCGGACAGAGCCACCATGCCGCCATCGATATTGCGCACTTTCAGACGCAGGACATCCTCGACATGCATCCTCGCCGGCGCATCGGCCTGCACGACCACCTGCTGAAGCTGGCCCTTGTTGGGAAAATCGTTGACATAGTTCGATCCGATTGCCGTCGAGATCATGTCGCTGATCGCCGAGAAGGAGACGCCGAGCGCCAGCGCCTTCTGGCGATCGATCTTCAGCGCGATGCTCTGGCCGTCGGGCAGTCCGTCGGCCATCACGTCGCTCACCAGACGGCTTTGGGATGCCAGCGCGATCAACTGGTCCTCGGCCGCCTTCAGCGCGTCCGGCCCCGCATTGGCCCGGTCCTGAAGCCGCAGCGCGAAACCGGATGTGGTGCCGAGCGATTCGATGGCCGGCGGCTTCATGATCATCGCCGTGCCTTCGGGAATATCGGCCATCGCGGCTTCAGCTGCTGCGATCTCGGCATTCACCGTGGTCTTGCGCGCGCCCCAGTCCTTCAGGCTGGTGAAGGCCTGGGCGGCATTGGGGCCGGAGCCGGAAAAACCGAAGCCCAGGATAACGGTGCTCTCGACAATATCGGGCCGGGTCGCGGTATAGGCTTCATAGGCCGCAACGACCTTGCGCGTGCGCTCGGCGGTGGCGCCGGCCGGCAGTTCGAACATCGCCATGAAGTTTCCCTGGTCCTCTTCCGGCACGAAGGACGTCGCCACCCGCGCATAGCCAATGCCGAGCACCGCCAGCAACACGGCATAGACGACCAGCATCCGCCCGCCGCGCCGCAACACCCAGCCGACGCCGCCGGTATAGCGCGCGGTCAGGCTCTCGAACCTTCTGTTGAACCACCCGAAGAAGCCGGTTCTGGCGTGGCCTTGCCCTGGTTTCAGGAGCGTGGCGCAGAGCGCCGGCGTCAGCGTCAGCGCAAGGAAGGCCGAAAACAGGATCGAAACCGACATCGACAGGGTGAACTGGCGATAGATCGCGCCAACCGAACCGGCGGCCATGCCCATCGGGATGAAGACGGCGGCAAGCACCAGCGTGATACCGACGATCGCGCCTGAAATCTCGCGCATCGCCTGACGGGTGGCATCGCGTGGCGACAGACCCTGCCGCGACATGATCCGCTCGACATTCTCGACGACGACGATCGCGTCATCGACGATAATGCCGATGGCGAGCACCATGCCGAACATGGTCAGCACATTGATCGAATAGCCCGCCGCCGCCATCACCGCGAACGTGCCCAGAAGCGCGATCGGCGCCACGATGGTCGGGATCAGCGTATAGCGAATGTTCTGCAGGAACAGCAGGATCACCAGAAACACCAGCGCCATCGCCTCGATCAGGGTCTGGACGACCTTGGTGATCGATACCTTCACGAAGGGCGCGGTATTGTAGGAGATCACGACCTCCATATCCTTCGGCATCGACGGCCTCAGTTCCGCCAGGCGCTTTTCAATCGCGGCGGCGGTGGAAACGGCGTTGGCGCCGGGCCGCATCTGGATGGCGGCGGCGGCCGCCGGCTTGCCGTTGCTGCTGACGCTGAAGGCCAGCGTCTGGGCGCCGAGTTCCACCCGCGCCACATCCGACAGCAGCAGGCGCCCGCCATCGGCCTGTGCCCTCAGCGGTATCGCCGCGAATTCCTCCGGCGTGGTCAACTGGCCACGCACGGTCAGCGGCGTCGAGATCATCGTGCCGGGAACCGTCGGCTCATCGCCGACCCGGCCGGGCGAAACCTGCGCGTTTTCGCGCGTGATCGCCGCGGTCACATCGGCCATGGTCAGGTCGTAGGCCGCCAGCTTTTCCGGATCCGCCCAGACGCGCATGGCCCGCTCGGACCCGAACTGCTGCAAACGGCCGACGCCGGGAAGGCGCTTCAGCTCCTCGCCCAGATTGCGGGTGAGGTAATCGCCAAGGGCCAGTTCGTCGGTTTCGCCGCCGAGCGACTTCAGGGTGATCACCATCAGGAAACCGGATTCGGCGGCCTCGACGCTGACGCCGCTGCGCCGGACAGTCTCCGGAAGACGTGGTTCGGCATTCTTCAGGCGGTTTTGAACATCCACCTGCGCCAGCTCCGGATCGGTTCCGGGCTTGAACGTCAGCGTGATATTGGCGCCGCCGGTCGAATCGGCGGTGGATTCGTAATAGAGCACGTTCTTGACGCTCGAGAGTTCCTTCTCGATGGGCGTCACCACACTGTCATTGACGGTTTGCACGGTCGCGCCGGTATAGCTCGCGAAGACGCTGACATTCGGCGGCGCGATGACGGGAAAGCGCGCGACCGGAAGCTGCGGAATGGCGACGATGCCGGCCAGCGCGATGAAGATCGCAATCACCCAGGCAAACACCGGGCGGTCGATGAAAAATTGCGGCATGATATCCGACCTTTATTGCTTTCTGGCCGCCGGCGCGGCATCGCGCGCGGCGATAACCGGGCTGACGCGCGCGCCGTCCTGAACGCGATCCTGACCGCGAATGATGATTGTCTCGCCTGCCTTCAGGCCTGACGTGACGACAAGGCGCCCGCCTATGGCCTCGCCGAGCGCCACGTCGCGCCGCTCGGCCCGTCCGTCGACGGTCACCACCGCGATCTGCGCCTCGCCGGCGCCGGCGCGCACGACCGCCTCCTCCGGCACTAGGAGCGCATCGGGGAGCACGCCGCGCGGCAGTCGCGCGCGGACATACATGCCGGGCAGGAGCCCGAGACCGGGGTTTTCCGCCGCGACCCGGACCATGGCATTGCCGGTTCCCGGATCGACCGTGACGTCCGAGAGCACCAGCCTGCCCGGGCGGGGATGCGGCTTACCGTCCGCGTCCAGAATCTCGACCGGGCCCAGGCCCTGTTCGGCAGCAGATTGCACCCCATCGAGCTTCGTTGCGGGCAGGCGCAGGTCGACGTAAACGCGGTCCAGTTCCTGCACCACGGCAAGCTCCGTCTGGCTGGAGGCGAGAGCACCCTCGTCGGAAAGCGTACGGCCGACATAGCCCTTGATCGGCGATCTTATGGTCGCGAAATCGAGGTCCAGCATTTTGCGGTGAGCGACCGCTTGGGCCTCGGCAAGGTTCGCCTCTGCCGTGGTCAGATCGTTTTGCGCCTGCTCGTAATTCTTGCGGCTCGTCACGTTTTCCGCCATGAGCGCTTTCGCACGCGCGATCTCTTGTCTGGCATGCGCCAGCGCTCCCTCGGCACGCATGACGCCTGCCTTCGCCGTTTCGAAATCGGCCTCAAGCGGGGCCGGGTCGATTTCGAAGAGGACCTGGCCAGCCTCCACCTGCGTACCGCCTTCGGCAAGCCGCTTCTTGATGATGCCGGTCACCTGAGGCCGTATCTCGATCCGCCGATAGGCGGCCACGCGTCCGGGAAACGTGTCGGTCAGGACGACGCGCTCCGGCTCAAGCTTCAGCGTGGTGACCTGTGCGGGACCGCCCGCATAGGCAGACGGGTCTTCCGGTTGCGAAACCGCCCCGGGCCGGGAAATCAGAAACAATCCAAGGGCGGCTATGCCGACAAGAATGACGATGAATGAGAGGCGGTGCGACATGAAAGGCATCCGGATTGATGTTTGTCATCCGCACCTGACATGCGCCCTTCGGTTTTCGGTCGAGAAATGATGGAGATCTGGTGGAGATGGTCGATCGGTTCTTGAATCCGTTCTTCCGCAATGGCGGCAGTCAGCAGAGCCTTTGCGCGCGATGGCGATCGACGGGGAACGCAACCTGGGTCGTAGTGATCTCCCGGCATATGCCCGGCCGCCGCAATTCGTCGCGAGAAAGACGGCGTCCTGATGCACGGTTGGCGTTCCGCGCGCGCATACGCCAGATGCAGCAAGTTCTCCGCAACGTCCCGGCCGGCCTCATGCTTTTCAGCGGCGGCGCGTCTCGCAGGCTCTATTGGCTCATACCCCATTGGAAAAGCATTCCCGTCGAGGCCTTGTATCTGACAAAAAACATCCGTACTGTCGCAAAACATTCATTTTAAGCGGATAAATGTCTTCAAACGTACATTTATGACGTTTCAGGTACAAAGGAGAGCAAAATGAAGAAACTTGGTTTGTGGACGATCGGTACGGTTGCAGGCGCGCTGATCTCGAGCGCCGCTTTCGCCGAGACCATCACGGTTTACACGTCCTACGAAGAGGACGAGGCCGCAGCCTTTCTTGAAAAGGCAAAGGAGGCCATGCCCGATATCGACGTCAATCTTCTGAGGCTCTCCACCGGCGATCTCGCCGCCCGCATCATCGCGGAAAAGGCCAATCCCCAGCATGACGTGCTGTGGGGCTTTGCCGTCACCTCCATGGTCAACCCGCAGATCGAGGAAACCCTGGAAGCCTATGAGCCGAAGGGCATCGACACCGTCCCCGCGCAGTTCCGCGATCCCGACAACAAGTGGTTCGCGGTTACCGGCTACATGGCGGCATTCTGCGTCAACAATGAACGCCTCGAGGCCGAGGGGCTGGAAATGCCGACCTCGTGGGCCGATCTGACCGATCCGTCCTTTGCCGATGAAGTCGTCATGCCCAACCCGGCAAGCTCGGGCACCGGCTATATCCAGATCGACGCGCTGCTGCAGATGATGGGCGAAGACGAAGGCTGGACCTTCCTCGACAAGCTCGACAAGAATGTCGCGCAGTACATCAAGTCCGGCTCAAGGCCCTGCAACGTCGCCTCGATGGGCGAATACACCGTCGGCGCGTCCTACGCCATGCGCGCCATCAAGAACATCGAGGAAGGCTACCCGATCACCATGGTCGTGCCCTCCGAAGGCGCCGGCAACGAGCTGGAAGGCAACGCGCTGGTCGCTTCTTCCGAGCACAAGGATGCAGCCAAACGCTTCCTCGACTGGACCCTCAGCCCCGAAGCGGCCACTGCCTATTATGACTGGAAGACGATCGTGACGGTTCCGGGCGGCGATGTGCCGGAGCGGTTCATCTCCGCGGGCCTGCCCGAGGATGTTCCGGCCGCCCTCTTCCCGGTCGACTTCCGTGCCGCGGCCGAAGACCGCACGGAGATCATCAACACCTGGCAGGAACGCTACGAGCGCTAAGTCCTCCCGGACGACAACAAAGCCGGCGGGCGGCCATGCCCGCCGGCGCTTTCCGCCCAACGCATTTCGGCGGAGGCAAGCTTCGGCTGATCTATCTCATAGAATTGCTTTACGTGCGGCCAGTGGGAAACAGCATCGTCCTTCCCCGCCCCGCACCGCCAAACCCGCATCAGGAGAGAACGCGCGATGGACCTTTCGATCCGCAACCTTGTCAAGCGCTTCGACAGGCTGACAGCACTCGACAACGTCACGCTCGATGTCCCGCACGGAAACTTCGTCTGCTTTCTCGGGCCCTCGGGCTGCGGCAAGACCACGTTACTGCGTGTCATCGCCGGGCTTGAAGATGCGGATGAAGGCACGATCCAGCTCGGCGGCGAGGACCTGACGGCGGTGCCCACCCGGGCGCGCAATTTCGGCGTCGTGTTCCAGTCCTATTCGCTGTTTCCCAACATGAGCGCGGCGCGCAATGTCGGCTATGGGCTTGAATGCCGGCGCTGGGACAAGGCCAGGATCGGCCGCCGCGTCGATGAGATGCTCGATCTCGTGCACCTCGCCGACCATCGCGCCAAGCTGCCGGCGCAGATGTCGGGGGGCCAGCAGCAGCGCATCGCGCTGGCGCGCGCGCTCGCACCCGATCCGTCCCTGCTTCTGCTCGACGAACCGCTGTCCGCACTTGATGCCAAGGTGCGCGAGGAACTGCGCGTCGAGATCCGCGCCCTGCAGCAGCGGCTGAACCTGACCACGATCATGGTGACCCACGATCAGGAAGAGGCGCTGGCGATGGCCGATGTCGTCGTGGTCATGAACAAGGGAACCATCGAACAGATCGGTTCCCCGCGCGACCTCTATACGGAGCCGAAAACCGCTTTCGTCGCCGATTTCATCGGCCGCATGAACATCTTGCGGCTGGATGAGAACGCGCGCATGCAGCCGAGTTTCGGCGGCGTGGCGCTCCACCTTGGCGATAGCGCACACACCGCGGACCATATCACGGCTCTCGGCGTGCGCCCGGAAATGATCTCCCTGACCGACGCGGAAAGCACCGGCGACAACACGCTTGCCGCAACCGTCTCCGGCGTCACCTATCTCGGCAATATCACCCGCGTCGAGGTGTTCACGGATGCCGAGCCCGAGGCGCCGATCACCGTTGAACTGCACGGCGCAAGCGCGGTTCCGAAAGTGGGCGAGCGTCTCGGCATCGTCATCCCGGCCGAAGCCCTGAGGGTGCTTGCATGAGCAACCCCGCACAGACCACAAGTCGCCCTGCGCGCGGCACGGATATCGCCGACCGCGCCAGCGTCTGGGCGATGACGCTGTTCGTCGCAGCGCTCCTGATCATCTTTCTGCTGCTGCCGCTGCTGGGCATCCTGATGCGCAGCCTGGAGACCCCGGACGGTCTTGGCCTCGGCAACTTCGTTTCCACTTTCTCGACCCTGCGTTTCTGGCAGCTTGTCGGCGACAGCATTCTGGTTTCGCTGACCTCCACGGCGATCGTGGTGGTGGTCGCCTATGGCTATGCCTATGCGCTTCAGCGCGCGATCATCCCCGGCAAATGGTTCCTGCGGACCGTGATCCTGGTGCCGCTGTTCGCGCCGTCGCTGGTTCAGGCCCAGGGACTGATCCTGCTTCTCGGGCGTAACGGCATCCTTAACCGCTATCTCGGTTTCGATCTCGATATCTACGGTTTCTGGGGCGTGGCGATCGCCAATGCACTTTACGCCTTTCCCTACGCCTTCCTGATCCTGTCGGCGGCGCTCGCCGTGGCGGATGCCCGGATTTACGAAAGCGCGGAGGCGCTCGGCGCCGGGCCGTTGCGCATCTTCCGCGACGTCACGCTGCCGGCGACCCGCTACGGGCTGGCCGCCACGCTGTTCATCGTATTCATGCTTGCGATCACCGATTTCGGCAATCCGATGGTGATCGGCGGCGATTTCAACGTGCTGGCGACGGAAGTCTACAATCAGGTCATCGGTCAGGCCCAGTTCGGCCTCGGCGCGGTCATCGGCGTGGCGCTTCTGGTGCCCGCCATGTTCGCCAAGCTGATCGAAAAGCGGATGACGGCGCGTCAGCACGCGCTGGTCACCGAACAGTCCCGGCCGCTGACGCCGCGACCCTCGGCCCGGCGCGACCTGTTCTTCTCGCTCTATGCCTATGTGGTGGCGGGGCTGGTTGTGTCCGTGGTCGCCATCGTCGTGTTCGCGAGCTTCGTGCATCTGTGGCCCTACAATATGAGCTTCACGCTGCGCCACTACCGGTTCGACGTCCAGAACGGCACGGACCCGCTCTGGAACAGCGTTTTCGTTGCTTTTGCGACCGCCATTGTCGGCATCATCGTCACCGGGCTCGGCGCCATCGTGGTGCACAAGTTCAGGACGGCGCTGACCGGACCGCTGTCGTTTCTGGCGATCCTGCCAGCCGCCGTGCCCGGCATCGTGCTCGGTCTCGGCTATATCCTGGTGTTCAATTCACCTGCCAATCCGCTCAATTTCCTCTACGGAACCTTTGCGCTGATCGTCATTCTCGAGGTCTATTACAACCACGCCCACGCCTTCCTGATCTCGTCCACCAGTCTGAAGCAGATCGGCGCGACATTTGACGAGGCCTCGACGACGCTCGGCGGCACTTCGATGACGACCTTGCGAAAGGTCACGCTGCCGCTCATCTGGCCAACCCTTCTGGGCGTGGGCGTGTTCTATTTCATGCGTTCCATGGTCTCGCTGTCGGCGGTGATCTTTCTCGTCACCCCCTCGACCCAGCTTGCCTCCGTTTCGGTGCTGCAATTGTCGGATCGCGGCGCGATCAACCAGGCGGCCGCCTTTTCGGTCTGCATCATGGGGATCGTCGTGCTGTGCCTGATCGTCGTGCGCGTGCTGATGCGGCTCGCCGGCGTCAAGAACGTAAACCTCATAAGATAAGAGCGGAAAACGCCATGACGGCCTCCCCCATCAAGGCCATCCTTTTCGACAAGGATGGCACCCTCCTCGATTACCAGCGCACCTGGGCGCCTATCAACCGGGCCGCAGCCGATCTCGCCGCGAGCGGCGATCCGGCGCTTGCCGCGCATCTTCTGAGCGTTGGCGGCATGGACGCCGAAAGCGGGCAGACATCGTCGAATAGTCTGCTGGCGGCGGGAAACACCGATGAGATCGCCCGGGCCTGGGTCGAGGCCGGCGCGCGTTTCAGCGTCAGCGAACTGACCGCCGCGCTTGATACACTGTTTACCGCCGCGGTTTCCGACGCCGTTCCGGTCACCAATCTGGTCAAGCTGTTTCGCAACCTGCATGAGCGCGGCTTCAGGCTCGGCATCGCCAGCAGCGACAGCCAGGCGGCGATCGAAGGGCTGGTGGCGCGCCTGTCGCTGACCCCATGGATCGATTTCATCGCCGGCTATGACAGCGGCTATGGCGTCAAACCGGAACCCGGCATGCTACTGGCGTTCTGCGAGGCGATGGGCGTTTCCCCCGCGCAGACCGCGGTCGTCGGCGACAATCCCCACGACATGAACATGGCGATCTCCGGCGGGGCGGGCCTCAGGGTCGGCGTCCTGACGGGAACGGGGACGCGCGACGTGTTGCAGCCTCTGTGCGATGTCTGCCTTCCGGGAATCCAGACGCTCGCCACCGACATTTTTGAAAACATAGCGGTTTCAAGGACATGAAACGGACAGCGGAAAGGCGGATTGAAGCGCGCTTTCGCCGCGTTTCAGCAGATGATCTCGACGTCGTTTTCCTCCAGAAGGCGAAGGATTTCCCCCTCCGGCATGGTGTCGGTGACAAGGGTGTCCACGTCGGAGATCGTCCCCAGCCGCACCATGGCGCGCCTGCCGAACTTGCTGCTGTCGACGGCCAGAACAGTGCGGCGCGATTGCGCCATCGCCGCCGTCGCCACAACGCTTTCGGCATGGTCGTCGTCGCAGAGGTCCCCGTCATTGTCGATGCCGCTCACCGAGATGATCGCACTGTCGAACTTGAAGTTGCGGATAAATTCGGGCGTCTCTTCCTGAAAGATGCCGCCATGAATGGGACGCACGAAACCGCCGGGAACCGCCAGCGTGAAATTGGTGTTCTCGTTCAGGATCGTTGCGACCCTGAGGCTGTAGGTCAGAACCCTGAGATGATTGCGGCGCGACAACGCGCGCGCGACCGCCTCGCAGGTGGTGCCGGAATCGATGAAGATCGAGGCGCCATCGGGCACAAGGTCGGCGACAAGTTCGCCAATGCGCTGTTTTTGCGCCGCATTGTCGACGCGACGACGGCGGTAGACTGTTTCCTCCAGCGGGCCGACAAGAACCGCGCCGCCATGCAGGCGGCGCACGCGACCGGCCTTTTCAAGCGCCAGAATGTCGCGCCGGGCCGTCTGCGTGGTCACCGTGAAGAAATCGGAAATCTCCTCTACGGAGATGTAGAAGTTCTTCTCCATCAATCGCAGTATCGACGACTGACGGCCTTCCTTCTTTCTTTCCTCGCCGCTTCTTTCCACGTCCACACCACCTCCAGCACCATTTCCGATTCTGTGTCCCCTTTTTGAAACACCGGGCGCGTGTACGCAAGGAATCTATAAAAATGTTGTAAATATGACATATACGGGGTCTATGTGTCGCTTTCGAAACATACTAACCTGACGACGCAAATCGAAATTTCATAGCGTTCCGATTACGAAAGGAATATCCGATGAATGGCATCATTCAGCGGCTGGGAAGCCGCGCGCAGATTTCAGGCAAGATGCTCGGCCTTCTGAGCGGCGTTTCGCTGCTGGCCGTCAGCGCTGTTCCGGCTCAGGCCGAAGACAATGCGCTGCGCATCATCTCTCTGAACACCTGGGGGGCATCGACGCTCATCCCCGAAGCGGCCGATCTTCTTTCATCGGGCAATTACGATTTCATCACCATCCAGGAATACCGCAACAGCTACGGCGTCGACATCCAGAAGAAGATGGCCGACCTTGGCGCCGGCGATTATGCGCTCCACTCCAAGGGCGACACCGGCCTTGCCTGGCGCGACAAGGACATCATCGATTACAGCAATACCGACGAGCCGGCCCACGTGGTTGTCGGCGGCGAGAACGGCCGCCCGCAGACGATCATCGCGACGGAGCACCTCGACTACCGCGATGATGCCTTTCTCCATCGCAACCGCGAAGCCCATGAGCTGAACGATTGGGCAGCGAGCAAAGCCAGCCCCATTATCATGACAGGGGACTTCAACGCGGGTGACATCTCCGAGCGCGGACTGCTGGAAGTGGTTCAGCAGGAATTTATGATGAAGCGCGCGAGAGAGACCGGCAATGCTGACCACAAGGCTTGGGCGCTGCAATATGTCGCGCGCAATCACGCCATCGGTTCGGAAAAATACGCCGCCGCCGAAGCCTATATCAACCGTAAGACCAATATCGCGCCGGAAGGCCTGTTCACCGACGAGACCTATCCCGTGGCGGGCAACACGCCCTACACGATGAACCTTCTGAAGAAACAGTACCAGATCCTGCAGAACCCCGAGGATCGCGAACGCTTCGCCCCCCACAAGCTGGCGGATGGCAGCACCACATGGCCGAGCGTGGAAGAAGATGACGAGGCCTTCAAATGGCCGTCCTGGGGCCGCACCCAGATCGACCACTTCATCGCCTCGCGCCCATATGCCAAATGGTGGGAGCTGACGGATGCCGAAGACGACCGCTATGTCGGCGGCGTTCTCGATCAGGACATCAGCACGACGGAGAGCGGCAAGGCACTTTCCGACCATGAGCCGCTCGCCCACGAAATCCGCTGGAAGGGCCCCAATGTCGAGGAAATCGGCGACAGCGGCAAGGTTCGCCTGACCTTCGACGCCAACACGCGCGATTCCGCCGAGCGCGCCGGCGAGTTCCTGCTGTCGCGCAACAACCATCGCACCGATGTCTATCTCGGCCAGCTTTCCGACGAGGATGGTCGCCCGATCTATGCGCAGGCGCCTGAAGTCACCGAGGACCGCCTCGGCTTCCTGCTTGCCAACGCGGTCTATGACCGTCACGACCCGGTGGCCTTCCAGGAGGAGCTTTCCCTCTACGTGCCCGCCGAACAGCAGGCGGTTTACAAGGCCTATCTCGACAAGCTGACGGACACCTCCAATCCGGAGTTCTTCCGCAACGTTCTCGACGACTATTTCCAGGCGCATCGCGACGAGTTCCCGGGCATCGGCAGCATCAGCGACATGAGCTGGGAGCAATGGGGCGATATCCTCATGAAATATGTCGATGAGGACCTCGCCTTCGACACCAAGCCGGAAAACCCGGCCTGGGACGAGCTTGTGGCAACGCTCGGCCTCAACGATCCAGCCATACGCGCCGCGCTTTCCGCGAAGACCGGGCTCGACTTCGAAAACGACCCCTTCGCCCCCCTCAAGCTGGCGCTCGATTGCGCCGACGCGCAGCACCTGTCGCTTCAGGGCGCCCGCGCGATGTGCGTGGATGATCATGAGCGCTTCCGCGACATCGTCGTCACCGCCGGCAAGACCGTCGCCATTGACGAAAGCGCCGCGCTCGGCTCGACCGACGGCCTGATCACGCTCGACAATGGCGGCATCCGCACCGCTGGACCCGATGATGACTGGGCGCAGTGGACCGGGCCGATCACCTCGATCGACAAGGCGATCCGTTTCGATGGTCGCGGCTGGATCGATGTCTCGCACCCGACGGTTCCGGTGACCGCCCTCAAGACGTTCTCCGGCGACGGCACGTTTGAAAAGCGCGGCGTGGGCACCCTGCTTCTGACGGCGGACAGCTCCGGCTTCGCCGGCACCACGCTGGTCAATGAGGGCAAGCTCTTGGTGGGCGACGAAAACGGCGTCGGCGCGCTGGGCGGCAGCATGACCGTCAATGACGGCGCCGTTCTCGGCGGCTCCGGCACGATCGGCTCCGGCGCGGGTTCGCTGGTCTCAATCGCCTCGGGCGGCACGCTGTCGCCGGGCAACTCCATCGGCACGCTCGCGATCGACGGCGACCTTGCCTTCGCCTCCGGCTCGATCTTCGCCGTCGAAGTCGACCCGGAAAGCGGCCTGAGCGATGCGGTGACGGTGACCGGCAAGGCCTCGCTGGACGGAACGCTCGCGCATGTCGGCTTCGACGGCGTCTACGATCCGCGCTCGACCTACACCATCCTCTCGGCCGGTGAGATCGAGGGCGAATTCGCAAGCGTCACCTCCGATTTCGCCTTCCTGACGCCCGACTTTCTCTATGGCGCGGGCGAAATCGGCCTGAAGCTGCAGCGCAATGACCGCGATTTCGCATCGCTGGCTCAAACCGCCAACCAGGCGGCCGTCGCGGCGAGCGTGGAGTCGATCGGCTTTACCGCCGGAAACGCACTCTATGACGCGATCGTCATGCTGCCGGACGACCCCGATTTCGTCCGCAACGGCTTCGACCAGCTTTCCGGCGAGATCCATGCGTCGGTCAAGTCCGCGCTGATCGAGGAAAGCGGCATCGTCCGCGGCGCGGAAGCCGATCGCCTTCGCTCCGCCTTCGGCACGGTCGGCGCATCGTCGGCGCCGGTTCTGGCCTACGGGCCGGACGGGGCAAATCTTGCCGCCCCCGATCAGGCAGACGGCATCGCCGCCTGGGGCAGCGCCTTCGGGGCGTGGAACAAGTTCGACGGCAATGCCAATGCCGCCGGCCTCGACAGCGCGACGGGCGGCCTGCTTGTCGGCATCGACATCCCGGTTGCTGAAACCTGGCGCGTCGGCGCGCTTGCCGGCTACAGCCATTCGAGCTTCGACAGCGACGACCGCGCGACGTCGGGTTCCAGCGACAATTATTCGCTCGGCCTCTATGCCGGTTCGCAATGGGGTGACCTCGGTTTCCGCTCGGGCCTTGCCTATACCTGGCACCAGATCGACACCAGCCGTTCGGTATTCATCCCGGGCCTTACGAATGCGCTCGACAGCAGCTATGACGCCGGCACCTTCCAGGCGTTCGGAGAACTCGGCTATCAGTTCGACCTCTCCGACGTTCAGCTGGAGCCGTTCGCCAACCTCGCCTATGTCAATCTGGATAACGACGGCTACAGCGAGACCGGCGGCGCTGCGGCGCTGAACGGGACAAGCGGCAGCTCCGACACGACCTTCACCACCGTGGGTCTGCGCGTTTCGTCCGACTTCATGCTGGGCCAGACAAAGGCAAAGGCAAGCGGCATGATCGGCTGGCGTCACGCCTTCGGCGACATCACGCCGTCCGTCACGCAGGCCTTTGCGGGCTCGACGCCATTCACCGTCACCGGCGTCGCAGTTGCCGAGGACGCCGCCGTGGTTGAGGCCGGTCTCGATTTCGACCTGTCGGCCAACACCACGATCGGCCTTTCCTACCAGGGCCAGTTCGGCGACGACGTCAGCTACAACGGCGTCAACGCAAGGCTGCAGGTGAAGTTCTGATCTGAAGGCAGGGCCACGTTCCGGCGGAGCAATTCCCGTCCGGAACGTGGCCTGTTTCCGAGAGGCTTGCGCCATTGCGCACGGCCGAAACGGGGCATCCGTCCTATCGACCCACCTTCTGATTTCGAGCGCGGTCGCAACCGGCGAGTCGTTCCGGGTCGCCGGTCCCGGCAAAGCTTTTATCGTGCTGCGACAAGCGTGTGGTTTTCACCTTCGCTGTTGAGATAGCGGCGGACGGGGAGCGGCAGTTTCGGCGATTTTTCATTGAACAGGCCGCATCCTTCCAGCAGTCTGCGCTTGTCGGGGTTCGGCCCGGCCACGCGCCAGATGGTCCGCGTGGAATAGGGCAGGTTTTCCTGACGCCAGGAAACACCGGTCGTCACCCCGCGCAGATAGGTGCGCTGATGCTCGGCAAACGGCATCAGCGTCGTCTGACACAGGAAGGATTGTTCACCCACCCCGCGCTCGACGATGAAAAGCCGGTTACGCCAGTAGGCCGCCAGTCCGACATATTTCGAGAACTGCCGAATCTCCTGGTCCCGGTCATAAATCCGCTCGATCGATTTGACCGTGATCTGGCCGTTTTTCTCCTCGATCCTGGCACAGCTTCGGACGATTTTCCCCGGCCATGACAGGCTTTTGTGGTAAAGTTCGTAATAGCCCGTATACTGACGCAGCTCCGGCAGGTTTCCGGGGAACCCCTCCCGCAACAGAAAATCCGGTCCGACGGTCTCGGCAGGCGTGCCGAGTATGTCCTGGAAGCGCTTTTCCGGCAGCAGGAAGTCCTGCGGCTTGAGGTTGAAATGCCGCGCGATCTTCCCCGTATTATAGGGCGAAGGGCGCGTTTGCGCGGCAAGATAACGGTTGAACTGCTGTCGGTTGATGCCGATCTCGCGGCAGATTGCCGTAATCGACGGGCGGGTATTGCAGGCAAATCGCAGATTGGCTGCAAAGAGACTCTTATTTTGGGATTTCAATGTTTTCGAAGCCGGCCATCATAGCGTCAATTAGCGTCACTGTGCGTCAATACGCGAAGTTGCCTGGCTTGCGCAAGCCGCTTATGCCTTTGCGCATGAAATTTGACGGACCCGTCAATCGCGCCTTCAGGCATTTCGATATCGCCTTTGCGATCATCCGCAGTCGCGGGGCGACGCGGTCGATATGTGCAATGCTAAAACAGTCAGGGGAAACCATATGAAAAACACGAAATCAGCCATTCAGAAGACCGGCCTCAACCGCCGCGCCTTTCTTGCCTCCGCGGCCGCGGCCGGATTTGCGGCAACCGCTTCCGGTCTGCTGATCCCGCGCGAGAGCCTTGCGGCCGACGAGCCGCAGCGCGGCGGCCACCTCGTTCTCGGCCTCGACGGCGGCCAGACGACCGATATTCTCGATCCCGGCACCTATGCCGGCAGCACCATGTTCCTGGTCGGCTTCACCTGGGGCGACCGGCTGGTGACCACCGATCCGGTATCCGGCGAGGCGCTGCCGAGCCTTGCCGAAAGCTGGACCTCGTCCGACGATGCGAAGACCTGGACCTTCAAGCTGCGCAAGGATGTGCGCTTTCATGACGGCACGCCGTTCACCGTCAACGACGCCGTGCAGACGCTGCGCCGGCATTCCGACAAGGATTCCACCTCCGCGGCTCTCGGCCTTCTCGAGGAGATCGAGACCATCGAGGAAAGCGGCGGCGATCTGGAGATCACGCTGAAGAACGGCAATGCCGACCTGCCGCTGATGCTGACGGACTATCACCTGCAGGTCCAGAAGAACGGCGGCATGGATGATCCCAACAGCGCCATCGGCACGGGACCCTACAAGCTGGAAAGCTTCGAGCCGGGCATCCGCATCACCTTTTCGAAGAATGAGGATGACTGGAACGAGGACCGCGGCTTCGTCGACAGCGTCGAGGTTCTCGTCATCAACGACAACACCGCCCGCATCGCGGCGCTCTCCTCCGGCAAGGTGCATTTCATCAACACGCTCAGCCCGAAGACGATGTCCTTGCTGTCGCGGGCGCCGAATATCGAGACCATCAGCACCAAGGGCAAGGGATTCTATTCCTTCCTGATGCATGGCGACACCGCGCCTTTCGACAATAACGACCTCAGGATGGCGCTGAAACTCGCCATCGACCGCGAGGCGATGCTGAATACCGTTCTCGGCGGCTACGGCACGCTCGGCAACGATTATCCGGTCAACGATGCCTATGCGCTGGCGCCGACCGATATTCCGCAGCGCGCCTACGACCCTGAAGAAGCGGCGCACTATTTCAAGAAGTCCGGCCATGAAGGCCCGGTCCTGCTGCGCACCTCCGATGCCGCCTTCACCGGCGCGGTCGATGCTTCCGTCCTGTTCCAGGCCAATGCCAAGGAAGCGGGCATCGACATCCAGCTCCAGCGCGAGCCGGCCGACGGATACTGGTCGAATGTGTGGAACAAGAAGCCGTTCTGCGCCTCCTACTGGGGCGGCCGGGCGACGCAAGATATCCGCTACACCACGACGCAGCTTTCGACGTCGACGTGGAACGACACCCGTTTCAAGGACCCTGAATTCGACAAGATGCTGCTCGAGGCCCGCGCCGAGACCGACCAGGACAAGCGCCGCGCGCTCTACCGCCAGATGGCGATCATGGTGCGCGACAATAGCGGCCTCATCCTGCCGGTGTTCAACAACTACCTCAATGCCCGCTCGGTGAAGATGCAGGGCTGGATCGACGATGTCGGCAACGACCTGTCCAACGGACAGATCGCCAGCCGCGTCTGGCTCGTCTCCTGATCCGAAGAAAAGAGGAAGCCGCGAAATCAAGCCGCGGCTTCACACCCCCATGACAGAAACGCAACCATCCCCGCCCGCCCCTGTCGGCGCGCCGCCGCCCGGCCCTATCGTCGTCCTGCGCGCGCGCTTTCCCATGGCAAGCCGCATCGGCGAGCGGATCGTGCTCGGCATCGGCTTGCTCTTTGCCAGTTCGATCCTGATTTTCGCCGGGATCGAAATCCTGCCCGGCGATTTCGCCGAGACCTATCTCGGTCAGGCGGCAACGCCGCAGGCGATCGCCAACCTGCGCGCCGAATTCGGCCTCGACCAGCCGCTCGTGAGCCGCTATTTCGACTGGCTTGTCGGCATATTGCATGGCGATTTCGGAACGTCATGGGCGAGCGGCCAGTCCGTCAGCGGCCAGATTGCCGACCGGCTCGGCAATTCGCTGCTTCTGGCGGGCGCGGCGGCGGTGATCGCCGTTCCGCTTGCCGTCGGCCTCGGCCTTCTCGCCGTGCTTTATCGCGACCGCCTGATGGATCGGCTGATCAACCTCGTCTCGCTTGCCGCCGTGTCGCTGCCGGAATTCTTCGTCGCTTATCTGCTGATCATGGTGTTCGTGGTCCAGCATCCGGTCGCTGCCTTTCCGGCCACGGTCTATGACAGCATGGGCCTGTGGGAGAAGCTTCAGACCATCATCCTTCCGGTGGCGACGCTGGTTCTGGTGGTGCTCGCCCACATGATGCGGATGACGCGGGCGGCGATCATCAACGTCATGGCATCGGCCTATATGGAAACCGCCGAGCTGAAAGGCATCGGCGCGATGCGGGCGATCGTGAAGCACGCAGCTCCCAATGCGCTGGCGCCGATCATCAATGTCGTCGCCCTCAACCTCGCCTATCTGATCGTCGGCGTGGTCGTGGTCGAGGTGGTCTTCGTCTATCCGGGCATGGGGCAGTATATGGTGGACGCGGTGACGGTGCGCGACCTGCCGGTGGTGCAGGGCTGCGGGCTGGTCTTCGCCGCGATCTACATTCTTCTGAACATGACCGCCGACATTCTGTCGATTGTCGTCAATCCGCGTCTGAGGCATCCGCGATGAATATCCGTTCCGTTTCGCTGACGGCGTGGATCGGCATGGCCGGCATCGCCATTGCCATCATCGCCGCGGCCTTCGCCCCCTGGCTTGCGCCCTACGGCGAGAACCAGGTTGTCGGCACGCCCTGGGAACCGGCGAGCGCGGCCTTTCTGCTGGGAACCGACAATCTCGGCCGGGACCTCTTGTCGCGCATGATCTACGGCGCCCGCATGACGCTGTTCGTGTCATTCTGCGCCACCGTTCTCGCTTTCTCGCTGGGGGTCATTCTGAGCTTTGTTGCCACCGTCATGCGCGGCATCGTCGATATGGGCCTGTCGCGCCTCAACGACCTGATGATGTCGATCCCGACGCTGATCTTCGCGCTGATCGTGCTGGCGGCGCTGCCGCAGAACCTGGCGGTGCTGATCGGCGTCATGGCGGTGCTCGATTCCACCCGCGTCTTCCGCCTCGGCCGGGCGCTGGCGCTCGATATCGCGGTGATGGACTTCGTCGAGGCGGCGCGGCTGCGCGGCGAAAAGACGCTGTGGATCGTGTTCCGCGAAATCCTGCCCAACGCGATGACGCCGCTTCTTGCCGAATTCGGCCTGCGGCTTGCCTTCGCAGTGCTGTTCATTTCGACCCTGTCGTTTCTCGGGCTCGGCATCCAGCCGCCGACGGCCGACTGGGGCGGCATGGTCAAGGACAACAAGGACGGCATCATCTTCGGCGTGTCCGCGGCGCTTGTGCCGGGGGCCGCGATTGCCGCGCTCACCATCTCCATCAATCTCGTCGTCGACTGGCTGCTGAAACGCACGTCCAGCCTGAAAGGAGGCCGCGGTGGCTGAGCTTCATACACCGGACGAAACCCCTCTACTTCAGGTTCGCAATCTTGAGATCGGCGCCATGGCCTATCCGCCCGGAGAACGGCCGCATCCGATCGAAATCGTCAAGGGCGTAAGCTTCACACTGGAAAGCGGGAAGGTGCTCGGGCTGATCGGCGAATCGGGCGCCGGCAAATCCACCATCGGGCTTTCTCCGCTCGCCTACGGGCGCGGCGGCGTCACCATCACGGGCGGCGAGGTGCTGTTGGACGGCGTCGACATCCTGAAGCTCGGTAAATCCGGCACGCGGGCGCTGCGCGGCGCGCGGGTCTGCTACGTCTCGCAATCGGCGGCGGCCTCGTTCAATCCCGCCCACAAGCTCGGCGATCAGGTGATCGAGGCGACCGTGCGCCACGGGCTGATGAGCCGCGGCGAGGCCCGGAAGCGGGCCGTCGAACTGTTCGATATTCTCGGCCTGCCGGAACCGGACAGTTTCGGCAACCGCTATCCCCATCAGGTCTCCGGCGGGCAGTTGCAGCGGGCGATGACGGCGATGGCGCTCTGCAGCCGCCCGGAACTCATCGTCTTCGACGAGCCGACCACCGCGCTCGACGTCACCACCCAGATCGACGTGCTGGCAGCGATCAAGACCGCGATCGAAAAAACCGGAACCGCCGCGCTCTACATCACCCATGACCTCGCGGTGGTGGCGCAGGTGGCCGACGACATCATGGTGCTGCGCAATGGCGAAACCGTGGAATATGGCAGCGTCGAAAAGATCATCGAAAACCCGGATGCCGAATACACCCGCGAGCTGGTGAATGTCCGCGCGATCCGGCACGAAGAAGCCGCCGACCAGTCCGACCGCTTCTTCGAGATGAACAACATCTCGGCCTCCTACGGCACCATTCCGGTGCTGTTCGATGTGTCGCTGCATGTTCCCAAGGGGCAGACGCTTGCCATTGTCGGCGAATCCGGTTCGGGCAAATCAACGCTTGCGCGGGTGGCGACGGGCCTTCTGCCGCCGACCGCCGGCAGCGTGCGCTTTGGCGGGCAGGACCTGCCGCCGGCGCTGAAGAACCGCAGCCGGGAGGAGTTGCGCCAGCTTCAGCTGATCTACCAGATGGCCGACACCGCCATGAACCCGCGCCAGACCGTGGGCGGCATCATCGGACGGGCGGTGACCTTCTACGAAGGCCTCAGAGGTTCCGCGCGTCACGGCCGGGTCAACGAGCTGCTCGAACAGATCGAAATGGGCAGCGGCTATTACGATCGCTATCCCGCAGAGCTTTCCGGCGGCCAGAAACAGCGCGTGGCAATCGCCCGCGCGCTTGCCGCCCGGCCGGAGCTGATCATCTGCGACGAGCCGACCTCGGCGCTCGATCCGCTGGTGGCCGACGGCATTTTGAAACTGCTGCTGCAGCTCCAGAAGGAAGAGCAGCTTTCCTACATCTTCATCACCCACGACATCGCCATTGTCCGGGCGATTGCCGACAGCGTCGCGGTGATGCATCAGGGCAAGCTGGTCCGCTTCGGCCCCAAGGCGGAGGCGCTGTCCCCGCCCTTCGACGACTATACCGATCTGCTGCTGAAATCCGTGCCCGAAATGAAGATCGGCTGGCTGGAAGAGGTACTCGCCAGCCGCAGGACGGTGAGCGCCGGCAACTGACATTCCGGCCGGGCCGCCCCTTCGGCCCGCGCCCACTCCCGACAGAACCCGAATACGAAAAGGTCAAAACCATGGCTAAACAAGGTTTTACGACGTCCGAGGACCAGTGGATCACGCTCAAGGACGGCACGCGCCTGGCAACGCGAATCTGGATGCCGGACAGCGCGGCGGACAGGCCGGTGCCAACCGTGCTGGAATATCTGCCCTACCGCAAGCGCGGCGGAACCGACCCGCGCGACGAATCCACCTATCCGGTCTTCGCCGCCGCCGGCATTGCCGGCGTGCGCGTCGATATCCGTGGTTCGGGCGAATCCGAAGGTGTCATCGACGGCGAATACACCCCGCGCGAACTCTCCGATGCCTGCGAGATCCTCGAATGGATCGCCGCCCAGCCCTGGTCGAACGGCAATGTCGGCATGATGGGCATTTCCTGGGGCGGGTTCAACTGCCTGCAGGTGGCCGCGCTGAAACCGCCGCAGCTGAAAGCCGTGATCTCGATCGCCTCCACCGTCGACCGTTACAATGACGATATTCACTACAAGAACGGCGCGCATCTTTCCGCCCAGCTCTCCTGGGCGGGCACCATGCTCGCCTATCAGTCGCGCACACCGGATATCGATCTGGTCGGCGACCGGTGGAAGGACATGTGGCTGGAGCGGCTGGAAGGCCAGCCCTTCTTCATGGAGGAATGGCTCGCGCATCAGCGTCGCGACGATTTCTGGAAGCACGGCTCGATCTGCGAGGATTTCGACGGCTTTCCCGTTCCCGCGCTGGTGATTGCCGGCTGGGCGGACGGCTATCGTAACACGCCGCTGAAGGCGATCGAGGGTCTGGGCGACAAAGGCAAGGCGATTGTCGGCCCGTGGATCCACAAATACCCGCATTTCGCCTGGCCGAAGCCGCGCATGGATTTCCACGCCGAGGCCATCGCCTGGTGGAAACGCTGGCTGGACGATGAAACCAACGGCGCGGAAGACCTGCCGCAGATGCGCGCCTATATCCTCGATGGTCCGCGACCGGCGCTGAGGCGCGAACGCGATCCCGGCTACTGGATCGCCAAGCAGGCCTGGGCGCCGCCGAAGACCGAAACGCTGACGGTGGCCGCCGACGGAACGCTCAACGCGACCGGCGCCAGCGAAGGCACGGGCGACATCTATCTGCGCTCGCCGCTCGACACCGGGACCAGCGGCGGAGAATGGTTCACGCTGAAACCCGACGCGGAAATTGCCGGCGATCAGCGCAGCGATAATGGCGGTTCGCTGACCTTCCAGACCGCGCCACTTGCCGAAGAGGCGGTCTATCTCGGCGCGCCGGAGCTTTCCGTCGACGTCGCCTGCGAGGGCGACTGGGAAAACCTTGTCGTCCGGATCATCGATGTCCATCCCGATGGCACGGAAACCCGCGCCTGCTACGGCGTCCTGAATCTCGCCCATCGCGACGGCAACGAGACCCCGGCCAACATGCCCCGTGGCGAGAAGACGCGCATCACCATGCGGCTTGACGCCATGGGTTACCGCTTCGCGCCCGGCCATCGCATCAAGCTCGCGCTTTCGACAAGCTACTGGCCGACCATCCTGCCGTCGCCCGAGGCGCCGGGACTCACGATCGATACGGCCAGCATCCGCCTTGCCTTGCCGCTTCTTGGCGCGCATGAGCGCATCACCGTCGCCGAGCCGGAAAATCCAAATCCGCTGCCGCAGTATGAAATGCGGTCGCCCGAGGAAACCCGCCGCTCGGTCGAAAAGGATCTGGTCACCGGCCTGACGCACTATCGCATCTACGAGGACACCGGGCTGGAAGTGCATCCGCAAAATGGATTGCGCACCCAGGAAATCCGCAATGAGGACTGGTCGATCGACCCCAACGACCCGCTGTCGATGAAGGGCGATATCGACTGGAATATCCGGATCGAGCGCGATGGCTGGTCGGTTTCGACCAAAACCACCACGACGATGCGCTGCACGAATAAGGACTGGATCATCGCGGCAAGCGTGACGGCATTCGAAGGCGACCGCGAAATCTTCGCGAAGTCCTTCGAACAGCGCATCCCCCGCGACTTCATGTAGTCGGCGCTTTAGAGGAGCATCGGGCGATGGATCGACATCCCCCGATGCTCCGCTTTCCATCTATTGAGATGTCGGATGGACGAAAGCCGGATTCTGCTTTTCGCTCGACGCCGCAATGGCGACGGCCAGGAGGCGGAAGGAGCCTGCCATTTTTGTGCGCTTCCGCCGCCAGCCGACACCGCTACATCAGGTTGGGCAACAGAAGCGCGATCGTGGGGAAAATCAGGATCAGGACGAGACGGACGACATCGACGACCAGAAAGCTCGAAAGCCCCCTGAATATCGTCGCAAGCGAAACGTCCTTGACCACCGAGCGCAACACGAAGGCGTTGAGGCCCATGGGCGGCGTGATGTAGCTGACCTCGGTGACGATCACGACATAAATGCCGAACCAGATCAGATCAAAGCCGTATTGGGCGACGATCGGATAGAAAATCGGCACGGTCAGCGTGATCATCGACAGGCCTTCCAGCATGCAGCCGAGCACGAGGTAAATCAGGGTGATCATCAGGATCACGCCCCACGGATTGTCGCCGAAACCCGTCAGAATGGTCTGCATGTCGCTCGTCATGCCGGAGAGATTGACATAATTGGCGAATGTCAGCGCGCCGAACAGGATGAAATTCATCATCGCTGTGGTCTTGGCCGTGTCGTAAAGCGTCGAAAGCGCTTCCTGAAGTCTCATCCGGCGACGCAGTACCACCAGAAGGAAGGCGCCCGCCGCTCCCATTCCCGCGCTTTCGGTCGGCGTGAACACGCCGAGATAAATACCGCCCATGACGAAGATGAACAGCGCCAGCGCGCCCGAGACGCCCTTCAGCGCACGGATCCTGTCGATCAGCGGCAGTTTGGGTTCGACCGGCACCTCGACGCGACCCGCCTTCATCGACATCCAGACCGCCGCCACATAGAGACAGACGCCGAGAATACCGGGCACGATGCCGGCGATGAACAGTTTTCCGATGTCCTGCTGGGTCATCAACCCGTAGAACATCAGGATCACGGAAGGCGGGATCAGGATGCCGAGCGTGCCGCCGGCAGCGATCGAGGCCGTCGACAAACCGTCGGGATAGCCGAAGCGGCGCATCGAGGGCATGGAGATCTTGGCCATGGTCGAGGCCGTGGCAAGCGAGGAGCCGCAGACCGAGGAAAAACCGCCGCAGGCGAGGATCGTCGCGATCGCCAGACCGCCGCGGCGGTGCCTCAGCCAGGCATAGGCGGCGTCGTACAGATCATGGGCAACGCCCGACTGCACGACGAAATTGCCCATCATCAGAAACAGCGGAAGGATCGACAGCGAATAGCTGCGGCTGTTGTCGAAAAAGGTCTGGCCGAGCAGGGCGAAAGACGGCTCCCAGCCGATGATCGTCGCGGTTCCGACAATGCCGATGGCCGTCAGCGCCAGCGAAATCGGCAACCCGGCCAGAAGCAGGCCGAACAGCACGAGCATTCCGATTTCCCAATGCGCCATCACGAACCTCTCCGTGCGGCATAACCCGCCATCGCCAGCATGATGCAGGCGGAAAGGCCGGTGAGAATGCCTGCCAGATAGGCAAGCGGCGCCACCGGCAGGTGCAGCGAAACGGTGACCCCGCCATAACCCGCGATCTGGTCGCCCATCAGCCAGAGCCGCCAGGCCACGACAGCCATGATGGCGGCGGAGAGAAGCGCGATCGCCGGCACGCGGATGCGCTCGATGCCGCCGTTCAGCCGGTCGGTGAGGAAATCCACCGTTACGTGATCGCGATCGAGCGTCGCGGCAGGCAGACCGATGAAGATGACTGCGGAGAGCAGCAGTTCGGTCATCTCCGTTGCCCCCGCAAGCGGCGCGTTGAAGATATAACGCCCGACGACGTCGATGACGGTCAGCACCATCATCACGCAGAGAAACACGGCGCTGATCCAGGCAATGATTTTCTTGACGAGGCCGGACATGGGGGAGGCGGCCGCAAGGCCGCCTCCCTCTTCATCCGTGCCGGGGACATGGAAGCCCTTCATTGCGCGGACTCCGCTTCGACTTTGGCGATTTCCGCCTTGAGCATTTCGTAGGCCGCCTGACCGTCAACGCCCGTGGCGGAAACCACGGCGATCTGGTTGTCGATGATCGGCTGCAGCTTTTCGCGCAGCGCCGTCATGTCCGTTTCGCCGGCTTCGTGGATCCGGACCTTGCCTTCCATGGCGGCGCGGCCCCTGGCGTCGGCCTCGTTCCACATTTCGCCGGCCTTGCGCGACAGCGGCTCGCCGATGATCGTGCTGATCGCGGCCTGGTCTTCCGGCGGCAGGCTGTCCCATTTTCCCTGGTTCATGACGACGAACATGGCGGTGTTGTAAATGCCGCCCGGCACGGCATAGCCATAGTCAACGAGGTCGATCAGCTTGAAGAAATTGACGGATTCGTAGGGGAAGAAGATACCGTCCGCGACGCCCTGGCTGAGCAGTTCGTAGGATTTCGAGGACGGGCCCTCGACCGGCACGCCGCCAAGCGAGGTCACGATGTCTTTCGCCACGACGCCGCCGATACGGATCTTCTGGCCCTCGATATCGTCGACGTTTTCGATCGGCTTCGAGGAGAACATTTCGCCCGGCCCATGGGTGTAGATCGCCATGACCTTCACGCCATCATATTCGCCGGCTGAGGCGAGATATTTCTCGTAGACGCGCCAGAACGCGACCGATGTCGCCACCGCGTCATCGCTGAGGAACGGCATTTCGCCGATGGCCGCGGTCTTGAAGCGTCCCGGCGTGTAGCCCTGCACGGAGTAGGTGATATCGGCCACGCCGTTCTTGGCGAGGTCGAAGGCGGCGGCCGGCGGGCCGAGCGGGGCCGGCAGGATTTTCACCTTGACCCGGCCTTCCGTGACCCGTTCGATATCGGCGGCCATCGGCACGATGAAGTTGGCAACCTGCGGATGGGTGGCCGGCACCCAGCTCGAGAGCGTCAGCACGGTTTCGGCCTTGACCGTTCCGGCAAACATCATTACGCCGACACTGGCGGCGGACAGAACACGAAAAATTACGTTCATTTTACTTTATTCCCCTTTTTTGGTTGGAGCGAAGAGTGCATACGAACGTCTGCCGCAGCGCATCCGACGGGACCAAGCGACCCGGACAGTTTGAATAACCGACAGACGAAACCGAGACCGTGGCGTGAACGCGAAACAGACGAATCCGCATTTCAAGAGAAACTGGCCGTTTTACTGGGTCAGCCGCGTGAACGCGCGCTATGTGCAGGTTCTTGAAAAACGACTGAAGCCGATCGGCATCGACGTGCCGCGCTGGCGCGTGCTGATGTCGCTTTACGAAGATACCTATCTCTCGATTTCCGAAATCGCGGAATTTTCCACCATGCGGCTGAACACCACGACCAAGGTCGTTCAGCGCATGATCAGCGATGGCCTTGTTACCACTCGCGTGCGCCCGAGTGACGCGCGCGTGACGGAAGCCTGCCTGACGGCGGAAGGCGACCGCCTTCGCGCGCTGGCGCTGGCAGAGGCCCGGCAGGTCTTCGACATCAGCTTTCAGGATGTGAGCGACGAGGAGATGACCGTGCTCAACGCCATCCTGGAAAAGGTCTTCGGCCAGCTCAACCGTCTGTGACGCGCCGTCTGTTCTCATTTGGGCGCGCCCGCATGAAGGTGATGGAAATGACGGCCGAACCAGATCAGCCCCTCTGCGTCCAGCGCGTGGAGACGGACGGTTTCGACTTCGCAGGTCATAACCGAGTGTGAGCCAACCGGGCGGACATCAACGATCCGGCAGTCAAAGGCGACTTCGGCATCCTCCAGCACCGGCGCGCCGGTCTTGAGTTTGATCCAGTTGTTGCCGGCAAAGCGATCGCCCTGAAACCTTCCGCCGAAGCGGGAGGTCAGTTCCTGATGCCGGCCGGCGAGCACATTGACCGCCAGCACGCCATTCTCGACGAACAGGTCGTGGCATCGGATTTTCCGGTTGACGCAGACAATCAGCGTGGGCGGCGTGTCTGTCACGGAAACGACGGCGGAGGCCGTCATGCCGTGCCGGCCGGAAACGCCGTCCGACGTCAGCAGCGTCACCGCCGCGCCCAGCCGGCTCATGCCCTCACGGAACGCCAGCGCCTGTTCGTCCGGTGCATCAAAAGCCATTGTCATTCTCCCTAGATATCCAGAACGAGCCTGGAGGTGCAGGCGCGCGAACAGCAGGCGCAGATCATCGTGCCTTCCTCGCGCTCTTCATCGGTCAGAAACTTGTCGCGGTGATCGGGCGTGCCCTCCAGAACGTCGGTGACGCAGGTGCCGCAGACCCCTTCCTCGCATTTGACCTCGATCTTGACGCCGGCGCGCGCCAGCGCCTTGGCAATCGTGTCTTCCGGTCCGATCGTGACCGTGACCCCGGAAAGCCGGGCCTCGACTTCAAACGTGTCGCCGGAGGCATCGATATCGGCGGAAAAATACTCCCGGTGCACAGTGCCGCCGTCATGGCCATTCGCCTCGGCGTAGCCGATCAGCCAGTCCATGAAACCTTCGGGACCACAAACGTAGAGATGCGTGTTCTTGCCGGGCGGCGGCAGATCGCGGGCGAGATCGAGCCTCTGCGCGTCATCGCCGTCGTCGAAATGGAAGACCACGCTTTCGGCCCAAGGCGCCTGTTCGATCACTGTCCGAAATGCCGTGCGGTCCCGCGACCGCGTGCAGTAGTGCAGCGTGAAATCGCGACCGAGCGCGTGAAGACGCTGCGCCATCGCCAGCATCGGCGTGACCCCTATGCCGCCGCCGAACAGCACCGTCGTTTCGGCGTCTTCTGCAAGCGGGAAATGGTTGCGCGGGCCCTCGACCTCAAAACGCGCACCCGGCACGGCGAGGCGGTGAACAGCCGACGAGCCGCCGCGCGTTTTGGGATCGAGCAAAACGCCGATCTCGTAAAACCCGGTCTCGGCTGGATCGGAGCAAAGCGAATACTGCCGCCACAGATCGAGCGCGCCGTCGCGCAAATGAAGGTCGAGATGCGCGCCCGCCTCAAATTTCGGCAGCGCCGCGCCCTCCGGATCCACCAGCCGCAAGCGCACGATATTGCCCGGCTCCTCGATCCGTTCGGCTATCTTCAAAGTGAGCGTTTGTTCTTCCATGATAAACCTCACCGCATGTAGATGCCGCCATTGACGTCCCAGCAGGCGCCATTGACGAAGCTGGCCTTCGGGCCGGCCAGAAGCGCCGCGAGTTCGGCGACGAAGACCGGATCGCCGAGTTCGCCGACCGGAATGTTGGCGAGCGCCGCGGCCATCTTGTCCGGCGTGATCACCGAGCGCACCATCGGCGTATCCATCGGCCCCGGCGCGATGGCGTTGCAGGTCACGCCGAAGGGCGCGAGATCGCGGGCGAAGACCTTGGTGAGCGTCAGGATCGCGCCCTTGGACGCCGCGTAATGCGCGCCCGTGGCCGTGCCGCCGTTCTGGCCTGCGAGCGAGGCCAGATTGACGATCCGGCCATAGCCGCGCGCCTTGAAATGACGGCCGAATATCTGGCTGCCGGCGAAGACCCCGCCGGCATTGGTGGCGAGGATGGCGTTGAATTCCGCGGGATCGATCTCCAGCACCGGCTTGACGGCGGTGCGGGCCGCATTGTTGACGAGCACCTCGACCGAGCCCCAGCGCTCGATGCATTTGTCGAGCACGGTCTGGAAGTCTTCCGGCCTGTTGACGTCAAGCGTTGCCGTCACCGCCGTCTCGCCGGCGAGATCGAGCGTGGAGGCGAGCGCTGCGGCGGGCTCCGGATCGACATCGGAAATGACGACCCGGAAGCCCGCGCGATGCAGCGCGCGGACGATCTCGGCGCCCAGACCGCGCGCGCCGCCGGTGACCACCGCAGTCTGGATCTTTTCAGGCAGGGGCGCGGCCATCAGAACAGATAGCTGAACGAATTCAGCATCCCGTCGGAGTTGAGAAGGCGGACGATCTTGGCGTCGATCCTGAAGCTGTCGCCATCGGCCACAAGCCGGTGGGTGACATTGCCGGCCCACACGCGCTGACGGCCGAACTTGTCCTCGATCAGGTGTTCGGCACTTTCGACCGTGACTTCATCGCCCTCGACCCTGGTGATCACGAAGCGAGACACGGTGCGGACTGTTTCGGCCGGCGGCGCCGAGGAAATCGCGAAACCCCTTTGAAAACGCCCGACGCGGTCGCGCCGCATCTTGGCGTTATCATGGCAGAGGTTCACGGCGTTGTCGAAATCCTCGGTATCGCCGATCGGCAGCGTGTACATGCCGTCGTCGGTCCACAGATCGAGCCAGGCATCGTAGTCCTTGGCATCGAGCAGTGCCGCCTCATTCCATATAAAGGCGCTGACCTTCTGCAGCAGCGCCAGATCGTTGGTTGCTTTGGTCGCGGTCATACCGACATCATCCTCTTCCACATCTTGTAGGCGGCGCGCATGCCGGTTTCGGCGCTGATATGCCCGCGCGGACCCAACTCGCCCGGCTCCTCATCGACGATGCCCCGGTTGACCAGGATCGGCAGATCCTCGCCGCCCTTGGTGCCGCGCTGGACGCGTTCCCACACTTCCGCATCATCGGGCGAGCCGAAGCCCATCGGCCCTTGGAAATGCTCGTGAAGACGGATGCGCGCTCGGTTCGCGGCCGCCGGTCCGCCTTCCATCCCGATAGCGATATGGCGGATGTCCGTGCGATCGACCGCAACCGGCGTCAGCACACGGAAGAAGGCGAGCGAGAAGGAGACATTGGGGAACAGGTTGAGGTTGAAGCCCGCGCCGCCGACGGCGCGCACGATCTTGCGCACCTGATCCTCCGGATAGCCCTCGCCGCGCAGTTCCTCAGCGAGGCCCTCAAACCGCTCGGGGATCGGCTGATCGAGATTGGCATCGAGATCCTCGAGTTCAGGGATCATCATCATCACCGAATGACCGTTGCCGAGATCCTCGACCCAGCCCTTGCCCTTGTCGAGGAAGTCAAACATGTCTTCCGTCGCGCCATCGAGCGTCTGCATGAAGCTCTTGTGGACCACTGGGAAGTGATAGGCGTCGGTGGTGTTTTCGAGCTGGACCTTCCAGTTCATCGGAACCGTGAACTGATGTTCGCCCAGCACCTTCACCGGAAAACCGCCGCCCTGCTTCATGAACAGGTCGATATAGCGGCAGACCTTCGGACCGAGGAAATCGGTCAGCGGCTCGATATCCTCGTTGAAGGTGGCGAACACCATGCCCTGATAGCTTTCGGTGCGCAGGCGCTTGAGACCGTGCTGCTCCTTGCTGAAGTCGTCGCCATACTGCTCGGGATAGGGAAGCGCCCGCAGCGAGCCGTCAAGGCCATAGCCCCAGCCGTGATAGGGACACTGGAAGGACGAGGTCTTGCCCTTCTTGACCTCGCAGACTGTCGCCGCGCGGTGGCGGCAGCGGTTGACCATGACATGCAGAACGCCCTTGCGGTCGCGCGCCACGATTACCGGCTCAAGGCCGACATGCGAGAGCTTGAACGAGCCCTTGTCGGGCACTTCGCTTTCATGGGCGACCCAGACCCAGGTGCGGTGGAAGATGCGTTCCATCTCCTCTTTGAAAAGGTCGGGGTCCTCGTACATCGACGTGGCCACCTTCGCGTCAGGCGAGTAAAGCGCGTCGAGGTCGCTGAATTTCGGCATTGTCTGCGGCGATGCGTAAGACATGGATGCTCCTCTCAAAGGCTCAGAGTTCGGGAATCGTCAGCGCCCGGCCCATCCGGGCCTCGACGCGCATGTATTTCCAGAGACGGTGGTCATCGTCATCGACGACGATGGTGCGCAGGAAGTTGCAGGCGGCGATGACCGACTGGCGGTCGGGAAAATCGCACAGCATGTACCAGGTCCACGGAAAGGACTGGGATGTTCCCACCTGGGTCTGGTCATCATCGAGCGTGCCGATGACCTCCACGCCTTCGAGTTTCGATATGCTGGCCATCAGGGTCTGCGTGCCTTTCCAGACGGGCCCGATCCCGGAAAACGGCAGATCGAAGAAGGCCGGCTGCATGGCAAAGCACAGCAGTGTGCGGATCGGTGTCGGTTCTGACATCGGGTGGTCCTTTCAGAAATGGAAACTCACGGATAACCGGGCGGCGTCGGCTGTTCGAACAGCGCCGCGCCCGCCGCCTGATTGCTGCCGGTATTGATGAAGGCGTGCTGGGCGACACAGGCCGCGTCGATCATCGCCCGGCCGAGCGGATGGCCGGTGGCCATGGCGTTCGACCCGCCGAGCGTGAAGGCGATGCGCGCGGCTTCCGCGCCGTCCTGAGCGGCCCGCGAGGCGGCGTGGCGCAGGCGGATCTGCGTGGTCGGATCGACCTCGCCATTTTCCTGCATCTGCCGCCATCCCTCCTCGATCGTGTCGTAGAAGGCGGCGCGCGCGCCGCCGAGAAGCCCTTCGGCGCGGGCGAAATCGATCTGGACATAGGCGCGGGCGGCCGGGCTTGGCGCGCCGGTGATCGAGGCGCGGTTGAGCGCATCCTGTTTCACCCAGTCGAGCGCGCCGCGGGCGGCGCCAAGCGCTACGACCGCCAGAACCTGGGCGGCAAGCGCCATCGCCGGATAGCGGAAGATCGGGTCGTCCATCTGCGGCGTGCTGCCGCGTATGAAGGTCCAGTCTTCCGGCACGATCACCTTGTCGGCGATGATGTCGTGGCTGCCGGTGGCCCGAAGGCCGACCGCGTCCCAGGTTTCCTCGACGACGACCTTGTCGCGCGGCATGACGGCGGAGCGCGGCAGCGGGCTGCTTTCGCCTTCGACCTTGATGCCGCCGCCGGCGAGCGACGCCCCCATAATGCCCGAACCCCATGGCCAGCGCCCGCTGACTTCAAAACCCTCCGGGGTCCTGCGGGCCTCATGCGGCGGGAACATCGCGCCGGCAAAGACGGTGTCGGGATCGGCGCCGTAGATCTTCGCATAGGTCTCCGGCGGCAACGCCGCCAGATAGGTCGCCGAAACGCCAAAGCTCGCAACCCAGCCCGCGGAGGCATCGGCGCTGGAAATCTCCTCGATCAGGCGACAGAAAGCCTGCGGAGACAGGTTGTCGCCGCCGAAACGCTCGGGAACGAAGGCCCGGTAGACACCGATGTTCTTGAACTTGGCGACAATATCCATCGGGATATGGCGCAAGGCCTGGAATTCGTCGCTTCTGGACCTGAGCTCGGTCTTGAGCGCATCAAGCCCCGCATCGGTCGGCATGGGTTTCAGAGAGTTCATCTCAATAGTCCTTCACCTGAAAAGTCGAATGTGTTTGGCAAAACCTGCGGGCGATGGCGCAAAGACGCGCATCCTCGCCGCGGCGCGCGATAATCTGCACGCCGGACGGCAGCCCGCCCGACGTCGGCGCCGGCAGAATGATCGCCGGGTGGCCGGACAGATTGAACGGTCGCAGGAACCGGGTCAGCGGCAGCACCTTGTTGGGATCATGCGCGTCGCTCAGAAGCGGCGACGGGCTCGGCAGCGCCGGCGTCACGATCGCGTCGACTGTCTCAAGCGCCGCGTCGACCTCGGCCGTGAACGTGCGGCGCACCGCTTCGGCCGCTTCGAGCTGCGCATCGCTAACCGCCCGCGCGCCCTCCAGCCTGGCCTTGATATCGTCTCCGAAGGGCGCGCCGGCATCCAATAGCGCAAGATTTGCGGCAAGCGTCTCCCGGGCGATGATCGTCATTGCCGCCTTGAACGCGTCATCCATGCCGGAAAGCGTGACCGTGCCGGCCGTGGCATCGGCAATGGCGTCAAGCGCCTCGCCCATTTCCGGTGCAATGCCGACCTCGAGATTGAGCTTTCCGAGACGCGGCGCATGATCCAGGGCAACGGGCGCGAAACCCGGCGCAATCGCTGTCATCGCGCGCTCGATCATTGTCATGTCGCGGGCGAACGGGCCGATACAGTCCAGCGAGCTTTCGGCAGGCAAAGCGCCAGTGCGGTCGATGCTACCGAAGGTCGGCTTCAGGCCGATGACGCCGCAGCATATCGCCGGCTGGCGCACCGAGCCGCCGGTATCGGTTCCGATGGCGAAATCGACAGCGCCGGCTGCGACCGCCACGGCCGACCCCGACGACGAGCCGCCGGGAATGCGATCGCGCCAGCGCGGATTGACCGGCGTGCCCTCAAAAGCGTTCACGCCGGTCATGCCATAGGCGATCTCATGCATGCGCGCCTTGCCGACGATCCGGCATCCGGCGGAAAGCAAGCGCTCGATCACGGCGGCGTGCTGCGCGGCAGGCGCAAAGTCCGCATAAGCGGCAGACCCGCAGCGCGTGACCATGCCCGCAATGTCGATGCAGTCCTTCACAGCAACGGTCGGGCCATCGCCGGCGCCGAGCGAAAATGTCGAGACAAAGGCCGTATCCCCGGCCTTGGGGTCTGAGAGCGTCGTCATGTTGCTTTTAGCGGGAATTTATCCCGTCCCCTTTTACGTGAAAATTACCGTAAATTGCGACGCTGTCAATCCTGAATCCGAAACAAAATTCTATTTTTTTATTTATTTTCAGATACTTAAAACAGATGCGGCGGCTGCGCAAGCAATGCGGAGCCGCTGAAAATCCTATTCGGTGATGGACTGGTCGGACATTGCCGTCAGAGCATCTGTTGCGGATATCCTTCTAACATGGATTGCGCATGCGCAGTGTTGCCGGGCCTGCAAAACTGTTTTTCGTCAATCCGAAATTGCCTGCAATCAAGAGCTTGGGCACGTCGTGCGGACAAAGATAAATTTACGTGAATATTACCGCTTGACCATGGTGCGACAGGCTTTACGTTTTTGAGCGCCCGGCAATCCGGGCCACGCGCCGGCGTTCCAAGCATCGCAGCGCTTCGCACCGAACAAAATGACGAAAGCTGCTTCTGACGGCTTTCCAACGGGGATTTCTTATGACGCACGAAACTGATATCGCGGCGCTGACGCGCCGGATCGAAATTCTGGAAGCCGAGGCCGATATCCGCCGCATCCAGGCGCGCTACATGTTCCTTTGCGATACGCCCGTGCCGGAATATGGCGTGACGGACGACAAGGAACGGATCGACCTGATCATGCAACTCTATACGGAGGACGCGGTCTGGGAAGGCGTTGGCGAATATTACGACAACCAGTTCGGCAAGGCCGATGGCGCTGAAGCGATCCGCAAGCATTTCGAGGGATTCTGGGGGCAGAAGCAGGACCCGGCGCTGATCCTCAACTGCCATTACCTGACTTCCGAGCAGATCCACGTCCACGAAGGCGGCAAGACCGCCGATGGCCAGTGGGTGCATATGCAGCCCTGGCTGTTCTCCGACGGCAAGGCGCTGCTGCGTTCGTCGCGCCTCAACAATGCCTTCCGCAAGGAGCCCGATGGCGTGTGGAAGATCACCCGCACCCGCACGGAAAACGTCTTCGTCGCGCCGCTGCCGGCAACATGGGCATCCGACTATCCGTCGAAATCCGTGCTGCTGAAGCCCTGACAGGAAAGAGCGCGCGGCGGCAAACCCCGCCGCGCCTCAATTTCTCAGTCCCGCCAGCTGTGATGCCGTTTCAGCGCGGCGATATGGGCGGCATTGAAATCCGCTCCCGGCTGCTGGGCCGCCACGATCCCCATGAACGGGTCGTCGACCGGATCGCTCACGCCGGCAAGCCCTGCCATCACCGCATGGGCGCAGAACGGAACATAGGCATCCGAATAGCCGCCTTCCTGAACAACGGCCAGCCGGCCCTCGCACACCGCATCCGCCAGTTTCGAAACTGCCTCGGTCATCGCCTTGTAACTGCCGGCGTGAAGCAGCATGCGCGCCAGCGGATCGACGGCATTGGCGTCGAGCCCATTGACGACGACGATCATGTCGGGCGCAAAGTCCGCGACCGCAGGCAGCACGATATGCTCGAGCGCGGCCATGTAGACCGCATGACCGCTGCCTGGCCAGAGCGGGACGTTGAGGTTGAAGCCCTCGCCGGCCCCTGTCCCGCGCGATTCCACCCCTCCGGACCGACCGGGCGGGAAGCAGCCTTCCTGATGGATCGAGACCGTCAGCACCGAGGGGTCGTCATAAAAACACGCCTCGGTTCCGTTGCCGTGGTGGACGTCCCAGTCGATCACCGCGATCCGTTTGCGCCCCTTCGCCTGCGCCGCCCTGACGGCGACCGCCACATTGGCAAGCAGGCAGAAGCCCATCGGCGTGTCGGGCAGGCAATGATGGCCGGATGGCCGGGTGATCGCATAGGCGCGGCGGCGCCCGCCGCCTGCAACGTCGGTGACGGCGGCAAGGGCCTGCCCGGCAGACAGAAGCGCGATCTCGTAACTGCCTCCGGCAAACGGCGCCGTCGGGTGCAGCGCCCCGCCGCCGGCATCGCTGGCCGCCTTCAGCCGGTCGAGATAGGAGGCCGGATGGATCGCCAGAAGCGCCTCGCGCGGGGCTGCGGGCGCGACCTTGCGATCATAGGCATTAAACAGGCCCGATACGCTTGCCAGCGAGACCGTCCGGCTTTTCGGCTCGGGGGAATCGGCGTGGCCGCCGGAGGCAGGCGGCTGCACCCAGCCGCCGACCGGTACGACCAGCGCCGATTGACCGGCTGAAAACCACAATGTCTGCTCGTGGAAATAAAACGCGGATCGCGTTGCCGTCGCTGCCAACATGCTGGCTACTCCTTTGCTTTCAAACGCTCCGGCATGGTCCGCCGGATGGGAAACAGTCCGCCGCCCGGCCAGCGATCCGCGATCAGCCCCCAGACGCCGCGCGGCGCAAACAGCATCATGGCAATGGCGACGATGCCGAAGATCAGCATTGACCAGCCCTCCAGATCCGACAGCGCCTCGCGCAGAACAAGGAAAATCAGCGTGCCGATGATCGGCCCCTCGATCGTGCCGATGCCGCCGATGACCACGATGAAGATCACATAGGCCGCCCAGTTGATCGAGAACGCGGCATCCGGCCGGACATTGACCTGCATGATGTAGATCAGCGCGCCGGCGGCCCCGGCGGCAGCAGCCGCGAACAGGTAGACGGTGCGCTTCGTGCGCTTCGTCTTCACGCCCACGCTCTCAGCGCCGCTCTCGCTGTCGCGGAGCGCCATCAGACCGAGACCTGTGCCCGAGCGCAGCAGCCAGATGGCGCCGAAGAGGGTCAGGCCCGCCAGCCCGAGCGCCACGTAATAGGTGATATCCTCGCGCAGATGACGGTCGAACTGCATCAGGCCGCGCACCGCCCTGCCCCGTCCGCCGCCGAGCCAGTCGATGCTGGCGTTCACCAGAAGCCGGAAGACCTCCGCCACCACCCATGTGGCGACGGCGAAATAGGCGCCCCTGAGCCTGAACAGCACCCAGCTTGCCGGCAACGCGGCTGCCACGGCAACAAGGGCCGCCAGCGGAATGGTGAGGAACGGATTGATGCCCAGATCCTCGGAGAAGACCACCAGCGCATAAGCGCCGATGCCGACAAACGCCTGCTGGCCGATCGATACCAGTCCGGCATAGCCCGCCATCACGTTCCAGGCGATCGCCAGCGTCAGAAAATACAGGAACTCGACTACCGAGCGCTGCATGAACGCCGTGCCCCAGAGCGGCAGGGACAGAAGTGTGATGCCGGCTGCGGCAAGCAGAAGATTTCTCACCATGGCTCAGTTCCTGTCGATTGTTGCCGGGAAAAGCCCCGAAGGGCGGACCATGAGAACGGCCAGCGTGGCGACATGGCCGGCAAGCTGGAACCATGTCGGGTTGATTGCCCCGCCGATGGTTTGCGCCAGACCGAGGATGATGCCGCCGGCCAGCACCCCGTAGAGCGAGCCCATGCCGCCGATGATGATCACCTCGAAGGCGAAGATCAGCCGGATCGGGCCATCGAAAGCCGAGAAGTTCGAGCGCATCCCTGTGAGGATGCCGGTGACCGCGATGATGGAGCAGGCAAGCCCCATGGCCAGCGCATAGATATGTTTCGGATCAATGCCCATCAGCGCGGCGATCTGGGTGTCATCGGAAGTTGCCCGGAAGGCGCGGCCGATCAGCGTCCGCGTGAACAGCAGATGGAGGCCGCCCAGGAGCAGGAGCACGACGGCGAAGGTGACCACCGGCAGAAGGCCGATCGTCAGTCCGGGCATGAGGGTGATGCCGGCGGTTTCGATCGCGCCCTGGCGGAGCACGGCGCGATCGGCGGAAAAGGTGATCAACAGGCCGTTCTGGATGACGAAGGCGAGACCGAAGGTGATGATCACCGCCGGCATCATCCCGTCCTTCAGCCGCCGGTTGAGCACCACGGACTGCAGCGCATAGCCGAGCGCGAACATGAACGGCACAAGCAGGAGGCTCGATGCGATCGGCGACAGGCCGATATAATCGGCAATCGCCAGCGCCAGGAACGACGCCAGCACCACGAGATCGCCATGGGCGAGATTGACGGTGCGCATGATGCCGAAGGTCAGCGACAGGCCGAGACCCAGAAGCGCGTAGAAGCCGCCGAGCAGCACCCCGTTGACGAGCGTCGATATCAGGATCATGTCGCGACTCCGAAATAGGCATCCATCAGTTTGCGGCGATCGATATCGCCGCTTTGGCCCGCGAGGCTGACCCGGCCCTCGAGCAGGCAGCAGAAACGACCGGCGACCGAAAGGCCGCGATTGACGTCCTGTTCGACGATCAGGATGGCCATGCCCTCCGCCGCGATCGCCGGGAGCGAACGGTAGATCTGGTTGACCACGATCGGCGCGAGGCCGAGCGAAATCTCGTCGAGCAGCAGCAGATCGGGATTGGCCATCAGCGCCCGACCGATCGCCACCATCTGCTGTTCGCCGCCGGAAAGGTCGAGCCCGCGATTGCCGCGCCGCTTTTTGAGTTCGGGAAACAGTTCGTAGACCCGCGCCAGATTCCACGGGCCCTTGCGCCGGCAATAGCCGCCGATCATCAGATTGTCCTCAACGGTGAGGCTGCGGAACAGCCGACGCCCTTCCGGCGCCATCGCAACGCCGCGTCCCGTCATCTGCTGCGCCGGAACCCCGCAAACATTCTCGCCGCGAAGCAGGATTTCGCCCGCGCTTATGGGCAGAAGGCCCGACACCACCTGCATCAGCGTGCTCTTGCCCGCGCCGTTGGCGCCGACGATCGCCAGCGTCTCTCCCGCATCCACCGACAGCGAAATGTCGCGCAGCGCCTGGAACTGGCCGTAATGGGCGGCAATGCCCTCGATTTCCAGCAAGGCCATCAGATCACTGCCTCGATCGGCGGGGCCTCTCCGAAATAGGCCTGCTTGAACGCGTCCGAGGTCAACACCGCTTGCGGCGCGCCCTCCACGAACTTGCGGCCGAAATCGAGCGCGATCAGCCGGCTGACGACGGAAATGAGGGCATGGACGATATGCTCGATCCAGATGATGGCGACGCCCGACGCATTGATCTCGCGGATCAGGGCGACCAGGTCATGCACCTCGAAATCGGAAAGCCCGCCGGCGATTTCGTCGAGCAGCAGAACCTCCGGCCCGCAGGCAAGCGCCCGGCTGAGCTCCAGCCGCTTGCGGCCCATCAGCGACAGAGCGCCCGCAGGCTGCGCTTCCCGGTCGAGAAGCCCAGTGCGCCGCAAGGCCTCGAAGGCGACATCCTCGGCGTGATGACCATGGTGGCCGCCGCCGTGAAGCGCCGCCGTCAGCACGTTTTCCCAGACAGACAGGTCCTCGAAGGGCTGCGGCACCTGGCTGGTGCGCACCAGTCCGGTCCGGCAACGCGCGGCCTGCGGCAGCGCCGCGATATCGCGGCCCCGCCACAACACCCGGCCCTCATTGGCGCGCAAATCGCCGGTGAGAAGCTTTAGAAGCGTCGTCTTGCCGGCCCCGTTCGGTCCCAGCACGCCGAGCGCCTCGCCCGGCGCAAGCGCGAGCGAGACATCCGCGACCACCGTGACCGCGCCGAAGCGTTTGGTCAGGCCCCGCGCCTCGAGGATGGGACTATTTTCCTTAATCTCCATGCCCCTCACCAGACCTTCGGCTTCAGCGTGCCGTCGATCATGATTTCGGGGTGAGGGGCGTTGTAGGTGGTTACCAGATCATAACCGCCCTTTCCGTCCGCCTGCCACTGGCCGCCGGCGAGCGGGGTCTTGGCGACATTCGGCGCGACGGCGAAATCGCCCCAATGGATATGGCCGACACAAGTATCCAGATTGGTCGCATTCATCGCCTCGACGATGGCCTCCGGCGCCATCGCACTTGTGCGGCGGAGTATGTCGATCCCGACTTCGAACAGGGCATGGACATAGCCGGTGCCCTGCAGCCAGGCATTCCCGGTCGCCTCGGTGTAACCCGCGGCAAGCTCGGCCGCCGTCTGGCCCGTCAGCGACGAGGAAAAGGGATATTGCGGGCCCCAGTAGACCTCGCCGGAAAGCCCGTCGCCGAGCCCGTCGGGGAAGCTGGCGATGCCCTTCGGCGTCAGCGCCGCTTTGGCGACGGTCACGAATTTCGGGTTGAAGCCCATCTGCTTGGCCTGGGCCATGAAGGTCGCAAGGTCCGGCGGCAGCATGACGCCGGTGACGATGTCGACGCCGGCGGACTTGAAGGCGTTGATCTCGGCGGAGAAATCATCCTTCAGATTGGTGTAGCGGCCCGGATCGGTAAGCGCGAAACCCGCTTCGGCCAGCGCCGGCGGGAAGCCGAGCTTGCCATCGGCAAAGGCGATGCCATCCGGATCATTCGGCCACAGCGCGCCGATCACCCCGTTATTGTCGAGGCTGTTCCAGAGGCCGAAATAGATCTCCATCAGATCTTCCGCGCCCCAGAAGAAATGGTTGGTATAGGTGAATGTCTTTTCGCCGGGCACGCCGCCGCGGCCGAAATACCAGGATTGCCAGGGCGTGGCGCTGGAAACGCAGGGCACGCCGTTCAGTTCGCACTGGTCGGCCACCGGGTTGGTAGTGTCGGGCGTGGAGCCGACAAGCATGATATCGACCCCGTCCTGATAGATCAGATCGGCCGCCAGTTCGCCGGCCCGGTTGGGATCGGACTGTGTGTCCTTGTCGATGATTTCGATATTGTAGGCGCCGGTGGCAGTCTCAAGCGTGCCGCCGAGCAGTGCGCGAACCTGGTCGATGACATAGCCGTCGCTTTCGGATATCCCGCTGAGCGCACCGGAACGCGGCGAGACATAGCCGATCCTGATGGTGTCGGCGGCGGCGGCACGTCCGGTCCGAAACACCGCGGGCGCGGCGAGCGCGGCGGCGGAATATTGCAACAGGCGACGGCGGCTGAGGCTGGCTTTGGTCATGACACATTCCCCTTTTCTGGCTCAGTGACGAGCGGCTTTGATGAGATCCGCGGCTTTTTCGCCGATCATGATGGCCGGCGCATTGGTGTTGCCGGACGGGACCGCCGGCATGACCGAGGCATCGGCAACGCGCAGGCCTTCAACGCCATAGACCCGCAAATGCGGATCGACGACCGAATGCGCCGCAACGCCCATGGCGCAGGTGCCGACCTGGTGGTGGTAGCTGCCAACCGCCGAGCGGGCGTAGTCGGCAAGGCTTTCATCGTCATCGCGCATCGGTCCGGGATAGACCTCGCCCCTGACCCAGTCTTTCATCGCCGGCTGGGCGACGATCTCGCGAATCTGGCGCATCGAAGTCACGAGCGTCTTCACGTCGTAATCGGTGGCAAGCAGGTTGGGATCGAGATGCAGCGGATCGTCGATGTCGGGGCCGGTCAGCTTCATTTCGCCGCGCGAGGTCGGCCGTATCCCGGCCGCGTGCAGCGTGAACGCATTCATCGGCCCCTCCTGTCCCGGCGCATAGGCGGGCACGGAGAAGAACAGCGGCTGGATATCCGGAACCGCCATTTCGGGATGCGATTTCAGGAACATGTGAACCTGCATCGGCGGCAGCGCCGGGTCGGTCGGGAACGGGTAATCCTCCCGCGATTCATAGATCATCGGAAGCAATGTGTGATCGTGCAGGTTCTGGCCGACGCCCGGAAGATCGACGACCGTCTCGATATCGAATGCGTCGAGATGGGCGCGCGGTCCGATGCCCGACAGCATCAGGATGCGCGGGCTTTCCATCGTGCCGGCGGAGAGGATCGCCTCACGGCGCACGCCGACTTCGACGCTCTCGCCGCCGACCCGGCACCTCACGCCGGTGACCCTGCCGTTTTCGACCAGCACCTTCTCCACCCGCGTGGCCGGCGCAACCGTCAGGTTCTCCCGGTCGCGGACCGGATTGATGAAGGCGGCCGCCGTCGAGGCACGCTCGCCCTTCAGCGTGTTGAACTGGATGCGGCTGATGCCATCGAGCGACGCGCCGTTATAATCGCGATTGTGCGGAATGCCGGCCTCGCCGGCGGCGGCGATCAGGGCGTCCATCACCGGATGCGCGGCATAGTCTGTCGTGACATGCAACGGTCCGCCGACGCCATGCCAGGGATCGGCGCCGCGATCGAAATCCTCCGACTTGCGAAAATAGGGCAGAACGCTTTTCCAGTCCCAGCCATGGCAGCCAGCAAGCGCCCAGGCGTCATAGTCCATGGCGTGGCCGCGCACATAGATCATGCCGTTCATGGCCGAGGAGCCGCCCATGACCTTTCCGCGCGGCCAGTAGATCTTCCTGTCATGACAGTGTTTCTGCGGAACGGTCGAATAGCCCCAGTCATAGTCCGAGAACCAGATCTCGATCGTGCGCAGCGGGGTCGACACCATGCCGGGCGTGTCGCCATGCCCGCCCTCGATCAGCAACACGCTGACGTCTTCGTCCTCGCTCAGGCGGGCGGCAAGCGCGCAGCCGGCTGAGCCCGCGCCGCACACCACATAGTCGAACTCCCGTCCGCCAATCGAAACAGGCTCGAAAGCAGCGATTTTCGTCATTTTCAACGTTCCCCATCATGATTGCCCCGCCGTAAACTGACCCGTCGAAACGCATGCCCGGGCGGCTAAAACGGCCCGTCGCGGGAAAGGGTCGGCGGACGCCGCAGCGTCGACCACCCGAGAAAAGGTAGGAGGGGCGGCCCTTGTGGCCGCCCGTGTCGGACTATCTGTAGGCCACGCAGACCGACTTGGTTTCGAGATAGTTTTCGAGCGCGCCGCGCCCGTGTTCGCGGCCGATGCCCGATTGCTTGATACCGCCGAAGGGCATGTTCTGATCGGGAATATTGTGGCTGTTCACCCACACCGTGCCGGCCTCGATCTTCGGCACATAGCGCATGACCTTGTTGAGATCGTTGGTCCAGAGCGACGCGCCCAGACCATAGCGGCTGTCATTGGCCATGGCGATCGCCTCGTCCGGCTCGCCAAACGGCGTCATCGTGATCACCGGCCCGAACACCTCGTCCTGCATCAGCGCCATGTCCTGACGGACATCGGTGAACAGTTCCGGCGCGACGAAAAAGCCTTCCGCCGGCGCCTCGGCGCCGATAACGGGTTTTGCGCCCTCTTCCAGCCCCCGGGCGATGCAGGCCTTCACATGGGCCTGATGGCGGGCTGAAACGACCGGATTGATCTGGTTGCGCGGATCGAGGCCCGAGCCGATGGCGAGGTTGCGGGTGACAGTCGCGATCACCTCCAGAGCCTTTTCGTAAATGCCCTTCTGCGCATAGATGCGCACGCCCGCGCAGCAGGTCTGGCCCGTGTTGAAGAAGCTTCCGATGCCGGCGGCAGCCCCCAGGAGATCGAGATCCATGTCGTCGAACATGATCATCGGCGCCTTGCCGCCGAGTTCCAGCGTCACCCGTTTCATGTCCTTCATGGCCTGGATGCCGATCAGCTTGCCGGTCTCGGTCGAGCCGGTAAAGCCGATCTTGGCGACGCCGGGATGGGCGACCAGCGCCGCGCCGGCGGTCTCGCCCATTCCGGTCACGACATTGACGACGCCCTCGGGAAACCCGGCTTCGAGACAGAGTTCGGCAAGCCTGATGGCGGTGAGCGGGGTTTCCTCGGCGGGCTTCAGAACAACCGTGCAGCCGGCGGCAAGCGCGGGCGCGATCTTCCAGCTCGCCATGTTGAGGGGAAAGTTCCATGGCGTGATCGCGGCCACGACGCCCACCGGCTCCTTGCGAGTATAGGCCTGATAGCGCATGCCCGGCGGGATCGCGATCGACACGTCGAGCGTCGATCCCTCGATCTTGGTCGCCCAGCCGGCCATGTAGCGGAAATATTCCGCGGAGGACTGCACCTCGACCAGACGCGACAGCATGATCGACTTGCCCTGGTTCAGCGTTTCGAGCTGCGCGAGTTCCTCGCCGTTTTCCTCGATCAGGTCCGCAAGTTTCAGCAGAAGACCCTGCCGCTGGATGGGCAGCATTTTCGACCACGGGCCTTCAAGCGCGGCCTCTGCCGCCTTGACCGCCCGATCGACATCGCCATCGCCGCAGGCCGGAACCGCAGCCAGAACGCCGCCGGTCGCCGGATTGTAGACGGGATAGGTTTCGCCGCTTCCGGCGGGTTCGGATCTGCCGGCGATCACGGCCTTCGGCGCCGTCAGGAAATCCGTGACAATAGCCGATACGTCCTCGACGATCGTGTCGGGTTGCTCAATCTTCATCTGTTCGCCCTCATCGCTATATTGCGATTTTTTGTGATTATTCACGTGAATTTGGCATTTATCAAGCGCCAAATTGCTTTCCCGACACCTCGCGCCGGATTATATCTTCAGCCCTTGTTTTGCTTTTGACGGCAGAGCACGAAGTCAAAGTCGGCCTGCCAGGCCTCGTTTGCGCGGTCAACTTTCTCGAACGGAATGATCAGCGACTTTTTCACGCCGAAGACAGCGTCGGAGGTGAGATACCGGTCGCCCTCGACGAAGATATGAGTGATCACCCTGCTATAACCGTCCGCGGTAACCATGAAGTGGGTGTGCGCCGGCCGCCAGGGGTGGCGGCCGAGCGTCGCCAGCATCTTGCCAACAGGTCCGTCATCCGGGATGGGATAGGCAACCGGCTTGATGCCCCGAAACGCGTATCTGCCATCCGGGCCCGTCCGGAAGATGCCGCGATTGTTGAAAGGCGGCTGGATGTCGGGCTGCTGCACATCGTAGAAACCCTCGTAATTGTCGGACCACACGCTGATCAGCGCATTGTCGATCGGATTGCCTTCGAGATCGACCACGCGCCCTTGAAACAGACAGATTTCGCCCTTGCCGTCGAGACAGATATTGTCGCCCATCTGCCGCTCCGGCGCGCCCTCGACATGGAATGGTCCGAAGACCGTGGTCTCCGTTGCACCGTCGGGCGCGCGATGGTTGACGGCATCGACCAGCATGGAGACGCCGAGTACGTCCGACAGCAGAATGAACTCCTGCCTTGTGTCGCTGCAGATCTGGCCGGTCTTGGTCAGGAAATCGATCGCGACTTCCCATTCCGCCTCGGTGAGCTCCACCTCCTTAACGAAGGCGTGAAGGTGATGGATCAGCGCATCCATGATCTGGCGCAGGCGCGGCGAGACGTTCTCGCCCATCCGCGCACTGACGGCCTCTTCAGAATTTTCCTCGGTAAAATAGCTCATGTCGATATCCTCCATTCGACAAGCGGTCTTTCTCCGGCATGGGTGCAGGCAGCAAGAGCCGCAATCGCGTCGCCCGCCAACGGGCGCGGGTTCCGGTAGAAATTGGCGCGCGCGCTGTCTGCAGCCCTGTTCACGCCCCCCTCGTGCAGTCGCGCCGTTGCGCCGCATCCGAAAACCACGCGGGCCGGCTGACTTGCATTGACAAACGCACGATTACTCATGGCCCGCGCTCCCCGCATCGAGGATGTAATCCACCTGATGGCGGGCAACCCTGAGGCCTTCCAGCCGCTCACGTGCGGCAAGGTGGGCAGGATGCGCTGCATAGGCCCGCAAGGCCGCCTCGTTTTCGAATTCGCTGACCAGAACCATGTCGCAGGCATAGGAAATGCCGCTGTGATCGACGCCGATCTCAAGCCGCAGCATGCCGGGGATCTGTCCCCGCAGCGCCTCGAATTCCGTCCGCACGCGGCTGATCGCGCGCGCTCTTTCGCCGGACGTATCGCCGGCCACGTTCCACATCACGATATGGCGGACGGGATTTGACCGGTCATTTTCATTCGACATGGCAGTCTCCGGCGGGGCGGCCCCGCATGCGTTCTCACTCGCAAGTCTGGCACCGTCTTGTTGCATGATAAATCACGTAATTTGGAAAACATCATTGCAGATCGAGCAAAAAAGCCCGCGACCTCGGCAGGAATGACTTGATCAAACGCATTTTTACGTGAATATTACCGTTATAAAAATGGGAACAGAAAAGCTGGTGGACTGTCTTGGATCGTTTTGCCGAACTGGAAATCTTCACCCGCATCGCCGAGGAAGCCAATCTGACACGCGCCGCCGAAGAGCTCGGCCTATCGGTGTCCGGCGTGAGCAGATGTCTGACGGGCCTTGAAAAACGGCTCGGGGTCCGGCTGGTGCAAAGAACGACGCGCCATCTATGCCTGACGTTGGAGGGCGAGCGGTTTGCCCGCAGCGCGCGCGACATTCTTGCGGACCTTCAGGACGCCGAAACCAGCGTGAGCGTCGTCGCTGCCGAGCCGCGGGGAACCTTGCGCATCGGCTCGTCGCTGTCCTTCGCCCTGTTGTACCTGATGCCGATCGTCCGCGACTTCAAGGCCCGCCACCCCCATGTCAGCGTCGATCTGCAGGCCTCCAACCGGTATTGCGACATCATCGAAAACGGATTGGATGTTGCGATCAGAACCCGAAGTTCAGAAGCTGACAGCAGCGTAACGATCCGCAAGCTCGCCGAAGTTCCCCGCATTCTGGTGGCCTCGCCGGATTACATCGGACAGCATGGCGCGCCTGACACGCCGGAGGCGCTGCAAAATCACGCCCTGTTGCTCTACACGCTCTCCGATGACTGGGACCATCTGACGTTCACCCGTGGCGAGGAGACGCGTCGCCTGCCGGCAAAAGCCGAGATCGCCTCCAATGACGGCCAGTTGCTGCGACAGGCAGCCCTTGCCGGCATGGGCATCCTGGTCCAGCCGGCCTATGTCGTCCACGACGACCTTGCCGCCGGCCGGCTCTTGCCCGTGCTCGGCGACTGGCGCCTGCCGACGCTGACGATGAACGTCGTGTTCCCGTCGCGCGCGCATCTTCCGGCCAGAACCCGGCTGTTCATCGACGCGATAGTCCGATATTTCCGCGACCACGATCTGGAACGGAACTGGCTCGAGCAAGCTCTCGCCACCACGCACTGAACCGGGCTTTCGAGTCCGGCATACCCTCAATGCCCGCAGCCGGGCGCTTTCATGACTGAAAGGACTGAACCATGCCGGCCACCGAGGCCTATGTCGAACATGTCGCCATCCCTGTCCGCGATATCGCCCAGCATGTCGCATTTTTCGAAGAGGTGCTCGGCATGACCATCACCAAGGCGGACGGCGATCCGGCATCGCCGTCCCAGGTCTGGCTGCTGGGCGGCCTGCAACTGATCTCCGATCCGGCCTTTTCAGGCCCGGAAGGCCGCATGGCCCATCTCGGCATCGTCTGCGCCGATGTGCCGTCAGCAATCGCGGCGGCCCGCGCGAGGGGCGCGCGGCCGACCGAAAAAGGCGAGAACTGGCTCGCGCTGCCTGATGGACTGGTGCTGGAATTCCTGCCCGAGACAAAGGATGCGGTCAGGCAGGCAAGAAGCCTCGATCCTCGTGCCTGATCGTCAGACGGGCGCGATCACGAGAAACGCTCCAGCCGATAGGGCGCGGGATCGACGATCGGCGGCGCGCCCGTCACCAGATCGGCGGCAAGCGCGCCCGCCGCCGGACCCGTGCCGAAGCCGTGGCCGGAAAAACCGGTCGCCAGCGTCAGACCGGGCAGTTTCGGCGCAGCGCCCATGACCGGCAGCGAATCCGGCGTGATATCCATCATCCCGGCCCAGACCTCCGCAATCACGGCCTCGGAAAAGGCCGGCCAGGCTTCCGCGATATTGCGCATTGCCTCGGCATTGATGGCGGCATCGGCATCCGGATCCATGGTCCTGACACGCTCAAACGGCGATGGCCCCTTCTCGCCCCAGCGGCGCGGCAGGCGGAGGTCGTTGACGAAATCCCGGCCAAGCCTGATGCGCAACAGCCCCCGCTGCCCGCGCAGCATCGGCAGATAGCGCAGGCCTATCAGCAGATGATCGAGCATCAAGGGCGCGCCGAGCGCACCGCGCTGGGTGATGGTATAGCCGCCGTCATGGCGCTTGCGGAACGAGAAATCCGGTCCGCCGACGGCGATTTCCGTCGGCCCATCCATCGGTTCCGTGCGGATCACGGACGAGATCAGCGGCAGCGTCGGCAGCGAAATGCCGAGATTGCCGAGAAATTTCCGCGACCACAGCCCGCCCGCGAGCAGCACTTCCTCGCAGCGGATTTCCCCGCGTTCGGTCACGACGCCGGAGACCCGACCGCCGGCGGTCGCAAGCGTACGAACGGCGCAGTTCTCAACGATCACCGCGCCCTTTGCGATCGCCGCGTTGGCGATGGCGGAAGGGGCCATTGTCGGCTCCGCGCGCCCGTCGGAGGGGGTGTAGATGCCGCCCGCCCAGTCGCCCTTGCCGCCCGGCACCAGATCGCCGATCGCGCGATTGCTCAACAGCCTTGAATCGAGCGGCAGTTGCTCGACGGTTTTCAGCCATTGCCGGTGCATGTCCATCTCCGCCTCGGTGCGGGCGAGATACATGATGCCGGTCTGGCGATAGCCGACATCGACGCCGATGCGCTCCGGCATTTCTGCCCAGAGCCGGTCCGCCGCAAGCGACATCGGCACGTCCGGGGCCGCGCGTCCCATCTTGCGCACCCAGCCGAGATTGCGCGACGACTGTTCCGCGCCGACGCGCCCCTTTTCCAGCACCACGACGGGAATGCCGCGTTCGGCCAGCGTCAGCGCGGCGCTCAAGCCGACAATGCCCGCGCCGATGATGACGACGGTGGTGGTGTCGGGAAAAGTTTCGGCGGTATTCACGGTAGGCAATGCGGGAGCCATGGCTGTCACCTGAGCGGGATTGATGGACAATTATGATGCGCGGCGACCGCGCATCGTCGGATCAGAGCGAAATCCGCTTGCGCTCGGTTTCGGCCGCGCCCGCGCCGCGATAGGCCGTCACCTCGATCTCGACCTTGTAGACGGTCGAGCCGAGCGGCGGACATGTGACCGTGGAGGCCGGGTCGACGCCGCGGAATTTCTCGCCGACAATGGTCATGACCGTCTCCGTGTCGGCCGGGTTCTGGATGAAGACCCGGGAGGCGACGACATCCTCAAGCCCGGAACCGGCGGCGGCCAGCGCCGCGCCGATATTGGCGAAGACCTGTTCGGTCTGCGCCCTGACATCCTCGGGTATCACCTTGGTCTCGGGATTGCGGCCGGCGGTGTTGGACACGAAGATCCAGTTGTCGACGGCCACCAGCCGCGAATAGCTGCCATGCTCCTCGAATTTCGAGCCGGTCTTGATTTTCAGAACTTTGGTCATGTTTCTTCCCGTCATTGGGTCAGAGGGCTTCTGTCGTGGCGGGCGGCAATGGGCCCGCCCGCCATCCGGCGCTCAGCGCAGAACCGGAACGTCCCAGAGGTTGAGCTTGACGCCGATGCCCTTTTCGATGGCGTTGCGGTAGATGACGGTGCCCCAGGCGACGTCCTCGACGGGCATGCCGCCGACGGACATGATGATGATCTCGTCATCATCTTTCCGGCCCGGCGCATCGCCGGCGACGATCTTGCCGATGTCCTCGAGGTCCTCCTTCGCCATCCGGCCTTCGGCGATCATATCCATGAACTTGACGCCGATGATCGGGACATGGACATGCGCAGGCTTGGGAAGTTCATGGAACCAGGCTTCGTAAAGCCCGGTATTGTCGACCACCTTGCGGATATCGGCCTTTTCCATGCCTTCATCCATGTTGCAGAGCGCCGGCATCGCCAGAAACGTGCCGGGCCGCACCCATTCGCGCCGGACCATGGGATAGGTTGAGGGATCGCCGACCGCGCCCGAATTGCAGAAGGTGACGATGTCGCTGTCGCGCACCACCGCCTCGATGCTGTCGACCACCTCGACGGTGGTGATCTGCGGATAGGTTTCGCGGACCCAGGACAGGAAGGAATTGAGGCTCTTCTGTCCGCGTCCCTTGACCTTGACGGTATCGATCGACGGGCAGGCCGCCATGAAGGCCGAAAGCGAGGTCTTGCCCATGACGCCGGGGCCCATAATGCCGACGACCTTCGAATCCTTGCGCGCCAGATGGCGGGCGCCGACGCCGGGAACCGCACCCGTGCGATAGGCCGACAACAGGTTCGCCGACATATGGGCGAGCGGCGCGCCGGTATCCGTGTCGTTCAAGGTGAACATCAGGATCGAGCGCGGCAGGCCCTTTTCGCGGTTGGCGATATTGGAGCCGTACCATTTCACGCCCGTGGTGCCGAAACGCCCGCCGAGATAGGCCGGCATCGCCATGAACCTTCGGTCGGCCGTCGGCTTCGGCATGGTCGGAAACGGCGAATGCTCGGGAAAGGAGATGGCGGCGCCATGGGAATCGCTGTTGGGCCCGGCCATGCGATAGTCGCCATGGTAGAGCAGCGCGAACATTTCTTCCATCGTGTCGACGCAGGCGGGCATGTCGGTGACGCCGGCGGCCAGCATGTCCTGTTCCGACAGGTAGAGGAAATCGATCCGTGTATCTTCGGTCATTTGGGCACTCTCGATAGGTTGTGACGAAGGGTTCGCGGCAGCCGGGCCGCCGCGTGAAATGATGGTCGTCGGGCAATCGCCCGGTCCCTGAAGGCGGACCGGACGGATGGCGATGCTATTCCTCGAAAACCTTGCCGAGCGCCTCGTAACGCTCGGGATCGGACTTGCGGATGCCGAGCGCGAAGAGGACGCCGCCAATGCCGGTCAGCACGACGAGATAGGGGAAGGAATTGACGACGATGTTGGACGTTCCGGCCAGAAGCTCCAGATTGGAGGTCACCAGAACCAGCGCGCCGATCAGCCCGACGAGTGCGAGCACGGGCGCCACCGCGGTGCGCCAGAGCCCGTGGCCGAGCCTGTTCTTGCGGAAGAACATGATGATCGCGACGCTGACCAGGACCTGAACGCCGAGAATGCCGAGCACCGCCAGCGCCGACATGTAGGAAAACACCACGGCGAACGGATCCTGCCCGGTGACCGCGAAGGCCGCGAGAATGATCGCGGCGATCGCCGATTGCAGGATCCCGGCCACATAGGGCGAACCGTGAATGTGATGCACCTTGCCAAGCACGCTGTGCGCCAGCCCCTCGCGGCCGAGCGCGAAGAAATAGCGGTTCAGCGTGTTGTGGAACGAGAGGACGCAGGCAAACAGGCTGGTGATCAGCAGAATGTTCATGGTGAGCGCCGACCAGCCGCCCAGCACATTCGCCGCAGCGTCGAAATAGAAGGTGTCGAGCGCGCCGGCCGCTGCCTCCTGAACGTTGGACGGTCCGTAATACTGGGTGATCGCCCAGGTGGAGAAGGCATAGAAGATCGCGATCAGCAGGACCGAGATATAGGTCGCGCGCGGAATGGTCTTTTCCGGATGCTCCGCTTCCTCGCCGAAGATCGCCGTCGCCTCGAAGCCGATAAACGAGCCCACCACGAACACCAGCGTGACGCCGAGGGCGGGGGTGAACACCGTCGCCGGCGCGAAGGAGGAAAAGCTCAAGCCTTCCGGACCGCCCTGGGCGACGATGCCGACATCGAGCAGCAGCAGGATGATGATTTCCGCCAGCATGCAGACGCCTAGGATCGCGCCGGAAAAGGCGATGTTGCGCTGGCCGGAAAAGTGCACGATGACGAGAAAGGCAAGCGACCAGACCCACCAGGGCAGGTCGAGGCCGAGACCGGCGACGGCGCCCTCTGTGAACAGCCCCAGCAGGCCGTAAACCGCGATCTGCACGGCGCTGTAGGTCAAAAGCGCCATGAATGCGCCGCCGACGCCCGCCGGCTTGCCGATGCCGTGGGTGATATAGGTATAGAACGCCCCTGCCCCGCCGATATGGCGACTCATGGCCGTGAAGCCCATCGAGAAGACGAGATAGAGCAGGCCCGCAAGGACGAAGGCCCCGGGAACGCCCGCCCCGTTGCCGAAGGCGAAGGCCGGCGGCGTGGCGCCGACGACCGCGGTCAGCGGCGCGGCGGCCGCTACGACGAAGAAGACGATGTGGGCAATGCCCACGGAATTTCTGGCCAGGCGCCCGTCAGGCGTCGGCTCGCTGGATGCGACAGACATGTGTACCCCTTTGGTTTTTGATTATTGTCATGAGAATAGAAAGAGGTTCGCTCAGGGATATTGCAATTCGTGCCGCCAATTTGATAATTTGCGCCATGAAACACTGCATTGCACCATGAACAGCACGAAACTCAGCACCGGGAGCAGCCGCGCCGTCACCTATATCAGGGTGTCGGCCTTTACGCCGTTGATGGACACGCTGCTGAAGTCGCATGTGTTCCTGCCGCCGCTTCTGGCGCGCCACAGTATCTCGATGCGCGAGCTGAAAGACCCCTACGCCCTGATCCCGCTTCACCGTTATGTCGCCTTTCTCGAGGACGCCGCGGAGGCGGCGGGCGATCCGGCCTTCGCGGCAAGGCTCGGCGCCCATTTCAAGCCCGCCGATATGGGGCCGATGGGCATATTGTTCTCGCTCGCGCCGACGATCCGGATCGCATTCGAACGCATTTCGAAATATGTGAACGCCCTGCAGAGCGCGACGAATTCGGGGCTGGCGGAAGATGACGGAGCGATCGTATGGCACTACCGGATTTCGGACCGGACGATATGGCCGAGGCGGCAGGATGCGGAGTATTCGCTGGCTGCATCCTGCCAGCTCGTGCGCAGCTGTTTCAGCACCAGTTTGAACCCGCTGGAAGTGCATTTCGAGCACGAAATCCCCGAGGATACAGGCCCTCTGGCCCGGCTGTTCCGCGCGCCGATCTTTTTCGGCCAGGCCAACAACCGCCTCATCTATTCCGTGGAAGACGCCGACCGGGTCTATCGCAGCGAGGACACGCAGCTCACCATGATCCTCGAACACCATCTCAATGATCTGATCGGCGAGGTCGAGGCGCAAGAGGCATTTTCCGACAAGGTGCGCCTGCTGATCCAGCTCTATATGGGACGACGGCCCGTCACCACGCGCTTCCTGGCCGAGGAGCTCGGCATTTCCGTGCGCAGCCTGCAACGCCAGCTCGGGGCGGAAGGCCTCTGCGTCCGCCAGCTCATGCGCGAACACCGCGCGGAGCTGGCTACCGGCCTGCTTGAACAGTCCGGCACAAGCGTTTCCGATGTCGCGCAGGCGCTCGGCTATGCCGACAGCGCGGTGTTCTCCCGCGCCTTCAAGCAATGGACGGGCGCGCCGCCGCGCATGTCCGCACGCGCATCGAATTCCCCTTCAAGACAGCCCGGCCCGGACGACTGATCGTCGTCCCGCAGCCCCCGATCCTTGACGTCTGCGGAAAAGTGTTTTGCGGGTGCGGCACTTACTGGCCGGTGTTCCAGATGCAAACCTCGCTTCCGGTTCGTTCTGCCTGGCAAAGCCGCCCTCGTCGCGGCGTCGACCGTGTCGCCGGCCGCAGGCTTCGATGGCGCGGACGACCTCAAGAATTTGAAAAAGGGGACAAAATGTCATCAGCAGCAAAAGCCATTGCGCTCGCGGGCGCACTTGTAGGCATAACCACTGTCTGCGGAGCGGCTGCGGCCGACACCGTCAGGCTCGACATCCAGAGCGCGTGGCCGCTGACAATGCCGGCCAGCGGCACCAATGCCGAATTCCTCGGCGAACAGCTCAACGCCGCATCCGGCGGCGCCTTCAGGGTCAAGGTCTATTCCGCCGGCAAGCTTGTGCCGCCGCTTCAGATTTTCGACGCCGTCCAGCAGGGCACGCTCGATGCGGGCTATACCTCGCCGCTTTATGTGGCCGGCCGCTTCCCCGCCGTGCAGCTTTTCGGCGGCGTGCCCTTCGGGCCGGACGCCATCACCTATACCGGCTGGCTCTATGACGGCGGCGGCCGGGAAATCTGGAGCGATATCTACGAAAAGCAGGGCGTCGTCACCATCCCCTGTGGTCTGATGGATAGCGAATCCGGCGGCTGGTACAATTTCAGGATCGAAAGCATCGACGATTTCAAGGGCAAGAAGCTGCGCTTCGCCGGTCTCGCCGGCGAGGTTCTGGCCAAGCATGGCGCATCGGTCGTTCTCTTAAGCGGCGGCGACATCTACCCGAGCCTTGAGAAGGGCATCATCGACGGAACCGAGCTTTCCATGCCCGCGATCGACGAGACGCTCGGCCTTGAGGACGTGGCGAAATACTATTACCTGCCCGGCTGGCACCAGCCGGCAGCGATGAACGAGCTGATCATCAACAAGCGCAAATGGGATGAAATGGACGACAGCGCCCATGCGCTGATCGAAGACATGTGCCTTGCCACCAATATGCGATCGATCATTTCGACGGTGGTGAGCAATGCCGAGGCAGTTTCGAAATTCGAGGAAAAGGGCACGGAGATCATGACTTTCCCGCCCGCCGTTCTGGACGTTCTGGAGGCCACGACCGCCGACGTCATGGCGGAACAGGCGGAAAGCGACCCGGATTTCAAGCGGGTCTGGGATTCGCTTCAGGCCTATCGCGATCAGGCGGCCCCCTGGGCCGACCGCCGGTCGAACTGAGCGGTGCTGCCGGAAATCGGCGTTTAGGCCGATCTCCGGCGCAGTTTTCTCAGAGGCTATGCAAGAGATGGGCGGCGACATCGGGCGCGGCCCCTTCCTTTCCGGGGATAACCGCATGACGCACATGCTCGACCGTATCGACCGGCTGGTGGAGGCCGTTGGCAAGCTCGGCGCGCTTGCCCTGCCGCTGCTGGCGATCACAATTCTCGTTAACGTCATGCTCAGATACGCCTTCGACATCGGCATGATCGAGCTTGAGGAACTGCAATGGCATTTCAACGCCATCGCGGTGATGACGGCGCTTGCCTGGGCCTATCAGACCGACGACCATGTTCGCGTGGACGCCATCTATGCCGGCCTTTCCGAGAAGCGACGCGCGCTCGTCGAGATATGCGGCGTGGTGTTTCTGCTTTTGCCCTTTGCCGGTCTCGTCGCCTGGAATGCCTGGGCAATCTTCTCCTATTCCTGGCAATTGCGTGAAGGTTCGCCCATGCCCTCCGGCCTGCCGGCCCGCTACATCATCAAGGGCTTCATGCTGCTCGGCTTCGTGCTGCTTTTCCTTCAGGGCATTTCCATTGCGCTGCGCGCCCTTCTCGTCCTTGCGGGCCGTGCACACGTGCCCAGCGATCATCACTACAAGGGCGAATAGCCATGGCATTCGACGCTTTCTTCGTCTTCGCGCTTTTCTCCGTATTCACCGTGCTGTTGTTTTCGGGCTACCCCGTCGCCTTCGTGCTGGGCGGCGTCGGCGTGCTGTTTGCGCTGCTGGGCTCGTTCCTCGAACCGTTCAGCATCGATGCCGACATGGCGTCAGCGCGCATGATCGGCTTCGTCGCCAACCGCGTGTTCGACACGATTTCCAGCTATTCGCTGATACCGATCTCGATGTTCATCCTGATGGGGCTGATGCTGGAGCATTCCGGCATCGCCGAGCGGTTGCTCAGAACACTCCACCGCGTCATGGGGCCGACGCCGGGCGGCCTTGCCATCGCCGTGGTGCTGATCGGCGTGGTGCTCGCCGCTTCCACCGGCATTATCGGCGCATCCGTCGTGTTGCTCGCCACCATCGCGATCCCGCCAATGTTCGCCTCCGGCTACAACAAGCGGCTGAGCCTCGGGGTCGTCAGCGCCACCGGCTGCCTCGGCATCCTGATCCCGCCCTCGATCATGCTCGTGGTGATGGGCGACCAGCTGCAGATCCCCGTCGGCGATCTGTTTCGCGGGGCGATGCTGCCGGGCGTGCTCCTCGCCGCCGCCTATATCGTCTACATCGTGATCGTTGCGACAATCCGGCCGGGCAGCGCGCCTGCGGTCATCGAAACGGAAAAGACCAACCTCCTGCCCTTGCTGAAGGAACTCGCGGCAGCTCTGATCGCGCCGCTGCTGCTGGTGCTGATGGTGCTCGGCTCGATCGTGTTCGGCGTTGCAACACCAACGGAAGCCTCCGGCCTTGGCGCTGCGGGCGCGACACTGCTCGCGCTTTCGCAACGCCGGCTGAGCTGGGCGGATTTTCTCAAGGTCTGCCAGAAGAGCGCGCTCTCGACGGCCTTCCTGTTTGCCCTGATTTTCGGCGCCTCGTGCTTTTCGGTGGTGCTGAGGGGCTATGGCGGCGACGAGGTGATTGCCGAAATCCTGCAGAGCGTGCCGCTGCCGATGGCCGGCAAGCTCGCCCTGATCATTGCCATCCTGTTCATGCTGGGCTTCTTCCTCGACTGGATGGAGATCATCCTGATCATCGCGCCGCTGGTGCTGCCGGTCCTTATCGACCTCGGCTACAATCCCGTCTGGGTCGCGATCCTGATGGCGATCTGCCTGCAGACCTCGTTCCTGACGCCGCCGGTCGGCATGGCGCTGTTCTACCTCAAGAACGCGGTGAAGGACGTCCGGATCCGCGACATCTACATGGGCGTGATCCCCTTCGTCGCGATCCAGCTCGCAACGCTCCTTCTCGTCGCGCTGTGGCCAGCGCTGGTGCTGTGGCAATTCGATTGATGCGGCGCGTGGCGCGCCGCCATGCCTGACGAACCTGGATGCCGGTCTGGCTCAGTCCCGCAGCAGGAAGGCGATGAGCGCCTCGTCAAACGCCGTTGCCGATTCCACGTTCACGATGTGACGGCCGGGCAGCACGCAGAGTTTTCCGTTCCGCACCGTGTCGGCGATCGTTGCGAGATCCGCGGGCGGGCAGACGGCGTCATCGGCGCCTGCGACGGCGAGAACGGGATTGGAAATATCGCCCAGCGCATCCCTGAAATCAGCACGCGCGAGCGCGGCGCAACAGCCGGCATAGCCCTCGGCGTCTGTTGCGGCAAACCGACCGAGGATCGCATCGACGGCGGCGGGGTTCCGTGCCGCAAACTCCGGCGAGAACCAGCGCTCCCTCGTCGCCCCGGTCATGCTGGCAAGGCCGTTGGCCCGGACGGCTTCGATGCGGTCTCTCCAGCTCTCCGCGCTGCCGATCCGGGCGGCGGTTGCGCATAGCGCCACGCGGTCGAAGCGCTCCGGCGCATTCAGCGCCAGCCATTGCCCGGTCAGCCCGCCGATGGAAAGACCGCAGAAATGCGCGCGGTCGATCTCGAGCGCATCCATCAGCGCCAGCACATCGCTCCCGAGATCGTCCATCGCGTAAGGACCGGCCGGTGCGCCCGATCCGCCATGACCGCGCCGGTCGTAGCGCAGAATGCGGAAACGGTCCCTGAGGCCCGCCGCCTGCGCATCCCACATCGTCAGATCCGCGCCAAGGGAATTGCAGAACACCAGCCAGGGGCCTGCATGACCGTCGATGCGATAGTGCAGGCGGTGGGAGGGCAGATCGATATGGGGCATGGACAGGCTCCGGGTTGTCGTCAGGCAAGGCGCGCGTGCAGCGCTCAAACCGCAACGTGCCTCCGCTTCGGCGAGGCCAACGCAGCGCCTTTGAAAGGCAGGATAACAGATTCACGGCGACGCCGCCCGACACCAAGCCGGGCGGCATCAAGGCCTTGCTCAGGCTTCGGCGCGCTTGCGCATCTCGTTGACCTGATTGTCGACGCCGTCGATCAAACCGGTCAGGTAGATGTCGAACGCGATCTCTGCGAAGGGACCGTTCAGATTGTTGGCGTGGATGCTTTCCTCGTCAGTTCTCTCGATGACGCGCGGCACGAGGCCGTCGCGGGTCGCATAGGCGAAATCGTCGTTGATCAGCGGATCGCCCTCGATATTGATCTGGGTCGTCAGCTTGCGATGGTCCGGCGCGCTGATGAAGAAGTGGATATGCGCCGGACGCTGGCCGTGGCGGCCGAGCGCGGACAGGAGCTTCTCGGTCGGGCTGCCCGGCGGCACGCCATAGCCGCTCGGCAGGATGCTCTGGAACCTGTAGCGGCCGTTCTCGTCGGCGATGATGGTGCGGCGCATGTTGAACGGCGCCTGCTTGCCGGTCGGGTCGAAGTGAGAATAGAAGCCCCGGGTGTCACAGTGCCAGACCTCCACCTTCGCGCCCGGGAGAGGCTTCTTGTCCGCGCCAAAGACCACGCCGTGCATGATCAGCGTCTGACCTTCCGTGTCGGTGCCATCGTCAAGACGGGCAAAGCCGGTCGCTTCCGGCGCGCCGGCGACATAGAGCGGCCCCTCGATGGTGCGCGGCGTCGGGTTTTCGATGCCCAGCGCCTCGTCGATGGCATCCAGGCGCTCGTCTATGAAGTGGTCGAGACCGAGGCCGGGCGAGATCAGGCCCGCCTGCCCCGCAGCGCCCAGATCGTTCAGCCAGGCAATGCCGGTCCAGTATTCGTCGGGCGTGATGTTCAGGTCATCGATCGCCTTGAACAGGTCCGACACGAGACGATGGATGATCTCCTTCATGCGCGGATTGCCGTCGGCCTTGTCCAGACCACTGAGGACGTTCAGGAATTCCTGCACGTCGGGACGGTCGAAAATCTTTACGGTCATGACTTCTCCTCCTTGTTCTATGCGTTTTGGACGACGCGGCGCACTCAACCGGCCGCCTGCGTGAATTCAGCTGTCATCCTCACGGATGGCCGAGGGATGGCGCAGCAGGGGCGCGACCTCGATCTGCATGAATTTGAACAGCGGCAGGCCCGACAGCAGCGCATGCAACTCGTCATTGTCGGCCACGTCGAAAATGCTGATGTTTGAATATTGCCCGGCGATCCGCCAGATATGGCGCCATTTGCCCTGCCGCTGCAGGTCCTGCGAATAGGCTTTCTCGCGCGCGAGAATGTCGGCCACCTCGTCGCCCGGCAGGTCACGGGGGATATTCACGTCCATGCGCACATGAAACAGCATTTCGGCCTCCTAGGTGGCGTTCTTGCGGTGGAATCCGTCGCGGGCGAAGAAGGCCACGCGGTCATCGTCGAGCGTGATGCCAAGTCCGGGGCCGCTCGGAATTGTCAGCGAGAAATCGCTGTATTCCAGCGGCGCGGTCAGGATTTCCTCGGTCAGAAGCAGCGGGCCGAACAGCTCGGTGCCCCATTGCAGGTTCGGGAAGGTGGCGAAGGCATGGGCCGCGATGATCGTGCCAACCGCGCCTTCCAGCATGGTGCCGCCATAAAGCGCGATGCCCGCGGCATCGGCGATTGCCGCCACCCTGAGCGCGTTGAAGGCGCCGCCGCTCTGCTCCAGCTTGACGGCAAAGACGTCCGCGCCATGCACCCGCGCCAGTTCAAATGCCGATTCCGGACCGGTAAGCGATTCATCCGCCATCAACGCGATCGGGAAGCGGCGGACCAGCCGCGCGAGCCCCGGGGCCGTGGCAACCGGCTGTTCCACCAGCTCGCAGCCCGCATCGGCCAGCGCCGCCATGCCGCAGGCGGCTTCCATCTCGTCCCAGGCCATATTGATATCGACGCGGACGGATCCGCGCCCGCCAAGAGCCGCCTTGATGCGGGCAACATGCGCAATGTCCTCAGCAAGCGGCCGGGCGCCGATCTTCAGCTTGAAGATGTTGTGGCGGCGCAGGTCCAGCATCCGCTCGGCCTCGGCAATGTCGCGCCCGGTATCGCCGGAGGCCAGCGTCCACGCAACCGGCAAGCGGTCGCGCCGGCGCCCGCCCAGAAGCTCGCTGACCGGTAGGCCGAGTCGCTTGCCATGGGCGTCCAGAAGCGCGGTTTCCACTGCGCATTTGGCAAAGCGGTTTTCCTTCACCATCTTGCCGATCCGCGCCATCAGCGCCTGGACCCGCGTGGCATCCTGACCGACCATCAGCGGCGCGAAATAGGTATCGATCGCGAGCTTCATGCTTTCGGGGCTTTCGCCGCCATAGGCGAGCCCGCCAATCGTCGTACCCTCGCCGATACCGGTGATGCCGTCGCTGCAATGGACCTTCACGAGCATCAGGGTCTGGCCGTCCATGGTCGCGACCGACAGCTTGTGCGGCCGGATCGTGGGCAGATCGACCAGCAGGGTTTCCACGCGCCCGACGACGGGGCCGGCGGTTTCGGGCAAAACGGAATGGTGAGCAGGTGAGCGTTTCATGGCGGAATACTGGCGCGCGACCCTGCATCGCGTCCAACATTATTTCTATTGGCTTTAATACCTTTTGCGCATAGTTTTACGCCCAATGGGCTGAAATCGCGATCGTCATGCCCCAGAATACCGAAAACCTTGGCTTGCGAGGAAGGCTATGGAACTCCGTCAGTTGCGCTATTTCATCGCCGTGGCGCAGCAGCGCAATTTCACCCGGGCCGCGGAAATCCTGAACATCACGCAGCCGCCGCTCAGCCGGCAGATCCAGCTGCTGGAGGAAGAACTGGGGGTTGCGCTGTTCCACCGGACAAGCCGTCCCGTCCGTCTGACCGATGGCGGGCGGCTGTTCTACGAGCAGGCGCTTCAGGTTCTGGGGCGAGTTGACCAGATGGTGGCCTCCACCCGCCGGGCGGGGTTGAAGGAGAAGCAGGTCCTGTCCATCGGTTTCGTTGCCTCAATGCTCTATGCCGGCCTGCCGGCTCTCATCGGCCGGCTTCGGCAATCCGCTCCGGAGCTGGACATCCAGCTCGTCGAACTTCTATCGGTGCAGCAGATTCCAGCGCTGAAGGAAGGCCGGATCGATCTCGGCTTCGGCCGGCTTCGCCAGACAGATCCCGGCATTGTCAGCACCGTGCTTTACGAGGAGCGGCTGGTTCTCGCCGTCCCGCCGGGTTCAGAACTGGCGCAGGAGGACGGGCCGCTCTCTCTTTCACGGCTGGGAGAGCAGAGACTGATTGTCTACCCCAAGGAGCCGCGACCGAGTTATGCCGATCAGGTTCTGAACCTGTTGCTCCAGTCCGACGCGCACGCAGGCGCGGTGCAGGAAGTGCGCGAACTACAAACGGCGCTCGGTCTGGTCGCGGCCGGCGCCGGGGTTTGCGTGATCCCGGGCTCGGCCCGCCAGATGCGTTCCGATGTACACTACCGCCCCCTCGCCGAGCTCCATGCGACGTCGCCGGTGATCCTGTACCACCGCGAGGGCGAGAAGCCGCGCTGGCTGGCGTTGATCCGCAGCCTGATCAACGCCGCCGCCGGTCAGGCCGAATGCGATGCGGCCCACACCGCGGCGAACTGGACGTGAGCCGTTGGGGGGGCCCGCTGCAAGTGACGCGAGGGGCGCTGCTCGCGGCAGCTTCGAGAGGTCGTCGCGGCTTCGCCCAGCAAAGACATCGCCGCCTGATACCTGCGCCTTTCGCGACAGGCCGGGAATTGCGTGTCGGTGACCGCCTCGGGCAGGGAGCCCGACACAATCGGCCTGCCGGCAACCGCAATTACGGCCGGCCTCGACCGGATCAATGCCGAAATGGCGCGCGCAAGCTCCGCGGCCGAATCCGACGGGTCGAAAGGCGTGCCGCGCATGTCGAGCAAGAGCCGGGCACGCCCTTCCATCGCGGCGCGGTCCATGAAGCCGAAGAGCCCCTTTCGCATTTCTCGACCCAGCATCGCATTGCCGGCCACATCGAGTCTTGAGAACGGCTTCCGTTCCTGGCGCACGAAGGCTATGCCATGATGCGCCAGCGCGCGGGCGTCAGGCTCTTCATGCGGACACCGTCAATCGTGATTCCGCCCCTCGTGACAAGCCTTGAATTCCAAGCCGGAAGGGCGCTGTGGCGGGGGATCAAGACCGCTCAGGATAATTTCAGAAAGTCCTCACGCATCGGCACGAAAGTGTCGAGCAGCTTGCCGGCTTTCAGGCAGCGGCAGCCATGCGGAACATCGGGAGCCTTGTAGAGCAAGTCGCCGGCCTTCACGATCTTGGTTTCATCGCCGATGGTGAATTCGAACGTGCCGGAAAGAACATAGGTGAACTGCTCATGGTAGTGGTGATGAAGCGGCCCGACGGCGCCTTCCTCGAAGGAAACTTCGACCGACATGCCGTTCTCGCTGTAGGCAAGGATTTTCCGGCTCACGCCGTCGCCCAGATCCTCGACCTGGACGTCATTGCTGTAAACAAACATCTTTCTTCCTCCTTTCGACGGGACGAAAACCGTCCGTCATTCAACGTGCATCGTCAGTCCGAAACGGGGCGTGGCGAGATCTGCGGCCTCGAAGCAAATGCGGAAGATGCGCCCGCCCCAGACTTCCAGATGGCGCGGATCGGTGATCTCGATCGGTTCCACATGACTAACGCGCAGATTTTCCGGCGTAATGACGAGTGTTCGGTTCTCACCGGCAATCCGGCATGATCCGTCCTCCTGCACCGTGATTTTACGGTCGGAGACATGCAGCGGCAGCATGAAGCGCCTCAGCGGTTCGCCGAGCTTTATGTCGTCATCGATCCGGATTTCGGCGGCCTCGTGCCTGAACGTGATCTTGCGTTGGATGCGTCGGGAGCCCGGCTCGCTGAAATAGGCCGGTCCGGCGTCGAGGCTGAGAACAGTTGAGATGCCGTCATGCCGGTAGTCAACATCGCGTGCGGCAGCCCCCGCCCCCGCATACTGCAGCTGTTCATTGACGCTCGGAACATTATGGCCCTTCGAGCTGATGTGCCACATGTCGTAGCGCGTTTCGGTAAAGGTCGCGCGCGAATAGGCGCCTTGCCCGAGATCGATGATCATCGGTTCACCATCGAGATAGACGCTGAAATGCCCGACGTCGTTATGGGAGTGATGGTTGACCTCCGGATCATTGCTGCCGGCGATTGCGCTCAGCATCAGACCTGTTCCCGGTCGCTCATCCGAGCGCGCGATCATCATCTGCATATCGGCAAGCCAGACCGATTTTTCACAGCTCCGCGGCGTGGCGTTCCGGTTTTCAGGCGTCCAGAACAAAAGCCGGGTCAGATGCACGAGAAACTGCCGGGCATAGTCATTGCGTCCGCGCGCCCTGCCCGGATTGGCAAGCTTGCGCGCCGCCAGCCGGTCGATATCCGCGCTGACGAGACTTGCAAGCTGCTCCGACCCGATCAGACCGGCATAGCGGCTCAAGAGCCCCTGGTCGAGGTCCAGCTTCAGGCCGCCATCGGCGAAGTTGACGAAGAGATTCTCGGCGATGTTGAGGGGCAGGATATGCTGCCCGAAATTGCGGAACTTCTCATTCTCCGCCGCATTCAGGCCCAGGCCGAAACGGTCTTCGATGAGACTGACAAACCCGGCGAGGCGCCCTGCACTCACAACCCAGTAGCCCGGCCCTTCGATACAGGCGCCCGATGGCTCGATCGTGTCAAAGAAACGCTGCATGGGCACCATGAGTTTCAGCGCAAGGCTGACGAGGCGCTGTTCATCCTCAACCGTATAGCAGGCGGCCAGCAGAAGATTATGCGAACACCACGCCGTCCAGTTGTTGCGCCCGAGATACCAGCCATAAAGCTTGGGCCCTTCGAGCAATTGCAGTGCGCGCCGGTCGATTTCGCCATGAATGCGGTGGTAGAGGGAAGGAACCGTTTCAAGCAGTGTATGCCTGAGAAGATAGCACGTCTCGGCCAGCGTTGCGGCCGTTTCACAGGCGAAAAGATCGAGATAATCGTCGCCGGGAACAGGCAGAGGGTCATCCTCCTTCCAGGGATTGGCCCGCTTGAACATCACCATGTCGTGCTGGCCGGCAAAATTATGCGCCGGCACGCACCAGCTCACCTCGCCGAGAATTTCCCAGAGATAGTCGATGATCTTCGCAAGATATGTGCCCTTGGCCGTCAGGCATTCCGCGATGACGAGATGCGAGAGTTCATAGCGCCGGCGAAAATAGCTTTCCTCATAGAATGTCCGGTCGCCATTGGTCATGAAATTCATGTACATCGTGCCGGTCAGCGGATCGATCTCTTCATCCAGAAGCCGATCGGCAACGGCGATGATGGCCGCAACCGGCATTTTCAAAGCCGGATCTTCGGCAACGGCGGCCCACCGGTCGCGCTCCTCGATACCGGGAAACGGTTTCCAGTCTTTGTGTTTTTGCAGCCCATCAAGGAGCCGCTCGATTTTCATCGCATCTTTGAACATTTCATTTCCCGTTCGGGCACAGGCCGGTGACCGCATAGCAGCGGCCGGCTGGTTATTTTCGATATGTCTTGAACTTCAGCTGTCTTCGCGGCGGCGGATCCGTTTTCCGCTTCCGGCATCGAAGACCCGAACCTTCGAAAGGTCGGGGATGATCGTGACAGCCTGCCCCGCTTGCAGCGGACGCTGTTCCTTGAAGGCCGCGGTAAGGCGATAGCCGCCCGCATCCGACACGATCACCATGTCCGAGCCGGTGTTCTCGACGGCATGAATTGTGGCGGAAATGCCGCCCCCCGGATGCCCCGCAACAATGCCGACATGTTCCGGGCGGATGCCGTACAGAATAGCCTGCCCGTCGCGGCAATCATGACCCGATCCAAGCGAGAGCAGGGTTCCGTCGACAAGCCGCGCCGCCGCCTCGCCATGACCGCCTTCCACACGCGCCTCGACAAGGTTGATCGAGGGCGTGCCGAGAAAGCTGGCAACGAAGGTGTTGACCGGGTCCTCGTACAGCGTCAGCGGCGGTCCCGCCTGCTCAACCCTGCCATCGCGCAGCACGACGATCTTCTGACCGAGCGTCATGGCCTCCACCTGGTCATGCGTCACGTAAACGGAGGTCGTGCCCAGGCGCCGATGCAGATCGGCGATCTCGCCGCGCACCTGTACCCTGAGCTTCGCATCGAGATTGGAGAGTGGTTCGTCGAACAGGAACACCGACGGATCGCGTACGATGGCACGGCCCATCGAAACGCGCTGCCGCTGGCCGCCGGAAAGCGCCTTCGGCAAGCGCTCAAGCAATGGCTCGAGCTCGAGCATACGCGCGGTCTCCTGCACCTTTTCGGCAATCTGCGCCTTCGGCATGCCGGCAAGCTTCAGCACAAAACCCATATTCTCGGCCACCGTCATCTGCGGATAAAGGGCATAGGTCTGAAAGACCATGGCGATATCGCGCTGTTTCGGCGGCAGTTCGGTCACGTCGCGCTCGTCGATCCTTATCGCGCCGCTTGTGACGTCTTCGAGACCGGCGATAATGCGCAGCAGCGTCGACTTTCCCGAACCGGAGGGCCCGATCAGAACACAGAACTCGCCATCTTCGATATCAAGCGACACGTCATGAATCACGTCGACCGCGCCGAAGGACTTGTTGACATTTTTGAGGCTTACTGAACCCATTTTTCACCTGAACCTTTCGCTTAGCCCTTGACCGCGCCGGACATCAGCCCGCGATTGAACTGTTTTTGAAGCAGGAGATAGACAATGATGCAGGGCACCGTGGCGATGACGGTAACGGCGATGAAGATGTTCTGCTGCATGATCTCGTCGACGCGCAGCGAGCGCAGGACAACGGGCAGCGTATAGAGATTGCGGTCGTCGACAGCAATCAGCGGCAGAAGATACTGATCCCAGATCATCAGGAAGCCGAAGATGGTTGCCGTACCCAGCGCCGGCTTGACGAGCGGCAGAACCACGCGCCAGAAGATCTGCAGCTCATTGGCGCCATCGACCCTTGCCGCATCTTCAAGATCGCGCGGAATCGCTTTCATGAACTCCGTCAACAGGAACACCGAGAATGCCCAGCCAACCACCGGCAGGATCATCGCCGCATAGGTGTTGTAGATGGACGTATGCAGGATCGGCAGTTTTGCATGCAGGATCAGGTAGAGCGGGATCGCGATCACTTCATCCGGCAGCATCATCGTCGACAGGATCGCAAGGCTGACGATGGCGGCACCCCGAAACTTCTTGCGGGCGAGCGCATAGGCGGCGAGAGCACTGACCAGCGTCTGCAGTGCCGTCGCGATGACAACGACGAACATGGAGTTGAAGAGGTAGATCCAGACCTTCACTTCCGTCCAGGCGTAGATGAAATGGTCGAGCGTCGGCTGGCTCGGCCAGAGCACCAGCTGACCCGGCTGAACCGTGTTCTTGGTAAAGGCGGTGGCGACAATACCCCAGAACGGGCCGCAAAAGACGATGAGCAACAGGGCATAGACCAGCCCGCGGGCGATACGTTGAGAGAGCGTCATTTTCATCAGATCATCCTCACGTCCGGTCGATCCGGTTCTTCACGGTGACATGGACGATGGTCAGGGTCACCGTGAAGACGAACAGCAGGAAGGACACCGCCGAGGCATAGCCGTAATCGAAGCGCTCGAAACCGGTCTTGAAGATACTGGTCATGATCACTTCGGTGGCGCCGGCCGGCCCGCCGCCGGTTGTGGTGTAGACTTCGGTGAAGACGCGGAAGCCACGGATGAGCGAAAGCATGATCACCACCGAAAAGGCAGGCACGAGACCGGGGATCGTGACATGCCAGAGCTTGCGCAGCGGGCTTGCGCCATCGACATCGGCGGCGTCGTAAAGCTCCCGGTTGATGCCCGCGAGACCGGCGATGAAGATCACCATGTTGTAGGGCACATTTTTCCAGATCTGCAGCAGTATGACGATGAACAGCGCCTGATCGGGATCGGACATGAACCCTTGCGGCGCAACGCCGAAGACGCCAATCAGCTGGTTCACCACGCCGGTCGCCCCTGGATAGAAGAGAATTCTCCAGATTTCGGCGAGAACGGCAATCGATGTCACCGCCGGGAAGAAGATCGCGGTCCGGATCAGGCGGATATGACGGGCCTGCCCCTCCAGAGCCATGGCGACGGCAAAGGCGATCATGCCGCCTGCGAGCGTGGTCACGACGACATAGATAAGCGTATTGAGCGTTGCCGCATGCAACGCGCTGTCGGAAAAGGCGCGTTCAAAATTGGCAAGTCCGACCCACTGGTCGGCGCCGATGAATTTCACCTTGTAGAAGCTCATGAAAAGCCCCTTGACGATGGGCACGAACTTGAACCAGGTGAAAACGATCAGCGCCGGAGCCAGAAAAAGCCAGGGAATAATCCAGCTCAGGTTTTTGGAATGAAACCGCATATGCTCCTCCGCGGAACGCCAGAAAGCTCTGGCAGGCGCCGGAAACACCACCGGCGCCGAAACGTGCGAAAACTGACGGCAATGGCTTGCAGCCGGACATTCTCCGATGGCTGTCAGGCGCTGCGCCACGGAACACAAATGCGCGGCGCCTGACTGTTTGGACGGACCCTACCTGGCGAGGACGCCCTGCTGGTCGAGTTCGGCGTTGATGACCTCGTCTGTGTTCTCAAGGCCAGCCATGATATCGGAATCGCAGCTTGAAAGCACCTGATTGAGACCCTCGGCTGCGGCCTGCCGGATCGGTTTCCAGTTGGGCACGCTGGGGAAATAACGGGCCGACGTGGCATAGAGATCGGCATAGGTTGCCCATGCCGGATCGGGCTGGACCGCCTTGGTATCCACATTCTTGTTGACCGAAAGGCGCACAATCGCGTTGTCGCCGGTACCGGCGGCCATGCCGGTTTCCTGCCCCTTTTCGGAGATCAGATATTCGATGAACTGCTTGGCCGCGTCCTCCTGCTCGGTGGTGACCATCACGAAGGCGGCTTCGCCTTCGGCGAGCTCGGCCTGGCCGGCCGGACCGGCGGGCGGCGCAATGACTTCGAACTTGTCGCGGCCGGGCTCGCGCACGAAAGCCGCGATGTGATACGGTCCGGAGCGATAGATGCCGGCCTGACCCGACGAAAAGACAGGCGTCGCATCGCCGGTGGTCGACGTGATTGCCGCGGGCTGCGCATAGCCTTCGCAGATCATTTTGCGGGCAAAGCCGACAGCTTCGACGACCTCCGGCGTTGCCATGGATGAAACATAGCCGTCGCCCTCAGGCTGCAGGAACTGTCCGCCCGCCTGCCAGATCAGATCCGACATGAACCAGGAGGCATATCCGCGTGTGCTTGAAAGCGGCATCACATAGCCATAGGTGTCATCGGCGCCGTTGCCGTCCGGGTCTTCCTCGGTAAAGGCCTTTGCCAGATTGTAGAGATCGTCCCAGGTTTCCGGCACGTCATAGCCCAGCTTCTCGCGCCAGTCCTTCCGGACGAACACCGCAAAGGCCTGTGCGGAGGTGGGAACGCCATAGTAGTTGCCGTCAGGCGCGTGCACGCTGTTCCATGCGACATCGTAGAGCTGGTCGCCGCCTGAAATCGACTCGCGATCGATCTGCTTGACGATGCCCATCTCCTGCAACTGGCCCATCGACGTGGCATCGTTGATGATCAGGTCCGGCAGGCTGCCGCCCGCCGCCGCCCGTGCAAGACGCGTTTCAAAATCGATATTGGCCAGAAACAAATCGACATTGATGCCGGTTTCGGCGGTAAAGCCGTCGATGATGCGTTCAATCGTCGGGCGCTCGGCGTCGCCATAGCGCATCCAGACTTCAAGCGTTTCGGCGGAATAGGCTGTTGTTGCAAGCGTCGTGCCTGCCAGCACCACGGCTGCGAAAGCTCCTGCTTTCCTCATGGGAAACCTCCTCAAAGTTGTCTTTTCCCTGCACGCCTCCCGGATAGGACCTTCAGATGACCCACGGCAGGGCATGCTCTCCTGAGCATGGGCGGACTATACGCACAGATTTTTCGACAAATCAAGAAAACGTTTAACTAAAATTTTCTCGTGTTATGAGCGACACTTAGTGGTATATAGAAGGCTATATCGGGCCTGACAGGTGGGCAATTACGGCGATAGAAAGCGTTCCCGCCCGTTAGAAACAGCATCGAGACAATCTCATTCCTGGAATGAGATGATATTATAGGAAAGCGTTTACCTCGTATGAGCCGCCAACGAAGACCGACGATACGCGATGTGGCGGAAAGAGCCGGCGTTTCCATTGCAACCGTTTCCAAATATGTAAACAGGCAGCAATCCTTCTCCCAGCCGGTCGAGGACAAGCTGCGCAGCGCCATCAAGGAACTGAGCTATAGCCAGAACCCGCTTGCACGCTCTATGGTAACAGGACGGACGACGGCGATCGGACTTGCCGTCATGGATATCGCCAACCCGCATTATGCCAATGTGGTCAAAGGCGCCAACCGCGTGGCACTGGAAAACGGCTACAATCTCCTCGTCGTCGACATGGAAGAGAGCATCGCAGCGGCCCGGCCGCTGCTCGAGGCTCTCTCACCGCGCACCGACGGGCTGATTGTCAGCGCCCGCATTCCGCAGGATGTCGTGGAATGGCTGGCCGACCTCGACAAGCCGGTGGCCTTTCTTGGCCAGCCGGAACGCGACGATGTTCTCACTGTCGGCACGGACAGCGTTCAGGTCGCCTCGCTCCTGGCGCAATATCTGGTGCGCCAGGGCTTCAGGAAGTTCGGCTATGTCGGCTATTCGCGGGCATCATGGAATATCGAACGTCTTCGCGGATTGCGCGACGTTCTGGATCCCGCAGGACTGGACCTGCAAGTCTTTGATGTTGAGGAACCAACCAGCGAGGCCGGCGAGCGGGCGGCCGCCCGCGCGCTGCTGAACCCGGATCGTCCTGATGTCATCATCGGCTGCAACGACCTCGTCGCAATCGGCCTGATGAGTGAAGCGCGCGCGCTTGGCTTCAAGGTGCCCGATGACGTGGCCTTTGCCGGCATCGATAATATTCCGACAAGCCGATACATAACGCCGCCGCTGACCACCGTCGACGTCTGCAGCCAGGCAACGGGTGAGGTCGTCATGAAGCGGATCATGGCAATGATCGAGGACAAGCCGCAGCCGGAAGGCCTGGCACTGGAACCCGCCCTCATCATTCGCGGGTCAACGCAACGGAGTGATGTGACCCGTGAAAACTGAACAGGTGAGATAAGTAGTTCCCGGCCCTTCGGTTCGGCGTTGTGGCGCCAGCGGAAGCCACGATGGCAAAAGCCCCGATCGCTCGTCTCGGACGGCAGTAGCTCGCGACGCAGGGTCCGATAATATCGGGATGGCAGACAGCCCCCCCTCAGATTGGTTCCTTCGGCTTTCGGCCGATAGGCAAACGGTCGGATAGACGGAACAGCGCAGGAAACGCCCGTCGACTTCATCCCCATGGCCGTGTCTTTTTCCCTCGTTGGCCTTTGTGCGGCGTGGGAACTCAGCACTTCGGCGACGCGGGCATGGACAGGCGCTTCATTGCAAACTGTCTTTCATGAGCAGGACGGACAGGCGGAAGCCCTGGCTGTGCATGTCGAAGAAACCGTTGGTGAAGTCGAAGAAGTAGAACATGTCGGGCATCGCTTCCGAGGATGTCCAGAACAACGCGCCGTCGCCTTGCCGCGCGGCGTCGTCAATCGCCTCGTTCAGCCCAAGATCGCGCGCCGCGCCGGAACAGCTCCCTGCGCCGGCGTCCCATAGCATGTTGGATCCGCCACGCGGTAGGCTGACTGACCCCAAAGTGTTTCCGCAAGACGGATTGAGACATACCCTTGTCGGACTGCAGCAGCAATCCCATCGCCTTGAGCCATGTGCTCAAAGTTTGTCTTGTCGAATGCATCGGGGTGTGGGTCGTCACCTTGAACTGGAACCGGCAATCGCCGCTTGAGCATTGATTAAGACCGCGCAGGATTTTGAACTGCTCTTGTTACCGCCCCGTGTCGCCGGCTCGAAGCATGTTGCGATGACGAATGGCGGGACGAGGACTGACCAGTCAAGGCCCCCGAAACAAATCCGTTGACAGCATATAGAGCAATTTATATTCTCTTAAATGGGACTATATTACATAATAATGGAGCAGCAATCATGAACCGTCTTCTCTCTCAATTGTCATGCGCTTCGGCGCTGGCGCTCGCGATGGCCGTGTCCGGCCACGCCCAGGCGCAAACCGAAGTCGATGTCGCCATGATCGGCGAACCCGATACGTTCGACCCCATGGTCTCCACCAAGGACGTGGTCAGCATCGTGACCCAGCACTTCGTCGAGACCCTGTTCACCTTCGACGACAATTGGGCGACGGTTCCGCTGCTTGCCGCGGCCATGCCCGATGTCAGCGATGACGGGCTGACTTATGTCATTCCGATCCGCGAAGGCGTCACCTTCCACGACGGCTCCACCATGGATTCGGCTGACGTTGTCGGCTCGCTGGAGCGTTGGCTCGAAGTGGCCTCCCGCGGCAAGAGCGTCGCCGCCTATGTCGACAGCGTCGAGGCGACCGGCGATTATGAGGTGACCATCAAGCTCAACCAGCCTTACGCGCCGCTTCTTTCCCTGCTCGCATTCTCAAACTCGGCGGCGGTGGTCTATCCCGAGGAGATCCTCGCCGACCATATCGACAATGTGGTCGGAACCGGTCCTTACGAGATAGCCGACTATGTGCCGGACCAGTACATCCAGCTCGTCCGCTTCGACGGCTATACCCAGCCGACGGGCGCGGCCGAACGCAAACAGATTCCCGATGAAATCCGCTTCGTGCCCGTTACCGATCCGAATACGCGGGTTGAGGGCTTGCTTTCCGGCCAGTTCGATTTTGCCGACAGTCTGTCGTCGGAATCTTATGACAGGCTGGAGTCGAGCGACGTCGCCGAGCCATTGCTGCTGGAGCCCTTCGGTTGGCCGCTGTTCGCAATGAACCACAAGAAGGGCATGATGACCGATATCGAGGTCCGCAAAGCCGTCCAGGCCGCCCTGCCCTTCGACGACATGCTGTATGCCGCCTTTGGCGACGAGAAATTCTATCAGGTCGAAGGCGCGATGTACCCGGAAGGCTGGGTCTGGAACAATGACGGCGGCGTCGAACTCTATAATCAGAACGATATAAAAGCCGCCGCCGAGCACCTGGAGAAGGCGGGTTATGACGACACGCCGCTGCGCATCCTGACCTCGCGCCAGTACGAGTTCCACTACCAGATGGCCCTGGTCGCAAAAGCCGCACTTGAAGCCGCCGGCTTCAACGTACAGATGGATGTCGTGGACTGGGCCACACTCGCCGAGCGACGCAACAACCCCGATCTGTGGGATATCTACATCACCCACTCCCCGTTCCTGCCCGAGCCGGCGCTGATCTCCAGCTTTTCAGCCGAAGCGCGTGAAGGCTGGAATGATCCGGTCAAGAACGAGATATACGCCCGTTTCACCACCGAGACGGATCCGGAAACCCGCAAGGCCGTGTTCAAGGAACTCCAGACCGAACTTTACGAGAATGTCGGCTTCATCAAGATCGGCAACTTCAATGCGCTTCAAGGCAAGTCGAAGACGCTCGAAGGCGTCAGCGCTTCGCCGTGGCCGCAGTTCTGGAATGCCTCGACGTCCGAATAACGAGGCATGCCGGCGCGGCACCTTGATCGCTGCGCCGGCCGGCTCCTGAAAAGTCCTTCATGGTCGCGAGACGTCGAATGCGGTTATCGTCCGGGGTTCGGATATGCTTCGTCGATATGCCAGGGAATCGAACTGAATGACAAATTATCTCATCAGGCGCTTTATGGGCATGGTGGTCGTGACCTTCCTCGTGCTGACGATCGCCTTCGTGCTTGTGCGGCTCGCGCCGGGAGATCCGGCGGCCCTGATGCTGGGGCCGGACGCGACGCCTCAGGACGTCATGGATCTGCGCGCCAGCCTCGGCCTCGATCAACCCATCTTCGTGCAATACCTCACCTTCGTCGCCAATGCCGCACAGGGCGATCTCGGACGCTCGCTGTTCTTCGACAATTCGGTGACCTCGGTGCTGGCGGCGCGGGCCGAACCGACCGTGTTCCTGTCGCTGTTCTCGCTGATCTTCGCCCTCGTCATCGCCACGCCGATCGGCATCTACGCCGCCTACCGGCGCGGCTCGGCGCTGGATCAGTCGGCGGTGACGACCGCCATGCTCGCCGCATCGGTTCCGAGCTTCCTGACCGGCCTCATCTTTCAGCGCTATCTCGCCACCGAACTCGGCTGGTTTCCCGCCTCCGGCTATGGCGGGCCCGACGCCGGTTTCCTCGATCGGATGTGGCATCTTGTGCTGCCCTCGATCACGCTCGGCATCGTGAACTCCGCGCTGATCCTGCGTTTCACCCGCGCTTCGATGCTGGACATTCTCAGCGAAGACTATGTGCGCACCGCCCGGGCCAAAGGCATGAGCGAGCGCCGCGTGGTGCTGCGTCACGCGCTCAAGAACGCCGGCATTCCGATCATCACCGTCGTCGGGCTCACCTTCGCGCTGCTGGTGGCCGGCGCCGTCGTCACGGAGCGGGTGTTCAATCTGCCGGGGCTTGGCAGCCTTGTGGTGAATGCGGTGCTGCGGCGGGATTATCCGGTGATCCAGGGCACGCTCATCGTGGTGGCGATCCTCTACGTCTTCATCAATCTTCTGACCGACCTTCTCTATCTGGTCATCGACAAGCGGGTGCGGTACTGACCATGGCCGATACGACACTTTCCTCAAGCACGCCGGACACGGCCGAACCGGAAGGCACGGGCGAACCCGGTTTCTTCCGTGTCCTGCTTGCGCGGCGCTCGGTTCAGGTCTCGCTGGTCGTGTTCCTGACAATCGCGATTCTCTGTCTGTTCGCATCGCTGGTGGCGCCCGCCAATCCCGATGCGATGTCGGTGCGCATGCGCCTGCAGGGACCGAGTGCTGCCCACTGGTTCGGCACGGATGCGTTCGGACGCGATGTTCTGTCGCGCCTTCTCTACGCAGGGCGCTCTTCGCTCAGCATCGGGCTTTCGGTGGCGATCCTGTCGTCGCTGATTGGCGTGGTGATTGGCCTGACGGCAGGCTTCTTCAGCCGGCTCGACTGGCCGTTTTCGCGGTTGATCGACGCGATGATGGCGTTTCCGGACATCCTCATGGCGCTGTCGCTCGTCGCGATTTTCGGCGGCACCCTCACCAATGTCGTGGTCGCGCTCTCGATCGTTTATGCGCCGCGCGTCGCCCGCATCGTCCGCGCCTCGACGATGGTCATCCGCGAAATGCCTTATGTCGAGGCCGCCCGGGCTCTGGGAACGCGGACCTGGCGCATCATGATCACGCATGCGCTGCGCAACATCGTTTCGCCGATCCTGGTGCAGGCCACCTTCATCTTCGCCTATGCGATGCTGGCCGAGGCCGGCCTCTCTTTCCTCGGCATCGGCGTCGATCCCGAGACGCCGACCTGGGGCATCATGGTGAATGAGGGCCGCCAGTACCTCGACTCAGCCATCTATCTCATCCTGTTTCCGGGCGTTGCCATATCGCTGTCCGTACTGACGCTCCAGATCGTCGGCGACGCGCTGCGCGACGCTCTCGACCCGCATCTTGCCAAGGAAGCCTGAATGTCTCTCACCCTCGTCAATTTCCGCATTATCGGGTTCGATGACGCGCCCGATCAAATCCACATCGGCGATGACGGCCTGGTCGCGAAGAACGCCGCGCCGGACGCCCGGATCATCGATTGCAACGGCGCCTTTCTGTCGCCCGGCTGGTGCGACCTGCATGTCCATGTCTGGCATGGCGGCACGGACATTTCGGTGCGGGCCTCGCAGGCAGGCCGGCCGACCGGCGTCACCGCCATGGCCGATGCCGGCTCGGCCGGTGAGGCAAGCTTTCACGGTTTGCGCGAATACGTGATCGACCGCCAGTCCGAAACCGTCCGGGCGTTTCTCAATATCGGCTCGATCGGCCTCGTCGCCTGCAACCGGGTGCCGGAACTGATCGACTGGCGCTCGATCGACATCGACAAGACGCTGGCCGTGGTCGAGGCCAATCGCGACGTCATCTGCGGCATCAAGGTTCGCGCCTCGGGCGTGATCGTCGGCTCCTGGGGGATCACGCCCGCCAAGATCGCCAAGCGCGTCGCCGAAATGACCAAGCTGCCGCTGATGGTGCATGTAGGCGAACCGCCGCCGCTGATTGACGAGGTCTTCGAACTTCTGACGCCGGGCGATATCGTGACCCATTGTTTCAACGGCAAGGCCGCCGGCTCGATCCGCGACACCGATGCGCTGTTCAAGATGGCGCAGGACATGGCGGCGCGGGGCATATTGATGGATATCGGACATGGCGGGGCCTCGTTCAATTTCGAGACCGCACGCGCCTCGATGGCCGATGGCCTGAAACCGTTCTCGATCTCGACGGACCTTCACCTCCACAGCATCGAGGACCCGGTGCGCGACCTCGCGACCACCATGTCCAAGCTCTACGGCCTCGGATTGTCGTTCGAGGACTGTATCGAGGCGGTCTGCGCCGGACCGCGCGGCGTGCTCGGTCTCAGCGGGCGCGGCGGTCTTGCCGCGGGCACGCGCGCCGATTTCACGGTTTTCGATTTTGCCGAGGCTTCGCTGCCGGTCCTCGACAGCCAGGGCAACAGCATGACGCTGGAACGGCTGTTCGAGCCGCGCATGACGGTGATCGGCAACGATGTTCAGCCGGCCGCGCGGAGGGCCTCATGAACGAGGACGCCATTCTGGATGTCCGGGGACTGAACGTCCGCTTTCGCGGCCAGGGGCGCGAGGTGACGGCGCTGCGCGACGTCAGCTTCAGCATCGGCCGCGGCCGGACGCTTGCGCTGGTGGGCGAGAGCGGCTCCGGTAAATCGGTGACCTCGCTGGCGCTGATGGGCCTGCTGCCGCCGAACGGCAGGATCGCGGCGGGCACGCTTGCCTATCGCCACCGCGACGGCCGCGTGCTCGAACTGACGGAACTCGGCAAGGCGGAACGGCGGCGGCTGCGCGGCGTCCAGATGTCGATGATTTTCCAGGAGCCGATGTCGTCGCTCAACCCGCTGTTCACGATCGGAGATCAGATCGGCGAGATGCTGTTCCTGCACGAGACCATGGACGCGGCGACGCGCCGCAAACGCACGATCGAAATGCTGGAACTGGTCGAGATCCCCGAAGCCGCAAGGCGGATGGACAGCTACCCCCATGAACTCTCGGGCGGCATGCGCCAGCGCGTGATGATTGCCATGGCGATGATCTGCAAGCCTTCGCTGCTGATCGCCGATGAGCCGACGACCGCGCTCGATGTCACGATCCAGGCGCAGATCCTCGACCTGATGCGGCAGTTGCAGAAGGATTTCGGCATGTCGATCCTGTTCATCACCCATGACATGGGCGTGGTGGCCGAGATGGCGGACGATGTCGCGGTCATGTATGCCGGCGGGGTGGTCGAGCAGGCCGGCGTCGACGCGCTCTTCAACGACACCCGGCATCCTTACACGAAGGGACTTCTCTCCTCGATACCGGGGCCATGGCGCCCGCGCGGCGAACGGCTGGTGCCGATTCCGGGTTCCGTGCCGCCGATTGCCAGCCTGCCGCCGGGATGCGCATTCGCGCCGCGCTGCGGTTATGCCGAACCGCGCTGTCGCGAGCCGGTTGCGCTGACGCGCAAGGCGCCCGACCATCTCGCCGCCTGCATCCTGGAAGGTAGTCTGGCGCCATGACAGAGCCGTTTATCAGCATTCGCAACATGACCAAGACGTTCGGCCCTGCGAGCGACCCGGTCTATGCCGTCAACGACGTCAGCTTCGATATCCCGAAGGGGTCGATAACGGGGCTGGTCGGAGAAAGCGGTTCGGGAAAGTCCACGCTGGGGCGCAGCCTGCTCAGGCTGATCGAGCCGACATCGGGCAGCACGGTTTTCGACGGCTGCGACCTCAACAGCCTGAAGGCCGGCGATCTGAGGGCCATGCGGCAGCGCATGCAGATGGTGTTTCAGGACCCGGTCTCCTCTCTCAACCCCAGGCTTTCGGTCGAGGCGATCATTGCCGAAGGTCTCGTCGCGCATGGCATCGGCTCGCGGCGCACCCGCCGCGACAAGGTGGCTTCGCTTCTGGAGGAGGTCGGTCTCAGCGCCGACCACATGCGGCGCTATCCGCACGAATTCTCGGGCGGCCAGCGTCAGCGCATCGGCATTGCCCGCGCGCTCGCGCTGGAGCCGGAATTCATCGTCGCCGACGAGAGCGTCTCCGCCCTCGATGTGTCGATCCAGGCGCAGGTGCTCAATCTGCTGCTCGATCTGCGCGAACGGCGCAACCTGACCATGCTGTTCATCGCCCACGACCTGTCGGTGGTCGACTATCTCTGCGATCAGGTCGCTGTCATGTATCTGGGCCGGCTGATGGAAATCGGTCCCGCAGCCGATATCCACGAACGTCCGCGCCACCCCTACACGCTGGCGCTGAACTCGGCAATTCCGATGCCGCGGCCTGGCGCCGCGCGCAACCGGGAGGTCCTCAAGGGCGATATCCCCAGTCCGATGTCGCCGCCATCCGGATGCGTCTTTCGGACCCGATGCGCGCATGCGCGCGAGATCTGCGCCTCCGGCATTCCCTCGCCCGTGGAGGTTTCCGCGGGTCATTACAGTCACTGCAAGAGAATAGAGGCAATTGGTGAAAATTGATAATTTGCGGGAATCGCCCGAGGCGAGACTCGTCCGGTCCGGCCTCGCGCTCCCGGCGGATCCGCCCCGGCCGGTGGGCTCGTTCTGCAACGTACGCCGGTCCGGCAACCTGCTGTTCGTATCCGGTCAGGGGCCCGTGCTCGCCGATGGCACGCTGATGACCGGGAAGGTCGGCGACACGGTTTCGGCGGAAGAGGCGCGTGAACATGCCGAACTCGTCGCGATCAACATCCTCACCGCCCTGCGCGCGTTTTGCGACGGCTCGCTCGACCGGGTGAGAGGCGTGGTGAAACTGCTTGGCCTCGTCAACGCGACGCCGGAGTTTTCGCGCCACCCCTATGTCATCGACGGCGCCTCGGATCTGCTCGCCCCCATCTTCGGACAGGCCGGCATTCACTCGCGCTCCGCGTTTGGCGTGGGCTCGCTGCCCAACCAGATCACGGTCGAGATCGAGGCAATCTTCGAAATCGATGCGGACGGCATTCAAGCCGGAACAATGGCGGACGTTCTATGACCCACGGCGCGCTCGACAAGTTTTGCGGCCTCGCGCACCTGCACGGAAATGCTGTCGAACTTCTCCTCGAGCCGGTGGCGCGGCATGACCACGGACATGGTGAGCTGGCAGGCGCCGTCAGCGTCGCGGATGGGGGCGGCGATGCAGACCACGCCCTCCTCGGAACTGCCCGACTGCACCGAAAGCCCTTCGAGAAAGTCCTTGCGGCTGCGCTCGGAAAGAGCTTCCGGATCGGTTTCGGCAAGCCCGGTGTTGGAGGGACGGGCGCTTTCGGCGAAGGCGGCGGCGCGTTCGGCCGGATCGAGGTGGCCGAGCAGAAGCAGGCCCGAGGCGGTCCAGTTGAGCGGAACGCGGGTGCCGACATCGGAGGTCACGCGAAAGTGGCCCTCGCCCTCGGCCATGCCGATGACGACCATCATGCCGCCGTCGCGGGCGCAGACCTGAACCATCTCGCCGGTTCGCCGGCTGAGCGCGAGCATCTCCTTCTCGGCCTCGACATACATGTTCATGCGCGAGCGGTAGGCAAGGCCGTAATGCATCAGCCGCGGTCCGAACCAGACAAGGCTCTCGGACGTCCGGCTCAACATGCCGCGTTCGACCAGTTCATCGATCAGTCGGTAGATCGTGGAAACCGGCGCGGCGGCGCTCTTGGCAAGTTCGTAGGCGGTCATGGGACGCCTGTAGTCGAGCAGGATATCCATGATCTGCAGCGTCCTGTCGATACCGCTGGTGCGCGAACGCGGCGCTTTGCTGGTGTCTTGCATTCCAGTTCCGACCTTCCTTGTTTGACGTCTCTTATTTCATAATTATGGAGTATTTTTCAATGGGCAATGACCAACCCTCCACAACGCCGGACTGGCGCTGGCATGACGAAAACGGCTTCCGGCGCGTCGTCAACGTCGCTGGCACGATGACGGGGCTCGGCGCCTCGGTAGCGCCCGCCCCGGAGGTCTCGCGCGAGACGGCCGCCGCCACCGAGCGTTTCGTCGACATGCATGAATTGCAGGCGCTCGCCAGCAGGACGATTACGGAACTGACCGGCGCCGAGGCGGGCTGCCTGACGGCTTCGGCGGGGGCCGGCATATCGCTTGCGGTGGCGGCCTGCATCACCGGCCTCGACCCGGCGCGGGTGGAGGCGCTGCCTCTCAACCCCGGCCCGAAGTCGGGGGTCGCGGTGCAGATGGGGCATCTGTGCGAATACGGGTCCTCGATCACGACCGGGGTCGCGCTTGCCGGCGCGAATGTCCGCGTCGCCGGCACGGCGACGCTGTGCAAGGACTTTCAGCTTTCCGCGGTTCTGGACGAGAACACCGCGGCCGCGCTTTACGTGGTGTCGCATCACGTGGTTCATTACGGCCAGATCCCGTTCGAGCGCTTTGCGCGGCTTGCCCATGAAAAGGGCGTGCCGGTGATCGTCGATGCGGCCTCGGAATATGACTTGCGCGGCTTTCTCGAGAAGGGCGCGGACCTGGTCATCTATTCCGGCCACAAGTTCCTCGGCGGCCCGACCTCGGGCATCATTGCCGGCCGGCGCGATCTTGTGCGGGCCTGCTATCTGCAGAATATCGGCATTGGCCGCGGCATGAAAATCGGCAAGGAAAGCATCATGGGCGCGATCGCCGCCATGCGGGCCTGGATGAAGCGCGACCACGCGGCGATCCGCGCGCGGGAGACGGCGGCGCTCGAACTGTGGCGCGAGGCGCTCGGCGATCTCCCCGGCATTTCCGCCTATCGCGTTCCCGACCCGACCGGCAATCCGCTGGAACGGCTGCAGGTCGACGTCGATCCGGACAAAGCCGGCGCGGGCGCTCCCGTGATCGCGGCCGCCCTCGGCAGACGTGATCCGGCCATCATCGTGCGCGGCCACGAGGCCGAGCTCGGATACTTCCAGCTCGATCCCTGCAATCTTCTGCCGGGCCACGCCGAACTCGTCGCCGAAGCGCTCAGGGACGAAATCTCGCGCGGCGCGTGGGAGGGGATCGACCCGGAGGAAGCGCTCGCCTCCGCCCGCAACGGCGGCACGGAAGGCTATCTGCGCTGGCTTGGCAACGGCTGAGGCGGCGCGGCTCTATCTGTTACCGGGCTCATTTTCGCGAATGGCAGGTGATTCCGCCTGAGCGCGAATTACGCCACGACCGGGCAGGCGCGTCTTGCACCGGCGCCCGCTCCCGTGGCGTCCCTGCGGCATGCGTAGCACGGCGTCCTGCTTAACGCATTGCGACGCCGACCTGAACCGCATCATGCATCGCTCTCGTCGTCGCACGGGAAGGTGAAGTGGCTCGGTTCGTTTGAACAGACAGATGGTCGTTTCTGAGTGACGTCCGGCCGCATTCACGCTGCCGCTGATATTGCGGGCAGCGCGTTGAAGTAAGCCTGATCCGTCGATCCGTCGAAACCTGTCCTTTTCGGTTATTTCACAGGCCCCCCAGACCTTTACGCTAGCACACGCTGTAAAGCTGGAAGAGCTTTGAGACATTTCGACCGATATCTTAAAGCGCCGTGCGACCGTTAGGACGCACAAAGGACGCTCTAACCTATTGAATCTACGCATCGTGCTTTCCGAAAATCGATTCCGATTTTCGGGCCGATGCGCTAGAGGTCGTACCTCGCCATTATCGCTTCAATCGCGTGGTCCTGCGCGGGGTCCGGCAGAAGGGCCGGCTGGCGGGAGAGACCCACGGACGGATCACGCAAATAGAGCGCCCGCTTCACCAGGGCCGGCGGATAGCCGAGCTTGTAGAGATCGGTGCGGAAGGCGGCGTAGGTTTCCTGGGCCTCCTTCGCCCCCGCCTCGTCGCCTGCGTTGACGCATGACACGATTCTCGCCAGCACGTCGGGCATGACGTTGCCGAGGCCGGAAATGCAGCCCTTCGCGCCGTTGGCCAGCGCCCAGTGCACAAGCTGGTCCGGACCGGAATAGACGTCGAATCCGTCAACGTCACGTCCGACCTCCATATAGGCCTCAAGCGTGTCCTGCGCGCCGCCCGAATCCTTGATGCCCGCGATATTGCCGTGGCCGGCCAGCCGGCGCGCAGTCTCGGGTTCGATGTGGTTCTGGGTGCGCGCCGGAATGTCGTAGAGATAGATCGGCGTTTCCACCGCATCGGCGACCGTGGTGAAATGGCGCTCGAGCCCATCCTGCGTGCAGGCGATGAAGAAGGGCGTGATGACGGCGATGCCGTCGACGCCGATGCGGTCGAACTCGCGCGCGAGCTTCACCGTCTCGAAGGTCGCGGGCATGCCGGCATTGACGATGACGCGGGCGCGACCGGCGACCTCATCGACCACCTCGCCGCAAAGCCGCACCTTCTCGTCGAAGGTCAGCGCCGAGAAATCGCCGTTGGTGCCGGCGCACATGATGTTGTTGCCGGCCGAAACCTGCCGGCGCACCTGCGCCCGCGTCGCCTCGTAATTGATGGTTTCGTCGTCGTTGAAACAGGTGACGAGCGCGACGAACGCTTCCTTCTTGTCGGTCATTCTTCCCCCTCAGCCGCGCGCGGCGGCGCCCATTCTTGCGGCATAATCGAGCGCCGCCAGCATATTGACGTGATTGGCCTTGCCCGTACCGGCGATATCGAAGGCCGTGCCGTGATCGACCGAGCAACGATCGATCGGCAGGCCGAGCGAGACGTTGACGGCAGTATCGAAGGCAACGAGCTTGATCGGGATATGGCCCTGATCGTGATACTGGGCGATGACCAGATCGAAAGCGCCGTTATAGGCACGATGATAGACGGTATCGGCCGAGATCGGCCCCACTACATTGATGCCCTCTGCTTTTGCGGCCGCCACGGCGGGCGCGATCGCCTCGTCATCCTCCCGGCCGAAAAGCCCGTTCTCGCCGCAATGCGGATTGATGCCCGCCACCGCGATGCGCGGCGCTTCGAGCCCCATGCGCTTCATGTGTTTGTGGCCGGTGCGGATGGTTTCGAGCACGCGCTCCGTGGTGGCCCGCCCGATCGCATCCCTGAGCGAGACATGGGTCGAGACATGCACGACGTTGAGCCGCTCGGAGGCGAGCAGCATCCATGAGGATTTCGAACCCGTCAGATGCGCCAGCATGCCGGTATGGCCGTCATAGTGATGCCCCGCCGCATTCAGCGCTTCCTTGTTGATCGGCGCGGTGACGATTGAGGCGGCCTCGCCGTCCATGGCCAGATCCACCGCGCGGGCGATATAGCGGTAGGAGGCCTCGCCGCAGGCCGGGCTCAGGACGCCGAATGTCTCCGGCAATCCATCGACGGCGACATGGTCGACGCGGATACCGTCACCCGCCTCATCCGGAGCAAGGACCGGCAGATCGACGCCGCAAACCGCCGCGGCGCGGGCGACCGTCGACCGGTCCCCGATGACGCGGACCTGCTCCCGCAAAGCCGCACCGCGCGCGGCCAGCGCCCTCACCGTTACCTCAGCGCCCACCCCGGAGGGATCCCCCATGGTGATGACGATTGACTGTTTCATGAAGGCCTCCCGAGAACGACGCGTCGCACAGCTTTTAACTTATAGGTAAACAGGTTTCAATAACCGGCACATAAATTAATGGGAAACGTCATTTCACCTTGAAATTTATCCTCTTTTTATCGCAAGATCGAGTCATAACAATAATGACAACCTCGGGAGACGATTGTGCCGCCGGACGTTCTGATCATAGCCGATGACCTGACGGGCGCGCTCGATTCGAGCGTTGCCTTTGCGGGACCGGGGCGATCCGTGCTGGTGGCGCGCAAACCGGATGCCATTCCCGCGCTTCTGCGCCAATCGCCGGATGTGCTCGCCGTCAACACGGCAAGCCGGGAATGCGGTGCGGACGAGGCGGCAAAACGCGTGGCGGCGGCCCTCGCCTTCCTGCCGATAGCCGATATTCCGATCATCATGAAGAAGGTCGACTCGCGACTCAAGGGCAATATCGCTGCCGAAATGGGCGCGCTACAGGCAGCCCTCGGCACGCGCCGCATCATCGCCGCCCCGGCGATCCCGACGATGGGCCGTCGCGTAACGGGCGGAATGCTGGACGGCGATGGCATTGCCGCGCCGATCGACGTCGCCTCCCGCATCGGGGTCTCTGCCGCAATACCGGATACCGAGAGCGACCGCGACATGGATGATCTTGTCCGTTCCGCCGATTCCGGCGTGCTGTGGGTCGGCGCGCGCGGGCTTGCCTTTGCGCTGGCGCGCGCCGCAGGGCACCCCGAACCCAGGCCTTTCCGGCTCACGCCGCCGCTGATGATCGTCAGCGGCTCGCGCGATCCGATCACGATGGCGCAGGTCGAGCGCCTGCGGGCACTGACATCGGTGCTCGAAGCGCCCGATGGTGGGGTTCCGGCAACCGCCGAGACCGGATTGCCGCGCGCCGTGTCCATCTGTAATGGCGGCGGCGGCCTTTCCGGCGAAGCAGCCGGCGCCCGCTTCTGCGACGGTGTCAGCCGCCTGCTGCACCCGCTCAGGCCACGGTCACTGCTGGTGGCGGGCGGCGAAAGCTGCAACGGCATTCTCGACCGCCTCGATATCCGGAGTTTACAAGTGGTCGCCGAATTGCGGCCCGGCCTGCCGGCCAGTCATGCCGCGGCGCCTTGGGGAAATTTACAACTCGTGACAAAATCGGGCGGTTTTGGTACGCCGTCGCTTCTCGCCGAGATTTTTGCCGAGGCGGAGAGCGGCGATGACGAAGAGGACATGCGATGACCGACAATCTGAACCAGGACGCGGATCGCGGCGCAGCAAACCGGCGCACCTCGCTGTCGGACAAGGTCTACGAGGCGTTGCGCGGGCGGATCATGCGCGGCGATTACGGCGCCAATGAAAAATTGCCGGCGGAAAAGGATTTGTCGGTCAAGTTCGGCGTGTCGCGCCCGGTGCTGCGCGTGGCGCTGGAGCGGTTGCGGGACGAGCGGCTGATCTATTCGCGCCAGGGCGCCGGCAATTTCGTGCGGATCAAGCGCGAGACGGCGCTCGGCTACACGCCCGTCGAAACCATCGCCGATATCCAGCGCTGCTACGAATTCCGCCTGACCGTCGAGACCGATGCCGCCGCCCTTGCAGCGCTGAGACGCAACGAGGCGGCGCTCGCAGAGATGGAACGGGCGCTGCACCTCCTGTCGGATGCGACCGGCCAGCAGCTGCACCGCGAGGACGCCGATTTCGCCTTTCACCAGTCGGTCGCCCAAGCCACCAACAACCAGTATTACGGCGAAACGCTGAAGGCGCTGCGCGACCACATCTATGTTGGTATGAAGCTGCACGGCGAGACGCTGATGTCCGATGGCGCCTGGGCGCTGGAGGAGGTTCTGGCCGAGCACAAGGCGATCTACACCGCCATCAGGGAACACGCGCCGGACGCCGCCCGCGCCGCCATGCGCGCCCATATCGAGCATTCGCGCGAGCGACTTTTCGGCGGCGGCCTGTTCGATCTTTCACTCTGAAAACAGAATGGAGGCGGCAAGGCAGCCGCGCTCCCCTTCTTGCGGCAATGCCTAGAACGCAGCCCGATAGATCGCGTGGACATCATCGACCGGCATGTCGCGCGGATTGTTGTCCATCAGCCGGCGGATGGCATGGGCCTCTTCGGCCCAGAGCCGCAGATCCGCCTCGTCGGCGCCGTGGGCCCCCAGCCGCATCTCGACGCCGAGGCCCGCGCAGAACTGATGGGCGGCACGATGAACCGCTTCCGGCGTTTCCGCCGCAAGGCCGAGCGCGGCCATGATTTCACCGGTCTTCTCAGCCGCCACGGGCTGATTGAAGGCCAGCACATGCGGAAAGATGATGGCGTTGGCGAGCCCGTGCGGCAGGCCGAGCCGGGTGCCGAGCGGATAGGCGAGCGCATGGCCCGCAGCGGTATTGACCGGCCCGAGGCAGATGCCGCCGTAATAGGAGGCGAGCATCATGCCCGCGCGCGCCTCGGCGTCATTGCCGTTTTCGACCGCGCGGCCGAGATATCGGCCAATCAGGCCGATGCCGAGCCGGGCGTAACCGTCGATCAGGTCGTGAGCCCTGATATTGGTGAAGGCCTCGACGCAATGAGCCAATGCGTCGATCCCCGTCGCAGCCGTTACCGCCGGCGGCACGGAATAGGTCAACTCGGGGTCGAGGATGGCGATATCGGCCAGCAGGAACGGGCTTTCGACCGCCAGTTTCGACTTGGTTTCGGGATCGGTCAGCAGCGCACGGATGCCCGCTTCCGAGCCGGTGCCCGCCGTGGTCGCGACCTGGGCCAGCGGCGTGCGCCTGCCGGCGACCTTGTTCGGACCGACAACATCGCGGACGGATTGCTGCCCGTCCCAGAGCGCAGCCGTCAGCTTGGCGACATCGAGAACGGAGCCGCCGCCGAGACCAACGACGAGATCCGGCTTGTGCATCCGGGCCGCCTCCAGAACCGCCTCAAAGGCGGGAAGATCGGGCTCCGGCGGCGCTTCGGCATAGACGCGGACATCGCCGGGAAGGCAAAGCCGTTCGACATAATGCGCCGTCGGGCCGCCGGCGATGACGAAAAGCCGCTTTGCGGTCGCCGCCCAGTCGCCGAGCTTTGCCGCCGTGCCGATGCCGACTTCAAGTCGCTTCGGTTGATGGAGCGTGATCGGGCGATCCATGCTGTTCATCTTCTCTCCTTTCACGTCCGGTTTTCCGGAACCCGCGCAACAAGCCCGGCGACGATTGCGGCATCGAGCGCGACATGCCGGATGGCGCGGCGGTAAAGCGTGTAGGCTATGTCGAGCCCGCCATCGGCGCGCGGCAGCAGCACGGGATAGGAAAGCTCCTTGTTCCTGCCGTCGAGCGAGTTGTTGGTGAGGCAGGTGCCGGGGCTGTCCTCGATCGTGTAGCGCACCGGAAAGGTGCGGCCGCCATCGCCCGAAAGACAGAGCGTGAGCGGCGCGCGCTCGACGCCCCAGATCGGATTGCAGCCCTCGGCCGCCTCGGGCCGACCATCCGCCTCCTCAAGCTCGTCATAAAGCGAGGCGCGGCGCGCATCCGATTGCGCGGACGAGACCGGATTGCAGACCATGGCCACGATACTCCCCTCAAGGCGCACGGCGTTGACGGAACTGTTGTTGTTCGGCACATCCGTCGGCGCGGGCGCGCTCCAGCTCCGCCCGCCGTCATGGCTTTCGGAGCGATGAACGAAATCGGCCTGACGACGGCGATAAAGCGCGATCATCTCCGCCCCGCCCAGGCTGACCGGCGTCATGTGCACCGCGCCCTGCGAGCCCGGAACGTCGACAACCTCAAAGCTTTCGCCATCATCCGTGCTGATGGCGATCGCCGCGGTGTCGAAGGCGCCGGTCCAGCGAATGCCGGGCCGCGGGTTGCAACGGAAGAGCGGCAGACACCAGGCCCCGTCATCCCGCACATAGGGAGCGGCGCGAACGAAGGTGCCGGGCGGCAGGCCCGTGTCGCGCGCCTCAGCAGCCGCCAGCCGGCCGCCTTCAAGCGTGAGCCGGCGCATGAAGACGCGCGACTCATCCTGATTGCCGGCGGGCTGCGCGGTGTTGAACAGCAGTATCTCGCCTGCCGGCGTCACGAAGATCACCGGGTTCTGTTCCGAGCAGTCGGGATCATCGCTCAGCCGCATGGCCTCGCCCCACGCCTCCGCATCGGGATCGAGCAGCGAGGCGTGGATGGAAATGTCGGACTTGCCTTCAAGCGTGCCGCCGAACCAGGCGCAGACAAGGCGCCCGCCTGGCAGGCGCGACAGGAAGGCGGCGTGGTTCTGCACCGTCGGCGCGGGAAGAATGGCCTGCCTGCCATCCGGACGCGCCTCAAATTTTCCCATCATCTTCCGGGCGATATCCTCCGGCGTCATGCACATGCTCCTCGGCTTGGTTCTGGCCTTCAAAAAAACAGGCGAGAAAACAAGTTGTCAAGTTGAAGTTTTCGAACGATCACCCACAAAGTCGTACATATCCTTATATTTATCGTTTGTTTTCAGCAATTTATAATAATATCAAAATCGGATTCGGCGACTAAACGGAGAAGGCGTTTGACAAATGTTATCAACTTTACCAATATTGCGACAAGCTTGATCCGGCATTGAGGCCGGACCTGCGTCATCGACGGCCCTGTTTAATTTGCGCGGGCAGCGGCGCGAGGGCCTGAACGACGTTATGCTGCGACGTTCCTGGAGGAGGAAAACAATGAAACGCAGAACTTTGCTTGCCGGGCTTTTGCTGGCGTCGTCGCTGACGCCGGCCTTTGCACAGGAGGAAGGGGTGGTCACCGTCGTTCTGGCGGAAGAGCCGGATCTGGTGGAGCCGTGCATGGCGACGCGCTCCAATATCGGACGCATCGTGCTCCAGAACATCTCCGAAACGCTGACAGAACTCGACGTTCGCGGCGATGAGGGGCTGAAACCGCGCCTGGCGGAAAGCTGGGAAATGACCGACGACAACACCTGGCGCTTCCACCTGCGCGAAGGCGTCAGCTTCTCCGACGGTTCGGCCTTCGACGCGGAAGACGTCAAGCACTCCTTCGACAGGGCGCAAAGCGATCAGATCGTGTGTGAAATCTCGCGCTATTATGACGGCATCTCGATCACGCCAAATGTCGTCGACGAGCACACGATCGATTTCACCACCGAGCCGGCGCAGCCGATCCTGCCGCTTCTTCTGTCGCTTCTGACCATCGTGCCGTCGGAGACACCGATTGAATTCACGCGCGAACCGATCGGCACAGGGCCTTACGTGCTTACCGACTGGACGCCGGGCCAGAGCATCACGCTGACGCGCCGCGACGATTACTGGGGCGACGCCCCGGCCGTGGAGACGGCGGAATACGTGTTCCGCACCGACGCCGCCGTGCGCGCCGCCATGGTGGAGACCGGGGAGGCTGACATCGCGCCTTCGATCTCGGCAATCGACGCGACCACCGATCTCGACCACGCCTATCCGAACTCGGAAACGACCTATCTCCGGATCGATCATTCCGTGCCGCCGCTTTCCGACAAGCGGGTTCGTGAGGCGCTCAACATCGCCATCGACCGGGAAGCCTTCATCGGCACCATCCTGCCCGAAGGCGCGGATATCGCCACGGCGATCAACGTGCCGACAACGCTCGGCTGGAACCCTGACACCGAAGCATGGCCCTATGATCCCGAACGCGCTCGTGAACTTCTCGAGGAAGCCGCCGCTGACGGCGTTCCGGTGGACACCGAGATCCTGCTGGTCGGCCGCACCGGCAATTTCCCCGGCGCCACAGAATTCTACGAAGCAATCACCAGCATGCTGAACGAAGCGGGCTTCAACGTGAAGCTCCAGATGGTCGAGGTGGCGGAACACGAACAGTTCTACTCCAAGCCCTATGTCGATGATCGCGGCCCGATCATGGTCGGCGCGCAGCATGACAATTCGCGCGGCGATCCGGTGTTCTCGATGTTCTTCAAGTACCACTCCGAAGGCCGCCAGTCGGGCATTGCCGACGCGCATGCCGACGAGCTGATCGAGGAAGCAACCGCGGCAACCGGCGCGGAGCGCGAGGCGCTGTGGTCTGAACTCTTCGGCTACCTGCATGACGATGTGATCGCGGACGTGCTGCTGTTCCACATGGTCGGGTTCGCCCGCGTCGGCGAGGATGTCGACTTCACGCCCACGATCGCGACCAACAGCCAGCTTCAGCTTGCCGAAATCGGCCTGAAGTAAGACCTTTCGAACGAAGAGCGCGCGCGGTCATCCCGCGCGTGCTTCCCTTTTTGTGAGAACGAGAGAACACGATGAAGAAAACGCTGGGAAAACGCGGGTTGACGAGCTTCGTCTCGCTGCTGGTCCTGATCGTGCTTGTGTTCTTCCTGTCCCGGCTGACGGGCGATCCGACATCGCTTTACCTGCCGGTCGACGCATCCGAGACGATGCGCGAGAATTTTCGTGAAATACACGGCCTGAACGACCCCGTTCTGGTGCAGTTCTGGCACTATGTCACCGATATCGCCCGTCTCGATTTCGGCGACAGCCTGAGAAAGGCACGCCCCGCGCTGGAAGTGGTCATCGAGGCCTTCGCCTGGACGCTGCAGCTTGCCTTCATCACCATGGTTCTGGTGACCGCCGCCGCCATCACGGTCGGCGCCATCGCGGCCTTCAATGTCGGCACCTGGTTCGACCGGGCAGCCTCGGTCCTATCGCTGATCGGCGCCTCGGCGCCGGATTTCTGGGTGGCGATCGTCGGCATCGTGGTCTTTTCCGTCACGCTCGGCTGGCTTCCGACCTCAGGAACCGGCACGCCCTGGCACTGGGTCTTGCCGGTCGCCGTGCTGTTCATCCGGCCTTTCGGGCTGATCCTGCAGATCGTGCGCGGATCGATGATCAACGCGCTCGGCTCGGCCTATGTGAAGACGGCACGGGCGAAGGGTGTGAAGAACCGGCCGATCATTTTCGTCCACGCGCTGCGCAATGCCATGCTGCCCGTGATCACCGTGATCGGCGATCAGGCGGCGGCCCTTCTGAACGGCGCGGTGGTCGTGGAAACGATTTTCGGCTTTCCCGGCGTCGGCAAGCTGATGATCGATTCCATCATGCAGCGTGATTTCAACGTCATCCTCGCCGCAATCATGGTGACCGCGATCGCGATCTTCATCATGAACCTCCTGATCGATCTCGCCTATGCGGTGCTCGATCCGCGCATTCGAACCTGAGGGACGCCGATGAGTGCACCCATTACACAAACCGGCGGCGAGACCATGGCCCGGCAGGAACCCGGCGCCTTCCGGCGTTTCCTCAAAATGCTGTGGGCCGACAAGCTCGCCTTCGCGGCGGTACTGTTCCTGATCGTCATCGTGGCTTTCGCGATCTTTGGCCCGATGCTGCTGGATGGCGTTGCCGCAAAGCAGAACCTGCGCGCCCGTAATGCGCCGCCGTTTTCCCTTGATCGCGGTTTTCTCTATCTGCTCGGCGGCGATGCGCTTGGCCGGCCGCTTCTCGCCCGCATCATCGTTGCGGCCCGCAACACAATGGTGGTGTCCGCCGGCGCGGTTGCCGCCTCGCTGCTGATCGGGTCCACGCTCGGCCTCATCGCCGGCTACCGCGACAGATGGCACAGCGAAATCATCATGCGGCTTGCCGATGTGATCATGTCGTTTCCTTCGCTGCTTCTGGCCGTCACCGTGCTCTACGTGCTGGAGCCGTCGATCGCCAATCTGGTGCTGGTGCTCGCCATTACCCGCATCCCGATCTATCTGCGCACCACGCGCGCGGAGGTTCTGGAAGTGCGCAAGCGCATGTTCGTTCAGGCGGCGCAGGTCATGGGCGCGTCCAATCTCCGCATCGTGCTGTTTCACATTCTGCCGGTGGTGCTGCCGACGCTGCTGACCATCGCCACGCTCGACTTCGCCTTCGTGATGCTGGCCGAATCCGCCCTCTCCTTCCTCGGCATCGGCATCCAGCCGCCGGAAATCACCTGGGGCCTGATGGTGAGCCAGGGGCGGCAATATCTGACCAGCGCGTGGTGGCTCGCCTTCTGGCCGGGGCTTGCGATCATCATGACCACCATGTCGCTCAATCTGCTTTCAAGCTGGATGCGGATCGCGCTGAACCCGACCCAGCGCTGGCGGCTGGAAATCGGAGGAAAGTCCAATGGCTAGTTCCCACCTCCTTGAAGTGCGCAACCTCTCGGTCCGTTTCCACACCGCGCGCGGTACGGTCGATGCGGTCAATGACGTGTCATGGCATCTGGACCGCGGCGAGACGCTGGCGATCCTGGGCGAAAGCGGCTCGGGCAAATCGGTCTCGGCGTCGGCGATCATGAACCTGATCGACTGCCCGCCCGGCGAAATCGTGAGCGGTGAAGTGCTGTTCGAGGGCCGCGACCTGTTGACGCTTTCCAGCGAGGAACGCCGCCAGATCAACGGCAAGCGGATCGCGATGATCTTCCAGGACCCGCTCAGCCACCTGAACCCGGTCTATCCGGTCGGCTGGCAGATTGCCGAGGCGGCGATGTGCCACGGCACGGGCAAGCCGGAAGCCTTTGAACGCGCCCTGAAGCTGATGCAGCGCGTCGGCATTCCTGACGCCACGGCCGCGCTGAAGAAATACCCGCACCAGTTTTCCGGCGGACAGCGCCAGCGGCTGATGATCGCCATGGCGCTGGCGCTCAAACCCGACATTCTGATCGCCGACGAGCCGACCACCGCGCTTGACGTCACCGTGCAGGCGGAGGTGCTGTCGCTCCTTGAGGAGCTACAGGCGGAAACCGGCATGGGCCTCTTGCTGATCACCCATGATCTCGGCGTCGTCGCCGAGGCGGCTGACCGGGCGGTGGTAATGGAAGGCGGAAGGATCGTCGAGACCGGCACGCCGCGCGACCTCTATCACAACGCCCGGCACCCCTACACGCGAAAGCTGCTCGCCGCCGCTCCCGGCAAGGGCGAGATGCGAACGGGCGAAAGCGCGCGCCAGCCGATCCTGCAGGTCTCCGGCCTCACCAAGATCTACGGCGCGTTCACCGCGCTGAAGAACGCCGATTTCGAGCTTCATGCCGGCGAAACGCTCGCCGTCGTCGGCGAAAGCGGCTCAGGAAAGTCGACCGTCGCCAAGCTGGTCCTCAGGCTCGAGGAGGCCTCCGGCGGCAAGGTGCTCTGGAAGGGCGAGGATCTGCTGACGAAATCGCACCGGCAGATGCGCGCTGTCCGCCGCCACCTGCAGATGGTCTTTCAGGACCCGACGCAGTCGCTCAACCCGCATATGTCGATCTACCAGATCATCTCCGAGGCATGGGTTATCCACCCCGAGATCCTGCCGAAGGCGCAATGGCGCGACCGGGTGGATGAGCTGTTGCAGCAGGTGGGGCTGAAGCCCGAGCATGCGGCGCGACATCCGCACCAGTTTTCCGGCGGACAGCGCCAGCGCATCGCGATCGCCCGCGCTCTGGCGCTCGAACCGGAGGTGATCATCTGCGACGAGGCGGTCTCGGCGCTCGATGTCTCGATACAGGCACAGGTGATCGCCCTTCTCGGCGAACTGCGCGACCGGCTTGGCATCGCCTTCATCTTCATCGCCCACGACCTGCCCGTGGTGCGCGACTTCGCCGACCGGGTGCTGGTGATGCAGCGCGGCGAGATCGTCGAACAGGGCACCGTCCGCCAGATTTTCGAAAACCCGCAGGAGCTTTACACCCAGCGCCTGCTCGCCGCCGGCCTCGACCCCGATCCGGATGTCCAGGCAGAACACCGGAAGGCGCGGCTGGCGCTAGAAAAAGCGGGGCTGGAAAGCGCCTGAAGACAAGAACCGCGCGCAGCCACCGGCGGTTTGGGTCACCGGCGTCAAAACGTTAAAGGGCACTGTAAAGTTAACTTTGCACCCGAGGCTGAACATAGAGCGTACACAGGACTAATCAACTGGATAGAGAATTCCCAGAGCTCGCTCGAACCGCATCTGCCCTGGCTTGAGGCGCAATGGGAAGCCGGATGACGAAACAGCGCTGAACTATGGCGGCAGCATCGCATATGCGCAAGTCGGCCCCAGGATCGGGAAGGTTGGGACCACCGCCAGGGCGAGCGCGCTGGCGGCCATCAAAATGCGGAACGTATTCGTTATGCCGCGTCCTCCGTCTGGGTGGGGGGCCGAGCGGCGAAGACATCCTTGGCCGCGAAGAGACCGTTGAGCGCCGCAGGAAAGCCGGCATAGACCGCCATCTGCATGATGATCTCGGTGATTTCTTCCCTCGTCACCCCGACATTCAGCCCTGCCTCAATATGGACTTTCAGCTGTGGGGCCGCAGTTCCCATCGCGGTGAGCGCAGCGATGGTGGCGATTTCCCGTGCGCGCAGATCCAGACCGGGGCGGCTGTAGATGTCGCCAAACGGAAATTCGAACAGGTAACTTGCGAAATCAGGGGCAATGTCCGCCAGGGCGGAAACAACATTCTTGCCGGCATCACCATCGATTTCAGCAAGCGCGCGTTTACCGCGTTCCAGCCGGCTTTCGCCAACGTTGGGGGATTGATGCGTCATAGTTTTTCATCCTCTGTTCCTTGCCGGCATATCCGGCAATTTTGGTGTCGAGGACGACAAGGCAGGCTTGAAGTTCGGCCACTTGGGCACGGACACGCTCGCGGTGCTGTTCTAGCAATGCGCTTCGCTCCGCCTCCGTACTAACGCCGCGCTCCCGCAAAGCCGCATAATGCAGCATTTCCCGAATAGGCATCCCTGTCGTTTTGAGGCGGTTGAGAAACTCTATCCAGATCAGGATCGATGCGTCGTAATCACGTTGGCCCGATTGGTCCCTACCGGCATAAGGAAGCAGTCCGATCCGCTCATAGTAACGGATGGTGTGGGCCGACAAACCCGAACGCCTAGCCAGTTCGCCAATCTTCATGGGTGCCCTTCTTTCGTCACGACGCAGAAACATCTACCGCTTGGAGCGCACTCTAGGTCAATAGAAAAAATGAGCTAGGCAGGGGTTGTCGCCAGAGCCAAGTCCACAACAGCAATTGCATCTCAGTCAAGTCAATGCCCACAGCCTCGCGACATAAACCGACCATCACGGGTCAATCCACGATGGTGAATGAAGCCCAGGGACGCGAAGGTCTCCGGTTTTCGCTCACCACGTCGTTGTCGAGATAAAGCCGCGAACCGGCCAAGTTCGACGAGTCGCGTCTTCTCTTCATGGAACGCCAGACCAAATTCGCCCAGCCGTGCCTTGAGGGCCAAGAGCATCTCCCGCGTATCATCCTTCTTCTCGAAGCCCAATCCACGCCTCCGCGTGGGAGGCGACTGGGTGATGATAAGCGGTTTATATTGCTGAGGAAAGCAGGGCCTTCGCACGAAGCTGCGTTTACCGAAAAGGCGCTTGGACGCCGGTTGTCGCAAAGGTGAAAAGGCAACTATCCCAAATAACTGACGGAGGCGCGAAACCTCCGGCATTTATTGGCACGCTTGCGGTTCGCGCAGCACGCACGCCTGCCCGGATGACCGCCGCAAATCCTCCATCAAATCGAGCGCAAGCGGATCGTATCGACTTGGCACACGAGCATGTCCGCTGGACCTAGAACGAGAACCGAAAATCCACCGGAGGTGCGCGATATCAGAACGGTACGCTAAGGCGGACCTTGCCGGCGCTCGAGGTGATCTTGTCGGAGAAGTGTCCTTCATATTCGAGGCGCAGGTCGACGTTTTTCAGGGTCGTGAGCTGGAAGCCCGCGGCGACCGTGGCGAAGGTGCTGCCGTAATCGAGCGAGGTGTTGAACGCGCTGTCTGCGACCGGCGAGCCGGTAAACCGCGCGGTTGTTTTCCAGTCATCGCTCGACATCACCGTCATACCGAGCCGGCCGTAAAGCCTCAGCGTCTCGCCGCTGTCGAAATTGTGGCGACTGCCGATCTCGATGTTCGGCGATGCGGCAAGGCTCCATTGGCCGTGACTGTCGACTTTCAGACCGTAGGCGCCGCTTTCGGTGTAGCTGTCCTGCCACGTATAGATCGCGTCGAGATCGACATAGGGTTTCAGATAGACGCTTTCGAGATCGATCATCTTCGCGATCCGGCCGGTGAATGATCCCGCCGCGACGTTGGGTGAACTGGAAACCACCTCGGCGACATAGGGAATGTTGATCACACGGTCGATATCGTAGCTGCCATAGCTTCCGGCAAGCGCGCCGGCAAAGGTCCAGCCGTCGATCTCGTGCTTCAGGCTGACGCCGGCATAGCCGGCATCGCCGTCGCCGCTGACGGAACCGCTGTCCTGCGACAGCCAGCTCTGCTGGTAGGCGAGCGAGCCGCCGAGGAACCAGCCGGGCGTGAACTCCTTCTGTCCGCCGAACTGGAAGGTCAGCGTGTCGAGATCATAGCTTGCGGCATTGGCGACGGCCGCGCGCCGGTCGTTGCTGCCGGAAACCGACGCCCAGGCGCAGCTTCCCTCGGTGACCTTCACGGTGGCGCCCTCGAATTCCGGGCAGCTCATCAGGCTCGCGCCGAATTCGAGCATTTCGAAGTTCTGCTCCACGGCGGTCGCAAAGGCCGCGCGCGGGCGCAACTCGTCGAGCGTTCCGGGATATTTGCCCGGCGCTCCGTCCGTCTGGCTGGCGAAAGCGCCGAACAGGCTGCCGAAGGCGTTGTTGCCGCCGGCATCCCAGATCGTCTGCAGCGTATTGGCGAGCTGGTGCTGGTCGTTGTTGAGATTGGTCACCGAGGCCGGCGTGAAGTCGGCGCCGGCGACGCTGAAGAACATCTCTTTGCCCACTGTATCGATCTTGTAGTCAAACAACGTCGAGTCCCGCGGCGTCAGTCCACCGGTCATGTCGCCTGCCACCGTCAGGAAGCGGGCAGAGCGGTTCGGCAGCAGGCTGATCGCGTTGAGACCGAGCGTGCCGTCGAATTGCGCATCGCCTTCCAGCGACAACAGGTCGGCATTGGAGTTGTTGAGGTCGATATCCGGGATCAGCCAGCCTGTGGCGCTCTGCTCCAAATCGCCGGAGACCACCGTGGTTCCGGGCCGCCGGAAGCGGCCGATCTCGAACGTGCCGTGGTTGACGATGTCGGCAGCATAGATATAGCCATCCGTCAGCGTGCCGCGAACGCCGTTGTTGACCGAGATCGCCATGGCATCGCCATCACTGGCCTGGCTGGTATTCTGAACGCCGCCGCTGATGCTGCCGGAGCCCTGATTGTCGAGCGTAAGCGACCCGCTGGTGGTACCATTGGCGGAATACAGAACGGCATAGCTGTCGGTGTAATCATTGCCGGTCGCCGAGGCGCCGGACTGGATGCTGGCGCTGTCGGTGAGCGTGAGCGTGTTGGCGGTACCGCCGACGACCCAGATCGCCGCGGAATCATCGCTCTGGCCGCCGGAAACCTTGCCGCTGCCGCTGAGGTTAATGGCAATCTGGCCGTTGCCGGAAACACCCTCGCTCTGCGCAAAGATGCCGACGCCGCGTGCTCCGGTCGCCGAGATGATGCCCGACGCGTTAATCGTGATCGTGCTGCTGGTGCCGGAGGTGGCCGTCGGCGAGAGGCCGGCGAAGCCGGACCCGGCGCCTGCGCCGCCAAAGCCGCCGCCGCCGCCGATCGACTGGGCGAGAATGCCGAAGGCATCGGCGCCGGTTGTCGCCAGTGCGCCGTTGAGAGTCAGGTTGACGGCGCCGCCATTGCCGGTTGCGCCGCCGGAGGCAGACGTATTGACCGGCAGCAGGCTGAGAAGCCCGCCGGTCGCATCGCCACCAATGCCGCCACCGCCGCCAATCGATTGGGCGACGAGCGCATGCGCGCCTGCGCCGCTGGTCCTGATGCCCGCGTCAGAGGTTGAGGTGAAGTCGAGCGTCACGGTATTGCCGTAACCGCCAGCTCCGCCCTGGCCGCCAATGGCAAGGTCGAGACCACCGGCAACCTCACCGGTGACCCCGATACCGCCGCCGCCGCCAATCGACTGCATGAGAAGTCCGAAAGCACGGTCGCCATAGGTGACGATGTCAGTCCCGGTCCCAAAACTGAAATCAACCGTGCTGCCATTGCCGGCCATGCCGCCCTTGCCGCCGATCGACATGCTCAGTTCGGCGCTGCGGATGCGGGTGGCCTCGGCGCTGTTGCCGACGCCGCCCTGGCCGCCGCCGCCGCCGATCGACTGCGCGGCGATGCCGATCGCGTCGGAGCCATGGGTCACGATATGCGGCGTGCTCGAATTGGTTGTCGAAACCGGGCCGCCGTTTCCGCCGACGCCGCCCGTACCGCCGGCATCGCCGCCGATTGCAAGCGTACCGGTCTGCTGGTCCGAGCCGTCAGCGCCCTGTCCGCCGCCGCCGCCAATCGACTGGGCAAGGATGCCATAGGCGCCATAACCATATGTGTGGATATAGTCGGTACCATAACCCTCGAAATCGAAAGAAACAGCACCGCCGTCGCTGCCGCTGCCGCCCTTGCCGCCGACCGCAACCTCGATATTGGCGGTGATCTCGCTGCCGGATGCGACGGAAGAACCACCCTGTCCGCCGCCGCCGCCGATCGACTGCAGCACCGCCCCATCGGCCCAGTCGCCCATCGTGGTCACCTGGCCGCCGAAATCGAGATAGACAGCGCCGCCCGTGCCCCCGGTACCGCCCTTGCCGCCGACATCGACGGTGAGTTCATAGGTATTGCCCGCATCCGTCAGCCGCCCTATCTGGTCTTCGATATTGCCGATCGCATCGAGAATCTTGTGCGACGAGGCATCGCTGCCGAGCGAGCCGCCAATGCCGCCACCGCCGCCGATCGACTGCATCACGATCGCGTCGGCATCGCCGCCGAAGGTCTGGACGCCGCCATAGACCGAGCCCGTGACCGACTGGCCCTTGCCGCCCGAGCCGCCCGTAAGCCCCAACCCGACATTCAGCCTTGCATCATAGCCGCCAGCGCTGCCGGCGAGATACATCGTGCCGCCCTGCGAGGTTCCGCCGCCGCCGCCGATCGACTGCGCCACGATCCCGCGAGAGCCCGAACCCTGAGTCTGAATGTTGTAGTTGCCGTAATGATCAACGGTCACATTGCCGCCGTCGCCGCCTGTACCGCCCTTGCCGCCCAGCCCGATATCGGCCTTTATCGACACGGTTCCGCCCTGCGAATAGGCGTTGCTGTTGCCGATGCCGCCATTGCCGCCACCGCCGCCGATCGACTGCGCGAGAACGCCGTAGGAACTATCGCTGTAGGTCAGAAGCGTGGCCGCCGGCGTTTCGCCCCTGATGGGATCGGTCACATTGGCATTGGTGGCGCCGCTCCATTCACCAAGCGTCACGGTGACAGTGTTGCCCGCGCCGCCGCCCGAGGTCGAGAAATCGTAATTGTTGTTGGTGCCGCCGTTGTCGGTATCGTCCAGGATATTGCCCGCGCCGCCGCCAAAGGAGACGCTTGCCGTCAGCTCGACCGTGTCCTTGTCGCCAAGCGTCGTCGAAAGAACCGAGGAATCGCCGCCATTGCCGCCACCGCCGCCGATCGACTGGGCGATGATGCCATTGGAGGCATCGCCGAGCGTGGTCAGCCGCGAAGCTGAATCGAGCGAGACGCTGACTGCGCCGCCATTGCCCGCATTACCGCCATTACCGCCGACCGCGGCCTGATAGTTGAACGCCACCGGAACCCCGGTACCCGTCGGCGCGGCAACGAGAAAGTCCTTGGCCGAAGTGGCGCCGCCGCTGCCGCCGCCGCCGCCGATCGACTGGGCGACGATGCCGGCGGAATCGCCGGGCAGATTGACGCTGTCGCTGCGCACGACAGTGCCCGTGGAGATGGTGGAGCCCTCGAGGGCGACATTGACGCTGTTGGCCGTGCCGCCGGTCCCGCCGCTGCCGCCGAGGATGAACGCGGCGTTAAAGCCGACCGTGGCGTCGAAATAATTGGCGCTGCCGCCGGTTCCACCGCCGCCGCCGATCGATTGGGCGATGATGCCGGGGGCCTGCGCGCCCGCCGTCGCGATCTGCAGGTTGTCCTGCCTGATCTTCACCGAGCCGCCTGCGCCGCCTGAACCGGCGTTGCCGCCGGTCTGAAGCGCGATGAATGAGAGGGCGCTGTAGTTCTTGACGCTGCCGCCATTGCCGCCGCCGCCGCCGATCGATTGGGCAATCAGGCCCGGAGAGAAGTCGGCGGCCGTGCTGATGGCGCCATCGCCGGAACCCGTCGCGGCGGCAAGCGTCGAATCATAGGCCGTAATATCGCCACTCGAATTCGTGGTCCCGCACACCGCCGTATTATCGATGCAGATCGTCCCGCCATTGCCGCCCTGCGAGGCCGTGCCGCCAAGCCCGATCGAGGTGATCGCGGACAGGGTCATCACCGCGCCGCCATTGCCGCCGCCGCCGCCGATCGACTGAACCACTGCGCCAGGCGAAAATTCGCCGGCCGTGCTGATGCCGCCGAGGTTGGAGACGGCGACCGTGCCGCCACTACCGCCGGCGCTACCCTGACCGCCAACGCCGGCCATGCCGAGCGCATCGCCGCCCGAGCCGCCGCCGCCGCCGATCGACTGCGCCAGAATGCCGATGGAGGAGCCGCCGCCGGTCGAAATCCTGGCAGTATTGGATATCCCCACGGTTCCGCCGTTCGCCGTGGTGGTGCCGGCCGCATTGCCCCCGACGCTGACAAGTCCGGTCGCCGAACCCGCAGCCCCGCCGCCGCCGCCGATGGACTGGGCGATGATGCCCAGCGCATTGTAGCCCGCCGTCGTGATGTCGGCGGCATAGTTGACCGTAACCATGCCCGGCGTCCCGCCGCCCGCGCCGTCGCCGCCGAGGCCGACCAATGACGAGACGTCGATGCCGCCCGTACCGCCGCTGCCGGCAATCGACTGCGCGACCACGCCGAAGGCATTGTCACCGCCCGTGGTAATGGCGATATCGCTGTAGACGCCGACATTACCCGCATTGCCGCCATTGCCGCCATTGCCCGCCTGACCGCCGAGCACGCTGACGAACTCGCCGCCCGTGCCGCCGCCGCCGCCGATCGAATGGGCCAGGATGCCGGCCGCATAATCGCCGGCCGTGGTCAGCGTTCCGGCATTGGTAAAGCTGACGCTGATGCCGCCGGCATTGCCGCCGAAGCCGCCGCCACCGCCCTGGCCGGCAAGCGCCGTTCCGTCGCCGCCATCGCCGCCCTGTCCGCCAACGCTCTGGCCGATCACGCCGTAGACATAATCGCCGGCCGTCGTGATCGACATCGCGCCGCCGGTATTGCCGAGCGTGATCGCGCCACCCGTGCCGCCATTGCCGCCCGGCTCGTCCTTGGTCGGACCCGTGCCGCCCTTGCCGCCGATGCTGCGTGCTGCCATCGCGGCGCTGATATAGGGCGTCGAGCCCGCGACATCGACGACGATGCTGGTGTCGCTTTGAACCGTGACATTGCCGCCGGCCCCGCCTTCGCCGCCCGGATCGGAGGCGTCGTTCTTGGTATTGCTGTAGCCGCCGCCGCCGACGCTCATGCCGGCGAGCCCGAACAGACCGGCGCCGCCGGAGGAAGTGGCGTTCCAGTAGATCGAGACCGCCGGGGTTCCGGTGATGGAAATCGTGCCGCCGCTGCCCGCATTGCCGTTGCTGTAACCGCCGCCACCGGCGACAGATTCGGCAATGAAACCACCGCCCTGGGCAATGCCGGAGAAACGCGACGACGACGTGCCGATCCTGGCCGAACCACTGCTGTCGCCGCTGATTGTGATCGCGCCGCCGGCCCCGCCGACGCCGCCATACTGATCGCCGGTCAGCCCGCTGTTCTGGTTGCCGCCGGCTCCGCCTGCAGTGAAAGCATAGAGGACCGCCGCCCCGTCACTGCTCGAGCCGCTCATCGTGTAACTGGTGCCTGAGTTACTGGTGAATGTCAGCGCCCCGCCGGACCCGCCCGCTCCGCCGCTCGATTTGTAGTTATTGTTGGTCGCATCACCAGAGCCACCGGCGCTTTGCATATGGATCAGCGATGCGATGCCGCTCGAAACACTGGCAGTGCCGGTGAACGAGCCGCCGGTATTGTTGATCGTCAGCCAGCCGCCTTCGCCGGCCGCGCCGCCATTGTCATCACCTCCGGCGCCCGCAGAGCTGATCTGCCAGCCGGCATCGGCGGTGCTCGAGTCGATCGTGAGCGTCTGCGTCGAGCCGTCCTGTGTAACCTCTATCGCGGCGCCGTCGTCCCCGGAATCGACCGAAGCCGCAGTCACATCAAGATTGACGGAGGCGCTGCCGGAATTGAACGAACAGGTGAAGGGGTCGCCGGTTTCGTCGCAATCGTCAGCGTAGCCCGGGGCGGCGGCGATGAGGGAGGCGGCGCAAACCGAGCCGAACATGATTGCCCGAAAGCTCGGGGCGGCGGTCGCCGGCCTCGCATTTGCCATCCCGGCGCCGCGTGATACGCTGAAAAACATCTGAACCTCCCGAAGCCACTGGTCATCGATCGCGGCCGCTTTCAGCATTTCATGCGAAATCCCGCAGGGTCGGATTGACGTGCATCATGCCAAAGGATGGCGCGAATTCATCTGCATTTCGATGAAAGCCATGATTTTTTCGATGAACCGGCATTCGTTCCCGCGCGGAAGGGCGTAAAATCGATGGCGATCGACGCGATGGAAGAGGAAACGGTGCCCGCCCATGGTCAGTGATACGGTGGAACCGCGCGCCGCGGATGGCATAGCGCGCGAAGAAGCGACCGACGGCGACCCCGTGCCCGTGCTCCGGACGTTCTGGGGCGCGCAGTGCGCGGTCTGGAGCTTCCTGATCCTGTTTGGCTGGACGGCGCGCCTCATCACCTTCGGCGATGTCTTTGCCGCCACGGTGATGACGCTGACCGTGGATCCGCTCGCCTTCCTTATGACGGGAGCGCTTCATGTGGTGTTCCTGTCGCGACGACGGCGGATCACAACCATCCCGATTATCATCTTTCTGCTGGGTTTCTCGCTTGCCGGCGGGCTGGTGCTGCGGGAAATCGCCGACGTCGTGCGCCGGCTCGCGCTCAATGACATGCCGCTACCGCTCAGCCCGGCGATGATGACCGTGTTCTACACGATCACCCTGATCGGCTGGTCGCTGATGTATTTCTGGCGCACCGCTTTGCTCGAGGCGCGTTCCGAACGCCTGCGCGCGGCCGAGGCGCGGGCGGAGGCGGTCCGGCTCGAAATGGAACGGCTGCATCTGCAGCTTGCCCCGCATTTCCTCTTCAACGCCCTCAATTCGGTCGCCTCGGAAATTCACGATCGGCCGGGCGAGGCGCTGGAGATGGTGCGCCGCATTGCCGCCTATCTTCGCTACTGCCTCGACCACGCGGCCCATTCCAGGTGTCCGCTTGCCGACGAACTGGAAGCGATGCGCGCCTATCTACGCATTCAGGAACTGCGCTTCGAGGAAAGGCTGAGTACGACCGTGACCGTCGATCCCGCAGCCCTCACCGTGCTGGTGCCGCACATGATCCTCCAGGGACTGGTCGAAAATGCGGTCAAGCACGGCTTGCAGCATCAGGACGATGCCATCGAGATCGGCGTCAGGGTGGAGCGCCTTGATGACAGGAGCATCGTCATCGAAGTCGTCAATTCCGGCACGCTGCAACCCGAACGAACGGGCCGCCCCGCCATCGGCCTTGCCAATACCAGACAGCGCCTTCGTCTTCACTACCCGGACGGCTATGAACTGACCCTGAAACAAGCGGGCGACCGCGTCGTCGCCAGACTGATGTTGAGGGGGTCCGCATGCCTCGTGTAATCCTCATCGATGACGAGCCGCCGGCCCGGCGCGGTCTGAGACGCATGCTCGCAGCCTTCGACGATATCGAAATCATCGGCGAGGCCGGCACGATCGATCAGGCGCGGACGTTGATCGGAACGCTGTGCCCGGACGCCGTATTCCTCGATATCGAACTATCGAGCGGCAAGGGTTTCGAGATTGTTGCCGATCTGTCGTCCGAGACCGCCGTGATCGTTGTTACCGCCTACAGCCTATATGCCACCGACGCCTTCGATGTCGCCGCGCTCGACTTTCTGGTCAAGCCGGTCGATCCGGATCGTCTCCAGACCGCGGTCGGCCGTCTCCGGGAACGCCTTGCCCAAAAGCAGCCGTCGGCTGGCACGGGCGCCGGCGCCCAGCCGCCGGCGCGCATTCTCCTGAAATCGATGATGTCTTCGGTTCTGGTCCCGGTCAATTCCATCACGCTGCTGCAGGCCGAAGCGGACTTCACCCGGGTGCATCTCGATACCGACCAGACCTATCTCGCCGCGGGATTGCTCGGTAAGTTCGAGACTGACCTGCCATCGCCTCCCTTTCGCCGGCTGGACCGCTCGCTTCTGGTCAACCTCGACCAGATCCACTCGGTCGAATGGCAGGCCGGCGGCCGGGGCCTGCTGCGCTTCAGCGCAAACGACCGCGAGATCCCCCTTGGACGATCCGCAACCAAACGCTTGCGCCAGCTTCTGGATGACTGAGTCCGACGAGGCCGGCAAGGTCGAGCAGAAGACCCGGTTCCTCGTGCAGGATGCCAACTCCGTCCTCCGTTCAATTTCGCCGGATGTCATCATCAGCCCCGGGCGCCAAGGGCGCAGATATCGGAAAACTATCGCTACCCAGAGCGCGCACATGATGATATTCGGCGGCCAGCAAAGGTGGTGACCATGACGCCGAATACCGATTCCAACGCCACATCCCCGATCGCCGCCATCCATCCGGCGCTTGCCTCCGCCCTGGCGGCGAAAGGCTACAGCGCGCTGACCCCGGTTCAAATGGCGATGACGAATGAAGATCATCGTGACGTGGATCTCCTGGTCTCGGCGCAGACGGGCTCGGGAAAGACGGTCGCCTTCGGCATCGCAATCGCGCCGACGCTGCTTGGGCGCGACGCGCATTTCAACGCCGCCGCAGCACCGCTCGGTCTGGTCATTGCGCCGACGCGCGAACTCGCCGTTCAGGTCCAAAGGGAACTCGACTGGCTCTACGCGACAGCCGAGGTGAGGACCGCGACCTGCGTGGGCGGCATGGATATGCGCAACGAACGCCGCGCGCTCGACCGCGGCGCCCATCTCGTCGTCGGCACCCCCGGACGCCTGCGCGATCACATCACGCGGGGAACGCTGGACCTGAGCGCCCTCCGCGCCGTGGTGCTCGACGAAGCCGACGAGATGCTGGATCTCGGGTTTCGCGACGACCTGGAGTTCATCCTCGGTGCCGCCCCCAAGGAGCGTCGCACGCTGCTGTTTTCGGCGACCGTGCGGCGCGGCATCGCGGAACTCGCCCGAGCCGTGCAGACGAACGCGGTGCGCATCGAGACGACCGCATCCACCGAACAGCATGCCGACATTGAATACCAGTTGATGCTGGTGCGGCGCGACGAGCGCGAACACGCGATCATCAACACGCTGCTCGATTCCGATTCGACCAGCGCACTGGTGTTCTGCCACACCCGCGAAGCGGTCCGCCATCTCACGGCGCGCCTCGCCAATCGCGGCTTCTCGGTGGTTTCGCTTTCGGGCGAAATGGCGCAATCGGAGAGATCGAATGCGCTGCAATCCATGCGCGACGGACGTGCGCAAGTCTGCGTGGCGACCGATGTCGCGGCCCGCGGCATCGACCTTCCGAACCTCGACCTCGTGGTCCACGCCGACGTGCCGAGCAACCCGGAAACCCTGCTGCATCGCTCCGGCCGGACCGGCCGTGCCGGTCGAAAGGGCGTCTGCGTGCTCATCGTTCCGGAAAACAGGCGGGGCGCGGTTCAGCGCGTGCTTGCGTTGGCGAAGCTGACGGCGACCGTGCGTGCGGCGCCGGGCATTGCCGATATCGAGGCGCGCAACCGCCGGCGGATCATCGATGCCGCCGCCTCTGCCGCTGAGCCCGCCGGGGCGGAGGCGGACTTCGTGGCCGAATTGCTGGACCGGGCGGGGCCTGAGCGCATTGCTGCGGCGTTTCTTCGCCAGCAATTGGCCGCCCACCCCGTTCCCGAGGAACTCTCGCCGCTCCCCGCCGCAGCGCTCGATAACAAGACGGCCCGCGCGCGCCGGTCCGCAGACAAAAACGCATCGGTTCGCGAGCCGCACGGGCCGGACATGCAGGACGGCGTATGGTTCACCATCTCGCTCGGGCGCAAGCAGCGCGCCGATCCGAAATTCCTGCTGCCGATGATCTGCAACGCCGGCGGCGTGACCAAACGCGATGTCGGCAAGATCAAAATCGATGACACCGAAACCCGTTTCGAAATTTCCGCCGACAAGGCCGCCGGCTATGCGAAACAGATCAAGCAGCCGGGCAACCTCGAAAGAGGCATCATGATCGCGCCGGCCGGTGAGATGCGCGAAAAGCCGAGACAAGCGAAACCGAAATTCAGGCAGGACGGCAAGCCGACCCGCAAACCCCAGGCCCCATCGGCCGATCGCGGCAAGACGTCGAAACACAAGAGCCGCAAACCGAAGCGCCCAGCCTGATCGGCGCGCTTCTGCCCTGCACCGCCTTCATGACTGCTTTCGGGAACCCCGCGCAGCCGATCGAACGGCCCGCTCGAGGGCGCTCTGCCGACCGGCAGAAACGGTCTGGGAGGAGACCCTCCGATTTAGACTGACGCACTCCGAAAATCTGCCATTCGGCGAGGCGCGCGAAACAGCCGGCTTTGTCGTCTGCAGCGAGGGTCGACTACGAGCCTGTTTATGGACATGTCTTTGCGGCAACGAGGCCAGCGTCGCGGAGACGCTGGCTTGTCTTCGGATGTGACTTGGCATGCTGTCAGGGCCAGAACCGGGGCTGATTGCGGTGACCGATTTTGGATTACAGCACCGATGTCGGCAGCGCTTTGCCGGAGAATTGCGCCTCGAGATTGTCGAAGACCAGCTTGCCCATGGCCTTGCGCGTTTCATAGGTGCCGGAGGCATGGTGCGGCTGCAGGAGGACGTTTTCGAGCGCAAGGAAGCGCGGATTGATGTTCGGTTCGCCGTCGAACACATCGAGTGCCGCCGAGCCGAGCTTGCCGCCTTCAAGCGCATCGAGAAGCGCCTCTTCATCGATATTCGATGCGCGGGAAATGTTGATCAGCATGCCTTCGGGCCCAAGCGCCTCAATGACCGATTTGCCGACGATGTGGCGGGTCGCTGCCGAAGCCGCCAGCGTCACGAACAGGAAGTCAGAGCCTTCGGCAAGTTTTTCGGCACTTTCGACAAAGGTCCAGTCGGGCGCATAGTCCTTTGCGGCAACATCACTGTAGGAGATTTGCATGTCGAAACCGGCGAGCCGGCGGCCGACCTCATAGCCGATGCGGCCAAGGCCGAGAATACCGACGCGCTTTCCGTGAACGCGATGCATCAGCGGATAAAGCCCCTTCGAGGCCCAGTTGCCGCTTCTGGCCCAGGCTTCGGCCCCGACCATACCGCGTGACTGACACATCATCATCGCAACGCCCAGATCGGCGACGTCCTTGGTCAGCACGTCCGGCGTGTTGGTGACGCGGATACCGCGTTCGCGCGCGGCATCAAGATCGACGGCATCATAGCCGACGCCATAAACGCTGATGATTTCCAGCGCCGGAAGCGCCTCGATCAGCGCCCGGTTCGCGCCCAGTTCGCCGCGCGTTGCAATGCCCCGGATATTGGCTGCATGCGCCTTGATAAAGGCCTCTTTGTCGGCCGCTTCGAACAGGCGATGCATGGTGAAATGCGCGTTCAGCCGCTCGTCATCCCAGCTCGGATAAGGACCGATCTGCAGAATTTCAACTTTCGTCATAGGCGCCTCCAATTTCTGTTATCGATATCATTCGGTTGTAAACAAAAAAGCCGCTGCTTACGTGCCGGCGGCTCTCGAATTCAGGACAGGTTGTTGCAGTCGAGCAGTTCAAGAAACAGTGCTGAATGGTCCAGATCACCGCCCTCAAGCCGGATCACAAGATCGGCGAAGCGATCGCGCTGCAGCATCGTCAGGGGCAGGGAAAGCCCCATCACGCGGCATTCCGCCAGCACATTTTCCAGGTCCTTCAGTTGAAAGGCGGAGCGTCCGCCGGGGGTGAAATCGCCCGATTGCATGCGGGCGCCGTGCTGCTGCAGGATGACGGAATCGGCGAAACCGCCCTGAAGCACGGCTCGGAAACGCGCCGGATCCACACCGCCTTCGCGGACCAGAAGCGTTGCCTCGGCCACCGCGCCGATGGTGATGGCGACAATCGCCTGATTGGCGAGCTTGGCCAGTTGCCCGCTGCCGGAGGGCCCAAGCAGGATCGCGTTTCCCATTGGCTCAAAAACGGTGGCGACCCGTGCGAACGCGGCCTCGTCGCCACCGGCCATGATCGCCAAACGTCCCGCCTCGGCGCCGCGCGTTCCGCCGCTGACCGGCGCGTCGATATGGCTGACGCCGATTTCCGCCAGCCGCCCGGCGTGGTCGCGCGCCTCTCCCGGCTTGATCGAACTCATGTCGATAACGATCGCACCGGCCGGGATTTTCTCGGCCACACCCTGCGTGAACAGAAGGTCGGCGACGGCCGGACCATCCGAGATCATGGTGATCACGACATCGGCGCCGATCACCGCGGCGGCAGGCGTTTCGGCGACGGACGCCCCCGCCTTTTCGAGTGCGGCAGTCTTTCCCGGGCTTCGGTTCCAGACGGTAAGGGAAAAGCCTGCCTTGATAAGGTTCAGCGCCATCGGCGCGCCCATCAACCCGGTCCCCAGAAATGCGATTTTCATGCTTGCCTTATCCCAGTTTGCTGCCATTGGCGGTGACATAGACCGCATAAAGCGAGGTCGTTGCGGTGATGAACAACCGGTTGCGCTTTGCGCCGCCAAAGGTGAGATTTGAAACGGTTTCCGGCAGATGCAACTTGCCGATCAGGGTTCCGTCGGGATCGTAGCAGTGGACGCCATCGGCCGCACTGGTCCAGATCCTGCCGCTGCGATCAACACGGAAACCGTCGAACAGTCCGTTTGTGCAGGTGGCGAAAATCCCAAGGTCCGCGAGTTCATTTTCATCACCGACACGAAACTTGCGGATATGGCGCGGTCCGCCCTCCAGATGGGTAGCGCCGGTATCGGCAATATAGAGCAGGCCTTCGTCGGGCGAAAATGCAAGCCCGTTCGGCTTCTCGAAATCGTCGGCAACGCGACTTGTCCGCCCTGTCTCGGGATCGACGCAATAGACATGGCAACCGGCGATTTCCTGTTCGCCATAATCGCCCTCGTAATCATGCATGATCCCGTAAGAGGGATCTGTAAACCAGATCGTGCCATCGGATTTGACCACAACATCATTGGGAGAGTTCAACCTCTTGCCATCATAGCGATCGGCAATCACTCGGATCTCACCGTTAAACTCCGTGCACGTAACACGCCTGGAAAGGTGTTCGCAGGTGACGAGACGGCCGAATTGGTCGACCGTATTGCCATTGCTGTTGTTCGACGGTTGACGAAAAACGCAGGTCTCGCCGCTCGCCTCGTCGAAACGCATCATCCGGTTGTTGGGGATGTCGGAAAACAGCACAAACCGGCCCGGAGCAAACCACGCAGGCCCTTCCAGCCAACGGCCTCCGGTCCAAAGCCGCTCCACCCGCGCATGGCCGACGAAACACGTTTCAAAGCGCGGATCGAGCACTTCGAAGCCGCTTCCCTCCAAAATTCCGAACATGGCTCCCTCCCAAAAGCTGCATTCCCGACGCGACTGCGAGAAACGTCTATGATATCGATAACAGATGTGTTATGGACGTCAAGACCAAGCCCTGTCAAGCTGCGAATGCCGAACAAAAGGATTCGACAACTTCTGGGGGAAGAGAACACGCAATATTGACACCTGCCCATTGCCGGGACCAGAGAAAGACCTGAGCGGTCGGCGACCGATTTTCTGGCTGGAGGGCAGGAGGACCGTTCGACGGGGACTGAAATTGGCACCAGGCAAAACGAAAAAAAGCCAGAGTAATCCGCAGCGCCCGCAAAGCGCGCCAACCATGGCGGATGTCGCACGGCTATCCGGCGTTTCAACGATGACAGTCTCTCGGGCGTTGAAAAAAGACAGCCATGTCTCGAAGGAAACACGGCAACGTATTCTCGCCGCCGTCGATCAGCTTGGCTATGTTCTCGATCAGTCGGCCGGCTCTCTCTCCTCGCGCAAGACCGGTTTTGTGGCCGCGCTTGTGCCATCGATCAACAATTCGAACTTCTCTGAAACAGCGCGCGGCATTACCGAAGCGCTTGAAGGTTCGGGTCTGCAGCTTCTGCTGGGTTACACAGACTATTCCGAGAAAAAAGAAGAGCAGTTGATCCAGTCCATGCTGCAGCGCCGACCGGAAGGCATTATCCTGACTGACAGCACGCATACGCCCAGCGCCAGACGCATGCTCGTCAATTCAGGCATTCCGGTGATCGAGACCTGGGAAATCCCCGAAGACCCGATCGACAGCGTAGTCGGTTTTTCCAACAGCGCGGTGATGAGCGACATGGTGAAGGCGCTTGCTGCCAAGGGGTACCGGAAGTTTGGCTATATCGGCGGCACAACAACCCGCGATACGCGCGGCAACATACGCCGGTCGGGCTTTCTCAATGCAATCAAGGAGCTGGGTCTTGAACCCGGACGGATGATCTCTTTCGGCGTACCGCCAATTTCGATCGAACAGGGCGCGCAGGCCATCGTTTCGATGCTTGAACGCTGGCCGGATACAGAGGCGGTGATCTGCGTCTCCGACCTTTCTGCCTTCGGCGCCTTGATGGAATGCCAGCGACGCGGCATCAAGGTGCCGGACGATATTGCGATCGCCGGTTTTGGCGATTACGAGATTTCCGCCTTCTGCCATCCGCGCATTTCCACGGTAAATGTCGGTTGTCGCGATATCGGGCGCTTTGCCGCCCAGAAATTACTGCGCGAACTGGGGGGCGACGACCCAGGCGGGGACGAACTGATTCTGACGCCCTACCAGGTGCTTCTGCGCGAAAGCACATGACCGTTTTGCCGAAAGCCAAGAAAAGGAATTCAAGTTGACCAATACCCGCCCCGCCACCGCCCTCAGCCATAAGGGCGTGATGACAGCTCTGACGGCCGCCATTGCCAAGGCGGAAGAGATCAGCGTCCCGCAGAATGTGGTCATTGTCGATCAAAGCGGCGTGACGCTGGCCGTCTTCCGCATGGACGGTGCGAAGTTCACCTCGATGAAGACCGCACGGGCAAAGGCCATCACCGCTGCGTCGCTCAACACCGCGACGGGCCACATGGCGCCGGAATTTGCCGCTGCCGCAGCGATTGCCACGGATGGCGACGTGATCAACCTCAAGGGCGGGTTTCCGATCCGCTTCGATGGCCTGCTGGCCGGCGCCATCGGCATCGGCTCCGGAACGGGCGAACAGGATGTCGAAGTCGCTACCGCCGCTCTTGAAGCCATAGGCGCCGACAAGATCTGACCGTCGCCGGGCCTCGCCTGCCGCCATGCCGCCGCGGCGGGGCCCTTCGTAACGATGCCATTGCGCAAGGGGATTTTCGAAAGGCATCGACAAAAGCGCCTCGGCCAGAGGACGGGCGTCTGCGTGCCACTGTTCGGCACATCTGCGCAGAAAATCGGACTCTATGGTTTCCGAAACGCCTGTTGAAACCGCATGACGCGTGAAAATCGACATCAGGCCCCATTCATCATTTTCCGCCTTGACACCCGTTTATGTTATCGATAACAGTTGATCAGCTTCGAGAGTTCGGGAGGAATGCTCGATGAATGATAAAAGCCTCGTGTCATTTCGCGCGATTACAAAGGTCTTTGGCGGTACGCAGGCGCTGTCCGATGTCTCGCTTGAGCTGCGCCCGGGGGAGATTCTGGCGCTGCTCGGTGAAAATGGCGCCGGAAAATCGACGCTCATCAAGACGCTTGCCGGCATTCACAAACCGGATAGCGGCGAAATCCTGTTTCGCGGCGAGCCCTATGTGCACCGTCCGCCAAAACCGCTGCAGCGCCAGCCGGTGGCCTTCATTCATCAGGACATGGGCCTGATCGAATGGATGACCGTTGGCGAAAATGTCGGGCTGGCGCAGGGCTTTTCGCTGCGCTCCGGCCTGATCGACTGGTCATCCACCGATGAGCGTGCCGCCGAGGCGCTGAAACTGGTCGGTTGCGATTTCGACCCGCAGACGCGGATTTCAAGTCTGACCAGAACAGAAAAGGCACTGGTTGCGATTGCCCGCGCGCTTGCCACCGATGCCGATGTTCTGGTGCTTGATGAGCCGACCGCCAGCCTGCCGGCCGACGAGGTGGAGCGGCTTTTCGATGCCATCCGTCCGTTGAAGGATCACGGCGTCGGCATGATCTATGTTTCCCACCGGCTCGATGAAATCTTCCGCATTGCCGACCGCGTTGCGGTTTTGCGCGACGGCAAGCTTGTCGGCGAAACGGCCGTTAGCGATACCACGCCGAGCGAACTTGTCGAGATGATCGTCGGCCGCAAGACCGATGAGCTTTTCGCCAAGGGCACCGTCGAGCAAGGAGAATGTGTCGCAAGCATCTCCGGTCTTTGCTGCCCCGGCGTCGGTCCGGTTTCGATGGATATCCATAAAGGCGAACTGCTTGGGCTTGTCGGTCTGCGCGGCGCCGGTCAGGAAGCCGTCGGACGTGCGCTTTTCGGTTCGGTCGCCTTTTCCGGCGAGATCACGCTGAATGGCGGGACACCGGACCTTTCCTCACCGCGATCCGCCATGCGGGCGGGGATCGGCCTGATCGCCCGTGACCGGGCGGAGGAATCGGTGGCCATGTCGCTTTCGGTGCGGGAAAACATGTTTCTCAATCCTTCTGCTATCGGCCGCAGCCTTTTCAACTTCCTCACCCACAAGAGTGAGGCCGCCCTGTCCTCGACCATAGGCGACAGCGTCGGTTTGCGGCCCAATGACCCGGAAATCGCGGTCGAGGCGCTATCGGGCGGCAACCAGCAGAAGGTTGTCGTTGGCCGCTGGCTGGCGACCGGACGCAAGCTTTTGATTGCCGAGGACCCGACAGCGGGCGTCGATGTCGGCGCCAAGGCGGAAATCTACCGGTTGATCGCGCGCGCGGTGGATGCCGGGCTTGCTGTCGTCGTGGTGTCCACGGATTTCGAGGAAGTCGCCAATATCTGCAACCGCGCCCTGGTGTTTTCGCGCGGCCAAATCGTGCGCGCCCTGGAGGGCGATCAACTGACGACACAGGCGCTGATCACAGCGGCCTCCGCTTCCGAAGCGGCCTGAACGGGAGAAAAACATGCAATCACTGGAATCAACCGCTCTGGAACCGACCAGAGCGGAACTCAAGGGGCTTTCCCTGTTGCAGCGGATCGCGCGGTTCCTGCCCGTCTATGGCCTGGTGATCCTGACCGCGCTGCTGATCATTCTGTTTTCGGTCATGCTGCCGAATACCTTTCCGACGTTGCTCAATGTTCGCTCGATCATTTCCGACAAGGCGATCATTGCGATCCTGTCGCTCGCCGCGATGATCCCGATGGCGGCGGGCCGCATCGACCTGACGGTCGGTTACGGCATTGTGCTTTGGCATATTCTGGCCATCAGCCTGCAAACCGTGTTCGGCATTCCGTGGCCGGTCGCGGTGCTGATCGTGCTTTCGCTCGGCTCTCTGACGGGCCTGATCAACGGTTTCCTCGTCGAAGTCGCCAAGATCGATGCCTTCATTGCGACGCTCGGTACGGGAACGGTGCTTTATGCCATCGCGCTCTGGCATACCGGCGGACGCCAGGTTGTGGGCGTGCTTCCGCAAGGGTTTTACGACCTGAATGGCACCATGGTTTTCGGACTGCCGATCACCGGTTTCTACGTGCTTGCGATTGCGCTGATCATGTGGATCACGCTCGAATACCTGCCGATCGGCCGCTATCTCTATGCCATTGGGGCGAACCCGAAGGCGGCGGCGCTGAACGGTATTCCGGTGCGCAAATTCGTTGTCGGCGCCTTCATCAGTTCGGGTTTTCTGTCGGCGCTCGCCGGCGTGCTGCTGGCCTCGAAGCTGAGGATCGGACAGGCCAGTGTCGGGCTTGAGTATCTTCTCCCGGCCCTTGTCGGCGCATTTCTCGGGTCAACAACCATCAAGCCCGGCCGCGTCAATGTCTGGGGCACGGTGGTTGGCGTGATCATTCTGGCGGTCGGTATCTCCGGCATCCAGCAATTCGGCGGATCGTTCTTTGTCGAACCGCTGTTCAACGGCGTGACGCTTCTGGTGGCAATCGGCATTGCGGGTTACGCCCAGCGCAAACGCGGCGCCGACACCAAACGCGCCGCGCGCAAATAGGCTTTCGCGAAAGCGGAAGTCTTGTTTTTAACGGGAGGAGAAGACATGAAACGCAGAACATTCATTCAAACGCTCGCCGGCGGAGTCGCCATGCTGGCGCTGGCAGGGCCGGCCCTTGCCGATGCCATGTCCGACGCGAAAGCCTTCGTCGACAAATATGCATCGCAGGTGACGACCTGGGATGGGCCGACAAGCGGCCCGAAGGCCGAATCCGGCAAGTCGATCGTGGTGCTGGCCGCAGACATGAAGAATGGCGGCATCCTGAAGGTGGTCGATGGCATTGATGAAGCGGCCAAGGCGGTCGGCTGGAAAGTCACGACACTCGACGGCGCCGGCTCGATTGCCGGACGCACGGCCGCTTTCGGGCAAGCCATGGCGCTCAAGCCCGATGGCATCATAATCAACGGTTTTGATGCCGTCGAACAGGGCCCGGCCATGCAGCAGGCCAAGGACGCTGGTATTCCGATGGTCGCCTGGCACGCAGCACCTGCCGCCGGCCCCGAGCCGGATATCGGCATCTTCACCAATGTGACGACCGATCCGATGAAGGTTTCGAAAGCGGCGGCCGACTGGGCCTATGTTGACGCCGATGGCAAGCCTGGCGTCATCATCTTCACCGACTCGACCTATGCCATCGCCATTGCCAAGGCCGACGCGATGAAGAAACAGATCGAAGATCTTGGTGGCACGGTGCTCGAATATGTCGATACGCCGATTGCCGAAACATCCCAGCGCATGCCGCAGCTCACCACGTCGCTGCTGCAGAAATACGGAGACAAATGGACCCATTCGCTGGCGATCAACGACCTCTATTTCGACTTCATGGGTCCGTCGCTGGCCGCTGCCGGTTTGCCGGGTGATGGCGCGCCGGTCAATGTCGCCGCCGGCGACGGTTCGGAAAGCGCCTATCAGCGCATCCGCGCCGGCCAGTATCAGGCCGTTACGGTCGCAGAGCCGCTCTACCTTCAGGGCTGGCAGCTTGTCGACGAGATGAACCGCGCGCTCGCGGGTCAGGACTGGTCCGGCTATATCGCACCGTTCCACGTCGTGACCAAGGACAATGTCGAATATGACGGCGGTCCCGACAACACATTCGATCCGGGCAATGGCTACCGCGACGAATACAAGAAGATCTGGGGCGTCCAGTAAGTCTCACCAGAGCAATTCCCGGTGAAGTGGACACCGGTTCGCCGTCCGGAATTGCGTAAAACAAATAGATCGGCCCTCTCTCAGCATGCAAAACGCCCCGGCCGCAAGGTCGGGGCGTTTTGTGTTTGGATACTGCTTCCAGGCATCACCAGCGGCAAGAAGCCTGCGCCTATCCAAAGGCCAATTGAACCTTCATCGATTTTGACCGATCGCTGGCGGCGTCGAAGGCGGCAACGGCATCGGCCAGCGGGTAGGTGCCGGAAATCAACGGCTTGACGTCGATCCGACCCTGATTGAGAAGATCGACCGCAAGGCCATATTCCCGATGGAAGCGGAACGAGCCGCGGATATCGATTTCCTTGGAAACCACCATGTTCTGGGGCAGCCCGACCTCGCCCCCGAGGCCCAGTTGAACCAGAATGCCGCGCGGCGCCAGCGTCTGTAGGCCGGTTGCGAGCGCTCGGGCATTGCCGGAGGCTTCGAACATCACATCGAATTTGCCCTTGCCGTCAGCATAGGCCGCGAGGTCCTCAGGTTTCTGCGCAACGTTGATGACACGGTTTGCGCCGACGGCTTCCGCGTAGGGCAAAACGTCGTCCATCACATCCGTGACCACGATCTCGCGCGCGCCATGAGCGCGGGCGGCAACAATGCAGAGCGCGCCGATGGGACCGCAGCCGGAGACCAGAACCCGCTTGCCAAGAAGCGAGCCGGCGCGCGAAACCGCATGCAACGTCACGGCCAGCGGTTCGGCCATGGCGGCCTCGCCAAACGACACGTTGTCTGCGACCTTGTGGCACTGCCAGGCTTCGGCCACCAGGGTTTCACGGAAAGCGCCCTGAATATGCGGCATCGGCATGGCGCTGCCGTAGAACCGCATGTTGAGGCAGTGGTTCTGCAGCCCCTTCAGGCAATATTCGCATGTGTTGCAGGGCCGGGACGGCGAGATCGCCACACGGTCACCGACGGCGAAATTGCTGACGCCGCTGCCAAGCGCGGCGATCGTGCCGGCGACTTCATGACCGAGGATCATCGGCTCACGAATGCGCACATCGCCGAAACCGCCATGATTGTAATAATGCAGATCAGAACCGCAAATGCCGCCCGCTCTGATGCGGATTTCCAGCTGACCGGGACCGGCGGTCTCGGCTTCGATGTCTTCTATGCGCAGATCCTTTGCCGCGTGAATGATTGCAGCTTTCATCGCTACCTCCCTTGGTAAGCTTCGCTCCGCGCAACAACGGAAAGCATGTGTCCGGACCCTTACGGCCTCTCGTTCGGTTGCCGCGACGAATTTGTTCAAGAACCGATTTTGGTCTTGATTATGTTATCGATAACAGATAAGTCAAGAACATTCGGAGACGGCGCTGGGAATTCGGCGCCGAGGCTTAAGCCTCGCCCCATCGCGTCGCCCACAGGGAAGGAGAACACCATGTCCGACAGGTTCAAGCTGAACGGAAAGATCGCACTTGTAACGGGCTCCAGCCAGGGAATCGGTCATGCACTGATTTCAGGACTCGCCGAAGAGGGCGCTATACCTGTCGTCAATGCCCGCAGCACGGATCACGCGAAAGCCGCCGTCAAGGCCTTCGAAGACAAGGGCATCAAGGCGTATTCCGCGGTCTTTGATGTTACCGATAAATCGGCTGTCGAAGCCGGCGTGAACCAGACTGAGGCCGAGGTCGGTCCGATCGAGATCCTGATCAACAATGCCGGCATCCAGTACCGCACGCCGCTGGAAGACTATCCGGAAGAACAATGGCACCGCCTACTGGAAACCAATATTTCCGGCGTCTTCTTCACCGGTCAGGCGGTTGCCCGCCACATGATCAAGCGCGGCCGCGGCAAGATCATCAATATCTGCTCGGTGCAGAGCGAGCTGGCCCGCCCCGGCATCGCGCCCTACACCGCGACCAAGGGCGCGGTCCGCAATCTGACCCGCGGCATGTGCACGGACTGGGCCAAGTATGGCCTGCAGATCAACGGCATTGCGCCGGGCTATTTCAAGACGCCGCTCAACCAGGCGCTGGTCGACAATCCGGAATTTTCCGCCTGGCTTGAAAAGCGCACCCCTGCCGGTCGCTGGGGCGATGTCGACGAACTCGTCGGCGCCGCCGTCTTCCTTGCATCGCCCGCCTCCTCCTTCATCAATGGCCACGTGCTGGCTGTTGATGGCGGCATCACCGTGAGTGTCTGAGATGAAAATCGTGGTCATGGGTGTCAGCGGCTGCGGAAAGTCGTCCGCAGCCCGTGCGCTGGCGGAAAAGCTCGGCGCGCGCTTCGTCGAGGGCGACAACCTGCACCCTGAAACCAATGTGGAAAAGATGCGCGTCGGCATTCCTCTTGGCGATGAAGGCCGCATGCCGTGGCTCGACGTGATTGGCAGGACGCTCGCGGAGGCGCCGCGCAATGAAGGTGTGATCGTCTCCTGCTCGGCCCTGAAGAAGAGCTATCGTGATCTGCTGCGCTATCTGGCCGGCCCGGAGCTGCGTTTCATTCACCTGAAAGGCGAGCGCGCGGTGCTTGCCGCGCGGATGGCGAACCGTCCCGGCCACTACATGCCGGTCTCGCTGCTTGACAGTCAGCTTGCAACGCTGGAAGCCACGGATGGTGAGGGCGACGTTCTGACGCTCGATTGCGACCTGTCGCCAGCCATCATCACCGAGAAATCTCTCGCCTTTCTGGGAGCGGGACAAGGAGCCGAAAATGACTGAACAGATCGCCATCATCGGCGCGGGCATTATGGGCACCGCGATCGCGACACGTCTTCTGGAGACGGGCCACAAAGTCATCGTTTCCGATCTTGACGACACAAAGGTCGCCAAACTGGTTGAAAAGGGCGCCAGCGCCGCCGCAAGCCCGAAAGCGGCCACGGCTGGCTCTGATTTCACCATCATGAGCCTGAACCATGCCGATATCGTCAGGGCTGTGGTGTTTGGCAAGAACGGCGTCGCAGAAGCCGCCAGTGCTGACAAGCTTCTGATCGACATGTCGTCGATCGACCCGAAGGCGACGGCCGAAATGTCGGTTGAGCTTCTCTCGGCAACCGGAATGGGCTGGGTCGACTGCCCGCTTTCCGGCGGCGCGCCGGGTGCACTGGGCGGACGGCTGACGGTGATGGCGGGCGGCACGAAGGAAGACTTCGAGAGGGCGCGCGCCGTCATGGCAGATCTCTGCGCCAACTACACTCTGATGGGGCCAAGCGGCGCCGGACAGACCACCAAGCTGATCAACCAGCTCTTCTGTGCCGTTCAGTTTCAGGCCGTCGCCGAAGCCGTCAAGCTGGCGGAAGCCGGTGGCGTCGACGCCGCCAGCATTCCGAAGGCGCTCTCGGGCGGACGGGCCGACAGCAGCATCATGCAGGAGTTCATGGGCAAGTTCGCCGCCCGTGATTACGCGCCAACCGGTCGCATCGACAACATGCTCAAGGATCTCGACAGCCTGCAGACTTTTGCGCTGAAGACCCGCACGCCGCTGCCGATGACCGGTCAGGTCACTGAAATTCACCGCCTGCTTGTCGCCGCCGGTCTGGGGCCGAAGGATTCGGCCGAGATGATGCGGTTGCTTGATGGCGACACCGGCTCCACGTGAGCCGGCAGGATTGATTAACTGCGAAGGCATGATGACGCCGTCGCCGCAAACGAGAAACCGTCCGGTGACGGTTGTCCAGGGAGGACATGATGATCATTCGCTACGCCCTTTTCGAAGGTACGATCAATGAAGGACGGGAGGCCGAGTTCAAGGCCTATGTGCACGAAAAGCTGATCCCCATCTGGCGGCAGTTTCCCGGCGCACAGGACCTGCAGGTCTATTTCGGCGTCGAACGCGATAAGGGCGCGCCGGAATATGCGCTCGTCATGGGTGTCCGCTACGACAACCTCGAAGCTGTCGCCAGGGCGCTGGAATCCGATGTCCGCACCAGGGGTCGTGAAGTGACCAAGGGCCTCCTGGACATGTTCAGCGGTCGCGTTCACCATCACGTGTTCGATGGCGACCAATACACGCCGGACTGAAACTGGTCCACGAGACCTCTAGTGACTGGATAGGCATCCATGACGGGTTTCCGCCTGCTCCTGTAAAAGTCCCAACTTTATTCAAGCGAGACGACGAAAATACGCGACTATCGCATTTATATATGTTATCGATAACATATTGCGCTTACCCAATCGCGATCTAGGGAGGTAGCATGAAATGGGTTTGATCACTCGCATCATCGGCATTGGCTGGCGCATCATTGACGCGATGATTGCCATCGCGCTCGTGGCGATGATCGCGCTGGTTTTTACAAATGTCGTGCTTCGTTACGGCTTTTCCAGCGGCATTCTCGGCTCGGTCGAAATCTCAAGGCTCCTGTTTGTCTGGGTCATCATGCTCGGCTCGGCGGCTTGCCTGCGCAACTTTGAACACCTCTCACTGGATGGCGCCGCAGAGGGCATGTTCCCCAAGGCAAAATACTGGCTACACCGTTTCGTCAACCTCGTCATCCTCGGCTGCTGTGTCATGCTGGTCTGGGGCGCAGTCCCGCAAGTCATCGCCAACTGGGACAATATATCGCCGATGAGCGGTATTCCGGTCGGCATGTTTTATCTCGCAGGCGTGGTCGGCGGCGTGCTGATGGCAGCCATTGCATTGTTGCGCCTGCTCGATCCGCGCAGAGCCGTGCCCGATTTCGCCAGCAATGTCGAAGGTACCGAGGAGGCGCCCCAATGACGCTTGCGCTTTTTCTTGCCGTTCTGATCGGTGCCATTCTGCTCGGTGTTCCGGTTGCCTTCGCGCTGCTCTTGAGCGCCGTCGGCCTGATGCTGCACATGAACCTCTTCAGTCCCGACATCCTGGCCCAGTCACTGGTGAATGGCGTCGACAGCTTTCCGCTTCTCGCCATTCCCTTCTTCATGGTCGCAGGCGAAACCATGTCGACCGGTGGTCTTTCGCGCAGGATCGTGCGTCTGGCCATGGCCTATGTCGGTCACAGAAAAGGCGGCCTCGGATATGTTGCGATTCTGACTTCCGTCGTGCTGGCCGGCCTTTCCGGGTCGGCTGTGGCGGACGCGGCAGCGCTGGTTTCCATTCTCTATCCGATGATGCGCAACGCCAACTATCCGCAGAACCGATCCGTCGGCCTGCTTGCCGCGGGCGGCATCATCGCGCCGGTCATCCCCCCGTCGCTACCGCTGATCATCATGGGCGTTGCCGGCAATATCTCGATTGCCAAACTCTTCCTCGGCGGCATTGTCCCCGGCCTGATCATGGGCATGGCTCTGATCGGCACATGGACGTTCCTGATGCGAAAGGAAGACCTTGAGCAGCATGAAAAGGCTTCCAAGGAAGAGCGCCGCGCCGCCCTGAAGGATGGTATCTGGGCTCTGCTCCTGCCGCTCATCATCATTGGCGGTATCCGCTTCGGCATCTTTACGCCGACCGAGGCAGCCGTTGTCGCAGCCGTCTACGCCATCCTCGTTTCAACGCTCGTCTATCGCGAACTGACGCCGGCGAAGTTCTATCAGGTCCTGATCAATTCCGGTCGCGCGACCGCCATGGTCATGTTCCTTGTCGGCTCAGCCATGGTCGCCTCCTGGCTGATCACGGTAGCCCAGTTGCCGCAGCAGCTCGCCGTCATGCTCGGGCCGCTCACCGACAGCCCGCGCCTGCTGATGACCGCCATCATGGTTCTGGTTCTGCTTGTCGGCATGGTGATGGATCTGAGCCCCACGATTTTGATCCTGGTTCCGCTGCTGATGCCAGTCGTCAGGGAAGCCGGCATCGACCCTGTCTATTTCGGTCTGATGTTCGTCATCAATACCTGTATCGGCCTCATCACGCCGCCGGTCGGTACGGTTCTCAACGTCGTTTGCGGCGTTGGAAAAACCCGCGTGCAGGACGCCGTCGGTGGCGTCCTGCCGTTCATCGCCGTCTACCTGCTCGTGCTGATCCTGTTCATCCTTGTACCCCAGATCATCACGGTTCCGCTTGGATGGATCGCAGGCTGACTTCACTATTTTTTCTATGGAGGATATGAAATGAAACGTTTTACAACAGGCCTTCTCGCCATTGGTATGCTGGTTGCAGGAACAGTCTCGGCGAATGCAACCACGCTTCGTCTGGCGCATGCTGCGCCGCAAGGCGACCTGCAGCAGAAGCTTGCCGAGCGCTTTGCCGATGACGTCAAAACCATGTCCGACGGCAAGATCACCGTTCAGATCTTTCCGCAGGGCCAGCTCGGCAACGATTCCCAGATGATCACCGGCGCGCGTTCCGGCATCATCGACATCGTCATGAGCGGTCTGAACAATTTCACCGGCATGATGCCCGAACTCGGCGGACTGATGCTGCCGTTCATGATCACCGATCGCGATCAGGCCTACGAAGTCTATGACGGGCCGATCGGTCAGGAAGCCGCCGCCGAATTCGAAAACTTCGATCTCAAGGTTCTGGGTTTCCCGGAAAACGGTTTCCGCGAAATCACCAATAACCGCGGCCCGATTGTCGAGCCGAAGGATCTTGAAGGCCTGCGCATGCGCACCAACAACTCGGAGGCGCTCAATGACATGTTCGCGCTGCTGAAGGCCAATCCGCAGCAGATCCCGGTCGCGGAGCTCTACACCGCTCTGGAAACCGGCGTTGTCGATGCACAGGATCACCCGATCACCATCGTGCAGTCTTTCAAGTTCTACGAAGTCCAGAAATACCTGTCGCTGACCAACCACTCCTATGCCGCGCTGGTGCTGGCGATGAACGGGAAGAAATTCGCCAGCCTGCCGGAAGACCAGCAGGAAATCATCATGAAGGCGGCCAAGGTTGCAGTCGACTATGAACGCCAGCTTTCCAAGGACAGCGAAGCATCGATGATCGCGGACCTGGAAAAGGAAGGCATGGTCGTCAACAGCGATGTCGACCGTCAGGCCTTCCAGGAGGCCGTCAAGCCCGTCTGGAAGACCTTCACCGACAAATATGGCGACACGCTCGTCAACAAGGTCCAGGCTGTCACGACCAAGTGACGCGGGCTAGGCCTGATGTGCAGGTGAGTGAATCTGCAGACAGGCCAGAACATCTCTTTTCGCTTTCCTTGCACGTAAATCCTCCGGACATCGGTCCGGGGGGTCTGCTTCCAGGGCTCAATTTCAGGCTCGGATTGACCTGCCCGCTTGCGTTCCACGTTCAATTTGAGAGTCTGCGCTTTATCCGGTGCGCTCGGCAAGGCGGGATTGCTGGTGGACAAGAAATGATCGACCGCGAGCACAAATTGTCGGTCGCACGCCAGGCGAAGCTTCTCGGCTTCAGTCGTGGAAGCGTCTATTATCTACCCCGTCCGGTGTCCAACGGCGATCTGGCCTTGATGCGGCGGATCGACGGGCTGCATCTCGATTACCCGTTTGCCGGAAGCCGGATGTTGCAAGGGCTTTTGAGAGGAAAAGGGTTGGAAACCGGGCGGCTGCACGTCGCCACGCTGATGAAAAAGATGGGCATCGAGGCGATTTACCGCCGCCCGAACACGTCGAAACCAGCGCCTGGGCACAAGGTCTATCCGTATCTGCTGCGCAAGTTTGCCGTCACCAGACCCAACCAGGTCTGGGCCATGGACATCAGCTACATCCCCATGGCGCGGGGATTTGTCTATCTTTGCGCGGTCGTCGATTGGTTCAGCCGGAAGGTCTTGTCGTGGCGGCTGTCGATCACGATGGAAGCGGACTTCCGCATCGAAGCGGTCGAGGAGGCACTTGCTCATTACGGCAAGCCCGACATCTTCAACACGGATCAAGGATCGCAGTTCACATCCATCGACTTCACGGCGGTGCTGAAGAAAGCCGGAATCGCCATCTCAATGGACGGCAAGGGTTCTTGGCGGGACAACGTCTTCGTCGAGCAGCTCTGGCGGTCGATCAAATACGAGGAGGTCTACCTCCACGCCTACAAGACCGTGTCCGAGGCCCGCGCTGGCATCGGCCGCTATCTGACCTTCTACAACACCCGACGCCCGCATTCATCCCTTGACCGGCAGACCCCGGTTCAGGCCTACTTCAACACGCTGAAACCAATGAACGTGCCAGCATAAGCGAGGCGGAAATCCACTTAGCAAAACGCCCGAAACTGTTCAGACAAGCCGAGCCAACTCTCTGCACAGAGGTCGTCGGCATCTTCCCGAACGATGACGCCATCGTCAGGCTGGATCCATTCGTCAGCCTGCCTGCGGCAAGCTGATCCGTTCCCGGCCCTGTCCGGAAGGCAGGCCGAAGCTAGACCACGCCATGGAACACGGCCCCGACGGTTGCGAAACCACGCGAACGTCGCCTAAATGAACCCACCAAACGAGCCGGATCCTCTCGATAGTCAAACCCCATTCCGTCCATAATCGTTTTATGACGGACAAAACACAAAGGAATTTTCCCGTGAGCAATCATTATGAAGACCTGCTCGTCAACGCCTATGAAAACAAGAAGCTGATCGATCAGGACGCATTCTCCGGTATCGCCCAGGACGAAGCTTATTCGGTACAGTCTGCGGTTGCGCAACGCCTTGGACAGACACCTGGCGGCTTCAAGGTTGCGATAAACGGTGAAGGCAAAGCCGTTGCTGCGCCGATTTATGCAAGCAGGTTCACGAGTTCGGGTGGAAGCCTCGCATTGCCTGCCGAAGGTGTTATGGGCGTTGAGTTCGAACTCGCTTTTGTTCTCGGCAAGACCATTACACCGGAAATGGCGGAAGCTGGTGAGGATGCTGTGCTGGAAGCCGTTGACCACTTCGTTTTCGGCATCGAAGTTATCGGAACCCGCTTCAGCGACCAGGCGCGGTCTACGGCCTGGGCTCAGTTGGCCGATAATTTGACTGGCATCGGCTATATCGCGGGCACTGAGAAATATAGCGGCAAGCTCGATGTTGATGGCGAACCTCTGGTCCTGACCGCCAATGGTGCCGAAATCTTCAACAAACCGGCCAAGCATCCGTTCGGCGGCGTTTTGAAGCCGGTTGTCGCTTATGCAAAGAGCGGTGAAGACAGGATCGGCGTGTTGCAGGCCGGATCATTCATCACCACTGGGTCGCTTTGTGGCGCAGTGTCTTTCACTGCCCCTTGCGAAGTCGTCGGCACGATCAGCGACAGGTTCAGTATTTCGGCCTCACTGACACTGTGATGTTTTCGGAAGGCGCGCCAAAGTCGGGATACATCAACCCAGACGAACCAGCTGCGTCTCAAGGATCGTCCGGCCAGGCTTTACGGCCTTCTGGCCGGACATATGCTGCAGGAGAAGCTCAAGGGCAGCGCGACCGCCGAACGCCATCGCAATTGTTGTACGCGAATAACCAGTCGCCTCGGCAATCTCGGATATCGTCTTGGTCATTCTGTCGCGTTCCATAGCATAGACCACACAGCCCGGCGACATAAAGGCGAATAAAGCTGTCCTCGGTGGCATCCAGTGTTAGCCCGCTGATGACTGCGGTTGACTGCGGATCAGCATATGGTGCGCGATTGCCAAGAAACTCAGGAACAACATGCACATTCTCAGCAAGCTTTGCAGCCTCTTCTGCGGACCTGCTTTTTCGATTGCGCGACGTTCCAGATAAAAAAGAGCAGCAGGCTCTTCTTGAAAACGACTGGCGGACCTAGAGCGCCGTGCGTCCATTCGGACGCACAAAGGACGCTCTAACTGTGGAGCCTCAAGAGGTTGTCTCGGTTCATGCCGAGTCGACTGATCGGTGTTTTTGACTTTATGCCGCCATGCGGACGGTGCCAATTGTACATGTGGTTCCAGTTCGGCAGATGCCGTTTTCGGTGCTCTGAGGATGGATAGGCGCGCGCATAGGCCCATTCGCGCAATGCTGTCTGGATGAAGCGCTCGGCCTTGCCGTTTGTCTTTGGCGTGTAAGGTTTGGTACGAATATGTTTCAGATGGAGCGCCTTGCAGGCTTTCGCGAAATCCCCGGCAATGTAGCACGAGCCATTGTCGGTCATGACCCGCTTCACCGTGATGCCGAGGCTTTGATAATAGGCGACTGCCGCCTTGAGAAATGCGACGGCGCTTTCAGCCTTCTCGTTGGGCAAGATGTCAGTGAATGCGATCCGGGATGCATCGTCGATACACACATGCACATATTCCCAGCCGATGCCGCGTGAATTGCTCTGGCCGGTCCTGTCGCCTGTGATGCGGTGGCCGACGCGATTAAAGCGGCCAAGGCGCTTGATGTCGAGATGGATCAGGCCGCCCGGCTCGTCATATTCGTAACGCACGACCGGTTCGGCTGGAGCAATGTCCTTCATCCGGGACAAACCGACCCGCTTGAGAACGCGGCTGACGGTGGCCGGTGACACGCCTGTCTCCATGGCGATGTGCCTGCCGGTCAGGCGCTGACGACGAAGGGCGGCAATGCGCTCGCACAAGATGGCATCGGTCTGCCGGGGACTGCTTCTGGGCCGCGACGACCGGTCAGCCATTGCAGCGCGTCCACCCTTTCTGAAGCGCTCGACCCAACGAGACACGATCTTGTGGGAAACGGCATAGACTAAAGCCGCCTGCGCTTTCGTGAGCGCGCCAGACAGAACGGCAACAGCCATCTCCTCTCGACGCAGCGGGGTCAGTCGGGCATTCTTGTGAATGTTCATTCGGAGCCTCCGGTGAGTGCTGAAGCGTGGTAACTCCAGTCTCCTCGGTACGCTCCGAATGGACAACCTCCTGAAA